>NZ_JBIBHU010000003.1:320819-430466 GCF_042957205.1 Kitasatospora sp. NPDC008115 | reverse complement strand
TGTACCTCTCGGCCGGCCTGCGGGTGGGCGCCGAGGAGGTCGAGCGGTGGATGCCCTCGCTGTCCGGTGCCCACGGGCGCGCCAGCACGGCCCCGCGTGTCCGGACCGCCGTCGGCGCTCAGGGAGGCGCGGTCACCGGGCCGAGGAGGTGAACCCCGGGCGGATGACCACCGGCTTGGCGGCCTGGCCGTCCCCCTTGGCCCCCACCATCAGGTCGAACCGGTAGAGGTCGTGCGGCCAGTCGTCCGGCGCGCTGAGCCGGAACGAGAAGGACGTCGACTCCTGGGGACGGACCAGCCGCTCCAGCAGGGAGGTGTCGACCGTCCACGTCCCCTGCCCGTTCGGGACGACCGGCAGCGTGCGCGCCCCCTCCGCGCCGTACTGGGCCTGGACCACGATCCTTCCCAGCACCTCCGGTCCGCTCATCACCAGCGTCGGGACCACCGAGGCCAGCGGCGCCGTCCCCGGATTGCGGACGTTCATGGTGAACGGCACCTGGTCCCGGCCGGCCGTCCCGGCGGCGCCCGGCTGGGCGGTGATCGTGACCTCCGGCGCCCTCCGGCCGGCGGCGGGGGCGCTGGTCAGCCGGACGGCGGTCAGCGCCGACGCCTCCTCGGTGCGCTGCGGCACCGACGGCAGCAGGGCCAGGGCCTCGATCAGCAGGGTCCCCTCCGCGCTGTCGATCCAGGGGTCCAGCCGGTAGCGGACCGTCCGGGAGGCCCCCGGGGCCAGCGCGAACGCCACTGCGTCGCCCGAGGCCAGGTAGGCGCCGGACGCCTCGGTCAGCGGGACCTCCGTCCAGCCGCCCTCGTCCTCGCGCTGCAACTGGGCGCGCACCGTGCGGTCGGCGCCGACCGGGTCGGTCAGCGCCCGGACCGACACCACCGGCGCCACCGTCGTGTACGCCTGCTGGGTGGTGTTCTGCCAGGTCACCGAGAACGTCACCCAGCCGGCGCCGACGATCGCGTCCCTGCCCGCCAGTCCGTCGAAGCTCAGCGCGATGCCCTGGGACGGGCGGTCCTGCCCCGCGCCCGCGGCGGTGGACGGCTCGCCGCCGGGCGGCGCGCCGCCCGCCGTCCCGCCCTGCTGCGGGGCGGCCGTCCCCGCGCCCCCCGGCCGGGCGTCCCCCGCACCGCCGGAGCCCCCCGCGCCGCCGGCTCCGCCCGCACCCCCGGGGGCGGCCGCCGCGTCCGTACCGGCCGCCCCCGGGGCCAGGCCCTCGCCCGGCGTCCCGGCCGGACGGCCGGCCTCGCCGGGGTGCTGCGCGGTCGGCGACGCGTCCGTCCCCAGGGTCGGGTCGGGGCTGCCGCTCATCGTCGCCGCCGGCGCGTCGTCGCCCTTGTCGGCGAGGGTGTCGGAGGGAACGGTCAGCACGCCGATGACCGTCGCCGCGACCAGCCCCATCAACGGCAGGCCCACCAGATAGGCGGGCCGGCGGCGCGAGCGCGGCCCCCGGGGCGGGGCGGCCGGGCGCAGGTTCTGGCTGGTGATCCCGGCGACGCGGGCCGCCATGGCCTCCCGGAGCAGCCGCTCCACGGGGGACTCGCCGCTCGGGCCCGGACGGCCGTCGCCGTGCTCCCCGTCGGCCGTGGGGCGCCGCTCGTCGCTCATCGGGCGTCCTCCAGCTTCTTCTCCAGGGCGTCCAGGGCCCGGCTGGCGGTGGACTTCACGGTGCCCCGGGAGACCCCGAGGATCTCCGCGATCTCCGACTCCGACAGGTCGGACCAGTAGCGCAGCAC
Organism: Kitasatospora sp. NPDC008115; assembly: GCF_042957205.1. Classification (NCBI taxonomy): domain Bacteria; kingdom Bacillati; phylum Actinomycetota; class Actinomycetes; order Kitasatosporales; family Streptomycetaceae; genus Kitasatospora; species Kitasatospora sp. NPDC008115. Next base: position 428,727 of record NZ_JBIBHU010000003.1, on the reverse strand, counting down.
CAGCACCTCGCGCTGGCGCGGGGGCAGCAACTGCAGGGCGACCAGCACCCGACGGTGCTCGTCGTGGAGCACCGCGTGGTCCTCCGCCGACGGCGCGTCCGCCTCGTGGGGCGGCACGTACTCACGGGCCGTGCGGCGGCGGCGCAGCACCGACCTGGCGCCGTTGACCACGGCGGTGCGCAGGTAGGCCAGCGCGTTCTCCAGGTCCTCCAGCTGTTCGCCGTGCCGCTGGTAGAGCTTGGCGAAGGCCTCCTGCACGACGTCCTCCGCCTGGTCCTGGTGGTCGACCAGCAGCACCGCGAGGCGGACCAGGCTGAGCCGGTGGGTGAGGTAGAGGTCGGTCAGCGTCGGCCCGGCCTCGCCCGCCCGGCCGCCGCCGGGCAGCAGACGGAACCCGGCGCGGCGCTGTCCGGCCGACCGCGCGGGGACCGGGACGTCGAGCACCTCGCCGCCCGCGCCCTGCGCCTCCCTGGCGCCGAACAGCAGCCGCACCAGCCCGCGCAGGGTCCGCACCCGCCCCTGGGCGGCCCGCTCGGCCGGCCCGATGGCCATGGACATCCGTCATCGCTTTCCCCCCGACGGTGGGCCGGCGGGGCGCCGGTGCGTCAGGACTCGTCATGGGGTGGCCGGTCCCCCGCGGGGAGCCGGCCGGCCGGGTCGCCGCCCCGGCTAGAACGGCACCTTCGGCATGTCCTCCGGCATCCAGGTCATCCGCGGCTTGAACTTCCGCGCCGGGAGGGCCTCGCCGTCGAACGTTCCGCCCACCTCGATCTCCAGGCCGTTGCCCGCGGTCCAGCCCTTCGGCAGGTTGAACCGGAACGGGTACGCGATGGTCTCCCCCGGCGCCAGCGCCCGGGTCAGGCCCGTGGTGTCCAGCTCGACCAGGCCGTCCGCGTCGAGAGTGCCCGGGAGGCGGCGCCATTCGCCGTCCGCCAGCACCTCGGCGATCAGGTCCTCCGGCACCAGGCCGTGCCGGAGGCCCGGACCGACCGGGTCGGTCACCACGAGGGCCGGGGCGACCGCGCGGTCGCCGGACGCGTCCAGGTTGGTCAGCTCCAGCGTCAGCTCGGACGCCACCCGGCCGACGACCATGTCGGTCGGCTTCGTCATCGCCAGCCGGACCGGCCGGGCCACCGTCACGTTCACCCGGACGTCGGCGCCGCCGGCCCTGACCGTCCTGGCACCGCGGCGGACCCAGCCCTCGGCCGTGATCGGCAGCCGGCCCGCCAGGGCGCCGTCGACCAGGGTCAGCCGGTAGCGGACCGTCCGGCTCTCCCCCGGGTCGAGCGCGAAGGCGCCCTGCTGGGGGCCGCTGCCCACGCCCGGCTGGTTGAGCTTCACCTCGCGCCACTCGTCGAGGTCCTTGCGGTCCAGCGTCCCCTTGACCGGCGCCCCCGGGCGGGCGGCGGCGGTCGGATGGTCGTACGGGAGCACCCGGACCACCGGGACGACCTCGTCGTAGCGCTGCCCGGTGGTGTTGGTCCAGGTCACCTGGAAGTCGAGGTAGCTGCCGTCGGCGCGGGTCTCCCAGCCGCCGGAGAGCGGGCGGATCGCGACGTCGACCTGCTCGGCGGCCCCGTTGGGCAGCTCCCCCGGCCAGGTCGGGGCGCCGGCGGCGGGGAGGAACCCGCCCGCCGGAGCGCCGCCCGGGCCCGGCACCGGAACCGGGGCGGCCCCGGGCGGCGCGGGAGCGGCGGGCCCGGCCGCGAACACCGCGGCGAACACCGGCGCGGACGCCTCGGGCACCGGCGCGACCATCGTCGAGCGCATCGACGCCGCCCCGCCCGGCGCCGCCTCCGCGGGTACCGGGGCGATGCTGACCCCGGTCTCGGCCGGGAGCAGCGCGTAGCCGGCCGCACCGGCGACGACGGCCGCCAGCGGAACGGTGCTGACGAGACGCCGGACAGTGGACGGGCGCATGGTGGGTTCCCCGTGGTAGTCGGACTCGGCCTGGACGAGGCCCGGCTCCGGCCCGGTCGCAGCCGCGCCGGATCGGCCCTCACCCTTTCAGACGTCCAAGTGCCGCCGGGGTTGCGGGGCGTTCGAAGAAAATTTCGCACTGTCCGGAACGATCGGTGTCCCACCGACTCCGATCGTTCCGGTCGGGACGGCGGCGCGCCGCCCGCCGGCCGCCGTCCGCCACGCCTGCCCGCCGGCCGTTACTCCTGCCCGCCACCGCACAGGTCCGCGTTGGCGGGCATGGCGTCGTGCCGCCACTGGGCGAGGCCCGGGGCGAGGTCCTCGTAGACCTTCGTGAAGCGCGGGTCGGCCAGGTACATCCCGGCGATGCCGCGGTGGATCTCGAAGGTGCCGTCGTGGAGGTTCTCGCGGATGTGCTGCCGGTGGGCCTCGGCGGCGTCCGTGGCGGCGCCGCCGTCGGTGAAGAGCTCGGCCAGGCGGGCGTTGAGCGCGTCCGTCTCGGCCTTGATCCGCTCCCGGTCGGCCTTGTCGTCAGGGTCAAGTCCGATTCCGGCGCGGCCGGGAACGGAACCGCCCGTGCCCCCGGCGGACCGGGGACACGGGCGGGCTTGGTGCGTCGTGGCGCGGCGGCGGGGGTCAGCCCTGCTGCGCGGTGCGACGGCGGCGGAGCACCACCAGGGTGCCGACACCGGCCGCGAGGACGGCGCCGCCGGCGATCGCGATGCCGGTGGTGTCGTCACCGCCACCGGTGACGGCCAGGGCCTTGTCCGCGTTGGACCGGGCCTGGACGACGGCCTCCGGAGTGATCGGCATCGGCGCGATGGCCGGGACCTTCACCGGGAAGTCGATCGGCTGACGGGCACCGGTCTCGTCGTCGCCCTCGGTGTCGCCGGGGGCGGCCGGGGTCGTCGGGGCGGCGGTGGGGGCGGTCGGCGAGGCGCTCGTGCCCGAGGTCGGCGAGGTGCTCGGCGACGCGCTCGGCGACGCGCTCGGCGAGGCGCTGCCCGACGGCGTCGTGGTCTCGGTCGGCGTACCGCTCGGGGTGGCGCTCGGCGTCGTGCTCGACGTGGCGGTCGGCGTCGCGGTCGCGGACGGCGTGGCGGTGGCCGACGGGGTGCCGGTCGCCGACGGGCTGGTGCTCGTGCTCGGCGTGGCCGTGGCCGTGGTCGTGGCGCTCGGGCTGCCGGTCGGGGTCGGGGTCGCAGTGGCGGACGGCGTCGTGGTCGCCGACGGCGAGGTGGTCGGCTTGCCGGTCGGGCTCGCGCTCGGGGTGGTCGGCTTGGCGGTGGTCGGCGTCGCGGTGGGGCTCGGCTTCGGACCGCCCCCGGCCACGATCTTGAAGCGGTCGCCGCACGAGCCGTCACCGAGGAACTCGCCCTGCCCGGACGGCTTGTTGCCCTCCGCCTTCGCGGCGAAGACCACCGGAACGACGCCGGCCGTGCCGAGCGGCGCGTCCTTGGTGACCGAGACCCGCACGGTGACGGTGAGGCTGCTGCCCTTGTTGACCGCGAGCAGCGAGTTCTTGTAGTCGGGCAGGCTCCCGTCGATGAGCTTGGCGAGCAGGAACAGCACGCCGTCGTCGTCGCTCTCGCCACCGCCCGGCGCGGGCTTGGCCGGCAGCCAGGCCTTCGTCTTGTCCAGCCCGTCGGGCAACTGGTACTCGACCTTGAGGTGCTCGCCGCGCAGCGAGCCCTTGGGGTTCTTGAACTTGAGCAGCGGGTAGTAGACGAAGTCGTGCTTGGTGTTGTTGTCGACGGTGAAGTTGAACAGCTTGGTGTCACCGCCGGCCACGAAGGTGCGCGGCACCCCGTCCAGCGACAGGTCGAGCGCGCGGGCGCTCGCCTTGTCGGCCTGCGGCGCAGCGGCAGCGGCGGGCGACGATCCGGTGGTGGCGGCGGCCACCGCGCCCTGGGCGCCGGCCAGCGCCATCGAGGCGGCCAGCGCGGCGGCGCCGGCCAGGGCGAGACTGCGAGGTACGGAGATGGACAAGGGAGACCTCACGAGAGTGTCCGGGCGCGGCCCGGGGGCGCGAAAGGACCAGGCGGCAGTCCGAGCCGCGATCCCCCCGCGAAGCTGAAAGTCCGACGGAGACTACCGAAGCCTCCGGCGGCTCCGGAAGGCGGGTGCCGGTTTCCGCCCGATCGCCGGCCCGCTCTGCCCGATTGGCCCAACTCTGCCCCGTGACAGGGGTTTTGTTCTGCCTCGCCCGATGCTCCGGCGAAGCCCCGCGAGCCCGCGCCGCCCCCGCCGGCCCCCTCGCCGCGCCCTGTCCCGGCCCTTCCCGGCCCTTCCCGGCCGCGCTACTCCGGGAGCCCGGCCCGCCGCCGCGCGACGGCCGCGACCGCGGCCCAGTCCTTCTCGCCGTCCCCGTGCGCCAGCGCGTCCAGGAACGCGTCCCGAAGCACGCTGCCGAACGGCAGCGGCACATGCGTCGCCGCACCGGCGGAGAGCGCGAGATCGACGTCCTTGAGCCCGAGCGGCAGCTTGAACCCGGCGGGCTCGTAACGGCGTTCGGCGACCATCGAGCCGTACCCGGAGTAGATCGGCCCCGGGAAGAGCGTCCCGCTGAGCATCTCGATCAGATCGGTCGGCCGGACCCCGTTGGCCTCGGCCAGGCTGCACGCCTCGGCCATCGACTCGATCGCACAGGCCAGCAGGAAGTTGGTGCTGATCTTGGCGGTGTTGGCCTGGCCCGGGCGCTCACCGAAGTGCCAGACGCGCCGGCCCATCGCGGCGAACAGCGGCTCGACCGCCGCCAGCGACTCCGCGCTCCCGGCGGCCAGGATGTTGAGCTCCCCCGCCTCGGCCACTGGCGGGCGGCCGAGCACCGGCGCGGCGACGTACCCGATGCCGTACTCGGCGTGCAGGGCCTCGGCACGCTCGGCCAGGGCGACCGAGACGGTGGCCATGTTGACGTGCACGCGGGCCGTGGCGGCCTCCAGCAGGGCGGGGTCGAGCAGCAGGCGCTCCACGGCGGCGTCGTTGGCGAGCATCGAGACGACCACGTCGGCGGCGAAGGCGTCGGCCGGTCCGTCGGCGGCCAGCGCGCCCCTGCCGACCATGGCGGCCACCGCTCCGGGCGAGCGGTTCCAGACCCGGACGGTGTGCCCGGCCTTCACCAGGTTGGCGGCCATGCCCTGGCCCATCGCGCCCAGTCCGACGAAGCCGACCGTCATCCCGCTCATCGCGCACTCCCGCTGTCGTCCGGCGGCCGGAGCGGTCGTCCGGCCACGATCAGCCGACTGTACGTCAGCTCGCCGGGCCGCCCGGGTGCCGGGTGGCCCGGGCCGCCGTACGCTCAGGCCGCCGGGCGGTCAGGCCGCGGCAGCGTGCCGCCCGTCCGCCGAGCCGGCCTCCAGGTGCGCGACGACCCGGTGGCGCAGCAGCTGGTACTGGGCCTGCAGCCGGCCCGGGCGCTGCGGGCGGGCGACCGGCCGGCCGGGGCCGACCCGCTCGTCCGGGCCGAAGCGCGAGCGGGCCATGTCGACCTCGGCGCCGGCCGCGGACCGGTTCCACCAGTGCAGGTCGGTGCGGACCCCGCCGGTGTACACCTCGCCCATCATCAGCTCGCCGCCGAGCAGGTCGTGCACCACCAGGGCGGTCGCCCGGCACTGGCCGTGGGCGGGATTGTCGGGACGCCAGTGGGCCTGGTCCTCGGGCGCGCAGGTGTCGACACCCCAGGATGAGCGGATCGCACGTTCGATGTCGTTGAGGGTCCACGCCGTCATAGCGGGAAGCCTGCCACGCGGCACCGACAGCGGCAGCGGCTTTTCCGCCGGCGACCCCGTGTTCTGCGGCGACCCGGGCGACCTTCACCCGTACGGGGAGCACGCCGGGGGCGGTGGGGCGCGCCGGGGCGGTCGGGGGTCCGCCCCGGCGCGCGGGCCGGCCGCGCGCCCTCGGCGACGGCCGGTGCCCGGTCGGCCGGTCCCGTCGGCCGGTGCCCGTTCGGTGCTACTTGGTGAGCGCCTCGACGCCCGCCTGCGCGAACTGCTCGTCCAGGTCGCCGCTCGGCGCGCCCGCGACACCGATGCCCGCCACCGGCGCGCCCTTGGACTGCACCGGGGCGCCGCCGGCCAGGAACAGCGTGTTCGGGATGTCCTTGAGGTTCGGCGCCTGCGCGAGGCGCTTGGTCAGCTCCGAGGTGGGCGCGTTCCAGGAGACCGCCGTGTACGCCTTGCGGACCGCCGACTCCGGCGACTGCGGGCCGGCGCCGTCGCCCTTGAGCAGCACCCTGGTGACGCCGTCGCGGTCGACGACCGCCACCGAGACGCGCTGGCCCGCCTTGGCGGCCGCGTCCAGGGTGGCCTGGGCGGCCCTGGTGGCGGCCTCGATGGTCAGGCCGGTGGTCTGGGCGAGGTTCTTGTTCTGGGCGTCGGTCCTGACCGCGGCCGCTGCGACGGCCGGGGTGTCGGTGGCCTCGGCGCTCGCCGAGACGGCGCCGACGGTGGCGGCGGCCAGCGCGGCGGCGGCGACGGTGCCGGTCAGCACCTTGGCTCGAACGGAGGTCTTCTTCATGGTCCGGCTCCTCGTCGGATGGCGGTGGGGGGAACGGATTCGATCCTTCGTTCCAGGCCCCCCGCGCCACATCGGCGGTCCGGACACCGCGCCCGGGCATGATGGACGACGGACCCGTCAGCCGATCGGTCGATGCGGCACCCGGCCGGACGGGTCACCATCGAAGGATCACCCCGGCCCGGAGAGAGCGAGGAGCGGCCCCGTGCACCACCCCGGCCCCCTCTCCTCCCCGCCCGCCCGGCCCGCCCCGCCCGCCGCCCTCGACCCGGACGCCGGCCGGCTGGCCGTGCTGCTCGACTCCGCGTTCCTCCTCCTGCTCGCCACCTCGCTCAGCCGCTACCTCACCCACCACCCGGACAACCCGCGCGTCCCCTGGGTGCTCGCGCTGAGCGCCGCGCTGGCCGTCGTCCAGCCGGTCGGCTCCTGGCTCGCCCACCGCCGCCCGCCCGCCCCCGGGCAGCGCCGCCGCCCCTGGCCGCTGGCCGTGGTGACCGTGCTCTGGGTGGTCCTGGTGCTGCTGGCGCCGAGCTTCGCCTGGTGCGCCGTCCCGCTGGTCTACACGGCCCTGCGGACGCTGCCCACGCCCGCGGCGGTCCCGCTGGTCGCGGCGCTCACCCTGCTGGTGGTCGTCGGCGAGGCCCGGCTGCCGGGCCCGGTGGACGCCAACCTCCTGCTGCTGCCGCCCGCCGTCGCCGCGCTGGCCACCGGCGTCTTCCTGTACATGGAGCGGCAGGCCGGACGGCAGCGCGCGCTGATCGCCGACCTGGTCCGCACCCGGCGCGAACTCGCCGCCACCGAGCGGCGGGAGGGCACGCTGGCCGAGCGGGAACGGCTGGCGATGGAGATCCACGACACCCTCGCCCAGGGCCTGTCCAGCCAGCAGATGCTGCTCCAGGCCGCCGACCGCACCTGGGACGGCGACCAGGCCACCGCCCGGGGCCATGTCCGCACCGCCGCCGAGGTGGCCGCCAGGAACCTCGCCGAGGCCCGCCGCTTCGTCCACGACCTCGCGCCCGCCGAGCTCGCCGACGGCCGCACCCTGGACCAGGCGCTGCGCTCGCTCGCCGGGCGGGAGTCCGCCGAGAGCGGGCTGCCGGTCCGCTTCCACCTGGACGGCGCGCCGGTGCCGCTGCCGGCCGCCGCGCAGTCGGCGCTGCTGCGGATCGCCCAGGGGGCGCTGGCCAACGTCCGGGAGCACGCCGGGGCCTCGGCCGCCGCGCTGACCCTCTCCTTCCTCGGCGACCAGGCCGTCCTGGACATCGCCGACGACGGCCGCGGCTTCACCCCCTCCGCTCCGCCGTCCGCCTCCTCCTCCGCCGCTTCCTCCGCCCCCTCCTCCGCCACCGGCCGCGGCCACGGCCTGCCGGCCATGCGCGCCCGGCTGCGCCAGCTGGGCGGCACCCTGACCGTGGAGAGCGCGCCCGGCGAGGGCACCGTGGTCTCCGCGGCCGTCCCGCTCACCCCCGACCGCCGATAGCACCCGCCAGTACCTGGAGCCGTCCGATGAACTCCTCCGCCCCCGCCCCGTCCCCGGTCCGGCTGCTGGTCTGCGACGACCACGCCGTGGTCCGGGCCGGTCTGCTCGCCCTGCTGGCCAGCGCCGGCGACATCGAGGTGGTCGGCGAGGCGAGCAGCGGAGAGGAGGCGGTCGGGCTGGCTGCCCGGCTGGCCCCGCAGGTGGTGCTGATGGACCTCCAGCTCGGCGACGGCATCGACGGTGTGGAGGCCACCCGGCGGATCACCGCCGCCCCGGACGCCCCGCACGTCCTGGTGCTGACCACGTACGACACCGACGCCGACATCACCCGGGCGATCGGCGCGGGCGCGACCGGCTACCTGCTGAAGGCCGAGCGCCCGGAGGAGCTGTTCGCCGCGGTGCACTCGGCCGCGCAGGGGCGCACCGTGCTCTCGCCGCCGGTCGCCTCCCGGGTGATGGCGCAGATGCGGGCCCCGGCGCCGCAGCTCACCGAGCGGGAGACGGACATCCTCGCCCAGCTCGCCCAGGGGCTCGGCAACCGGGAGATCGCCCGTGCGCTGTTCATCAGCGAGGCGACCGTCAAGACCCACCTGGGCCGGATCTACGACAAGTTGGGCGTCGACACCCGGGCGGGTGCGGTGGCCGTCGCCAAGGAACGCCGGCTGCTCCGCTGATACCGACATTCCGTTCGGATTATCCGATTCCGAACATACGTCCCGGTCCCATCGGCCCCGGCCGCCCACCCTCCCCCGGAAACCGGCTCTCACCGGCCTTTTCTCCCGGCCCACCGGGCCACCCCTTGCCATCCCGAGCACCATCGCCGATCGTTGGTGGTTCATGGTTCGGGCATTGACAAACCAACCATGCGGTTTGTTACCGTAATGATCAACGACGCCCCACCTCAAGGGGGCTTGCCGGGCCTGTGCGGAGCGCTCTCGCCGGAGAGTGTCGCCAGGGGGGACGGCGGGAGTCCGGGGCGATCGGGGGGAGCGGCGAAGAGCCGCGCGTCGACGCGGCGCGGAGCGAGTCCGGGGGGACTCGCTCCGCGCCTCCCTGCTTTCCGCACCCCGTTTCCCATCCACGCCGCATGCCGGAGAAGCGCCGGGCCATCGCCCGCCCGGATGAGCACGGCAACCTCCCGCCCGACGTCCTCGCCGCCTGGCTCGCCGCCCAGGGCCTGATCACCGTCGACGACCCCGACCAGGCCGCCACCCACTTCACCCTCCTGACCTTCAGCGGCGCGGCCGACCAGTCCTTCCACGGCGCCGTCCCGCTCTCCGACGCCGCCCTCCGCACCACCGTCACCACCGGCGTCCGCGCCTTCCTCCGCCGCTACCCCCGTCCCTGACCCCCCGGGCACCCCCGACGGCCCTTGTCCGGCGGATTGGTCCAGTCCACACTGATCATCGGACGAGGGGGACGCCATGGCGGAAGGGACGGCGGACGGGCCCGAGGCGTTCGGCGGACGGCTCCAGGCGCTCCGCGGGCGGGCCGGGCTGAGCCAGCAGACGGCCGCGGAGCGCGCCGGGATCAGCACCAGGGCGCTGCGCGACATCGAGCACGGGCGGGTCCGGCGGCCCCGGACGGACACCCTGCGCCGGCTTGCCGAGGTGCTGGAGCTGACCGGCGGCGAGCTGGCGGACCTGCTGACCGCCGCCCGCACCGAACCGGCGCGCGGCGCCGGGCGGCCGAGGCTGCTGGTCCTCGGCCCGCTCGTCCTCCAGCACGGCCGCACCCCGGTCCCGGTCACCGGCCCGATGGTGCGCCGCCTGCTCGGCCTGCTGGCGCTCAAGCACCCCGGGCCCGCCACCCGGCAGGAGATCACCGACACCCTCTGGCCGTCCGGACCGCCCGGCTCCCACCAGAGCCTCGTCCACGGCTACGTCAGCCAGGTCCGCCGGCTGCTGGACCCCGACGGCCCGCGGAGCGCCCCGCCGCCCACCGTCGTCCGCACGCCCACCGGCTACCGGCTGGACGCGCCCCCGGGCGACATCGACCTCGGCCGGTTCGACGAACTGCTGGACCGGGCCCGGCACCGGTTCCGCGAACCGGGCCCCGCCGGCGCCGAAGCGAGCGCGTTCGAGTCGCTGACGCGGGCCCTGCGGTGCTGGCGGGGCCCGGTGCTCGCGGACGCCGACCCGGTGCTGCGCCGGCACCCGGCCGCGGTGGCGGCCGACGAACGGCGGGTCAGGGCCGCCCTGTTGCACGCGGACGCAGCGCTGCGGCTGCGCCGGTCCGAGCAGGCCGTCCCGCTGCTGTCGGACCTGGTGGCCGCCGAGCCGCTGCACGAGGGCCTGCACGCCCGGCTGATCCTCGCCCTCGCGAGCTGCGGGGAACAGGCCGCCGCACTCGCCGTGTTCGGCCGCCTGCGCGACCGGCTCGACGAGGAGTTGGGCATCGCGCCCGGCCCGGAGGTCCACGACGCCCGTCTGCGGGTGCTGCGCCGGCAGCCGCCCCTCGCCCCGGCCGTCGCTCCGGCCGTCGGCCCGGCGCCCACCGCCTCCACCCCCGCCCCGGTCCCGGCCCAACTGCCCGCCGCGACCGGCCTCCACGTCGGGCGGAAGCGGCAACTGGCGGAGCTGGACGCCCTCGTCGCCCCCGGCCCGGCGCGGCGACCGCACCTGGTGACGGTGGTCGGCCCGCCCGGCGTCGGCAAGACCGCGCTCGTCTCGCACTGGGCGCACGCGCAACGCCGGCACTTCGCGGACGGACAGCTGTTCGCCGACCTGCGCGGCCACAGCCGGCTCCCGGCGCTGCGCCCCGGCGACGTCCTGGCACAGTTCCTCCGGGCGCTGGGCGTGCGGCCCGACCGGCTGCCCACGGACCAGGACGAGGCCGCGGCGCTGTACCGCACGCTGCTCGCCGGCCGGCGGATGCTGATCGTGCTGGACGACGCGCGCGACGCCGAGCAGGTCAGGCCGCTGATCCCGGGCGCCCCGGGCTGCGCCGTGCTGATCACCAGCCGCGGCCGGCTCGCCGGGCTGGTGGCCGGAGACGGCGCCCGCCGGCTCGGACTGGACGTGCTCGGCCCGGACGAGGCCCGTCAACTGCTGGGCGGCACCGTCGGCGCGTGCCGGGTCGCGGCCGAGCCGGAGGCGGCAGGCGAACTCGTCCGGCTCTGCGGCGGCCTGCCGCTGGCCCTCCGGATCGCCGGCGCCAACCTGGTCTCCCGCGGCACCGGGATCGCCGAGTACTGCGCCGAGTTGGCGGACGGCGACGTGCTCGGCCGGCTGAGCGTCGAAGGGGACCTGCGCTCGACCGTGCGGGCCGCGTTCGACCTCTCCTACCGCGCGCTCCCGGCCGCGTCCCGGCGGATGTTCCGGCTCCTCGGCCTGACGCCCGGCCCGGACCTCACCGCGGACGGCGCCGCCGCACTGGCCGGGGTGACCCCGGCCGCGGCGTCCGCGCTGCTGGCGGGCCTGGCCGACGCCCACCTGGTGCGGGAACGGGCGGCCGGCCGGTTCGGGCTGCACGACCTGCTGCGCTGCTACGCCCGCGACCTGGCCGGTGCCACCGAGGCGCACGCCGCCCGCCGGCGGCTCTTCGACTGGTACCTGCACCGCACCGACGCGGCAGCCCGGCTGCTGCTCCCCGTCACGCCCGTCGAGGACACCGGCTCGGCACCGCTGTCTCCGCCACCGTTCGCGGACCACGGCCGGGCCGCGGAGTGGCTGGAGCACGAGCGCGAGAACCTGGCCGGCGCCGTCCTGGAGGCCTCCCGCTCCGGCTTCGGCGCCGTCGCCGGCCGACTGGCCGGGAACCTGCACGGCTGTCTGTCGACCGGCATGCACAGCGGCGACTGCTCCGAGGCCGCCGCCGCCCGGCCGCGCCGCCCCGGGCCCGGCCGCCGGGAGGGCGCCGACGACGACCTCGCCACCCTCGGCCTGGTCTGCTGGAAGCTCGGCCGGCTGCACGAGGCCGCCGAGCACTTCACCCAGGTGGCCCGGCACTTCCACGACCTCGACGCGGCCCGGGCCGAGGCGGTCTCGCACACCAACCTGGGCGTCGTCCACCGGGCGCTGGGACGCCCCGGCGACGCGATCCGGGTCCTCGGCGACACCCTCCCGCTCCATCTGCGCGACGGCAACAGGTTCAGCGAGACGGTCGCCCTGAACGGCCTCTCCGGCGCCTACACCGACCTGGGCGACACCGTCACCGGCCGGCTGCTGGCCCACGCCGCGCTCGCCGCCGCGCGGACGCTGCGCAACCGGGCGCTGGAGGCCAACGCCCACCTGGCGCTCGGCGCCGCGCAGGAGCGCGCCCACCAGCCCGCCGACGCGGCCGACAGCTACCGGGAGGCGCTGCGCCTGGCCGAGTCGGTGAACGACCGGTTCCCGCAGGCCGCCGCGCTCGTCGGACTCGCGACGGTCCAGGCCCGGCTGGACCCGCGGGCCGCCCTGCGCACCGCCGAGCACGCCGTCGAGTTCTCCCGCGAGGCGCGGTTCCGGATGCTCGAAGGCTGCGCGCTCGACGCGCTGGCCAGCGTCCGGGTGCGGCTGGGCGAGTCGCGGACCGCCCTGGAGAGCGGACGCGCCGCCCTCGCCGTGCACCGCGAGACCGGCCACCGGCCCGGCGAGGCGCGCAGCCACCTGGCGCTCGGCCACGCGCAGGCGGCCCTCGGCGCGCGGAGCCGGGCGTTCGGCCACTGGCGCGAGTCACGGCGGCTCTCCCGGGCGATGGCCGTCGGCGGAACTGCCGCCCCGGCAGTTTCCCCGGTTCTTCCGGTCCGGCCGCCGGAGCGCAGGACCTGCGACGAAACCGCAGGTCGGCGCTAGTACGGCCGAGGCGTCCGGCGCCTGCCGGCCTCCGGTCCGGCTACCGGAGGCCCACCGGTCCGCCTCCCTACGGTGGCCGCATGGACGACCTCCTGACCCACCGCCCCTGCGAAACACCTGCGACCGGAACACCTGCGACCGACGCACCCCCGACCGAAGCGCCCCTGGCCGAAGCGCCCCCGACCCCGCAACCCGCCATCTGGTCCCGCAACTTCCGGTACTACTTCACCGCCCGCAGCGCCGGCCTGCTCAGCTGGGCGATGCTGCCGGTCGCCGTCTCGGCCGGCCTGCTCAGCGGCGGCCACGGCCTGGACACCGCCGGGTACGCGATGGCCTTCCTGGTGGGCCCGTTCGCCGGCCTGGTGCTGTTCGGCGGCGTACTCGCCGACCGGTTCACCGCCCGCCGGATGATGATCGCCGCCGACCTGGCCAACCTCACCGCGCACGTCCTGCTCGCCCTGCTGTTCCTCCACGGCGTCGACCGGCTCTGGCAGTTGTACGCGCTGCTGGTGGTGGCCGGCACCGCCAACGCGATGTTCCAGCCGGGCGCCGGCTCGACCGTCCCGCTGGTCGCCCGCGACGTCCAGGGCGCCAACGGCGTGCTGCGCACCTCCGAGGCGCTCACCGGGCTGGGCGGCCCGGCGCTGGCCGGCGTCCTGGTCGGGCTCGGCGACACCGCCTGGGTGATGGTGATCTCCGCCGTCGCCTACGGGACCAGCGCCGTCTGCCTGTTCGCGCTCCGGCTCGGGACGGTGCCCGCCCCGCCGGCCGGCGGCGGCCTCTGGCACAACCTGGCGGTCGGCTGGCGGGAGTTCCGCGCCCGCAGCTGGCTCTGGGGCGTGATCGCGATCTGGATGGTCTTCGCGGTGCTCTCCTGGGGCCCGCAACTGTCGGTGGCCGCCGGCGTCATCGTCCCCGAGCACGGCGCCACCGCCTTCGGCCTGCTCAACTGCGCCCTGGGCGCGGGCACGGTGGCCGGCGGCCTGCTGGCGATCCGCTACAAGCCGGCCCGCCCGCTCGCCGCCGGAGCCGTGGCGATGCTGGCCTTCCCCCTCTACCCGCTCGGCATCGTCCTCGGCTGGCCGCTCTGGCTGCTCGCCGGCGCCCAGGTCGCGGTCGGCGCCGGCACCGGCGTCTGGGGCGTCATGTGGGCCACCAGCGTCCAGACCCAGGTCCCCGGCGAGGTGCTCAACCGCGTCCACGCCTACGAGGTGGCCGGCTCCGTCGGCATGTACCCCATCGGCAGCGCCCTCGCCGGCCCCGCCGCCCACGCCTTCGGCACCGACAGCGTCCTCCTCCTCGGCGCGGTCGTCGCCCTCCTCACCACCACCGCCCTCCTGACCGCCCGCCCCATCCGCACCCTCGCCCGCGTCTGACCTCGCCCCCGGCAGCGCCAAAAGCCCGACAGGCGAACTGTTCTCAGGCCATTCTGGGCTCATGAACCAACTCCGGACGCGATCTCCTCAGGATCACCGGCCGGAGCACGAAGTCACACTCCATCAGCAGCCCCTGGCACCCGGCGCGAGACCACAGAGCCGGGTGCCGTCGCTCGAACGGAAGGCTTCACCATGAGCCGCACAGGCACGTGTCCAAGAGTTCTCATAGTCGGGGCGGGCCTGGCCGGCACCGCCACGGCGATCCGACTGCTCCGCTTCGCGCGCGGGCCGCTCGAAATCGTCCTGCTCGAACGGCGCTCCGACTACCGGTCCGCCGGTGTCGCCTACCACCGGGACGGCAACCCCTGGGACCATGTGTTCAACATCCAGGCGGGCCGGATGTCGGTGTTCCGGGAGGACGTCCTCGACTTCGTCCGCTGGGCCAACGCCGAAGCCGACCGCCGGGACTGGCCGGCGCCCTGGGACGGGTTCGAGTTCGTCGAGCAGGGCCCGGCGCCCCGGCGGATCTTCCATGACTACCTGATCGACCGGCTGGCCGAGGCCGCCCGGGAGGCGTGTCCCGGCGTCGTGCTCGTCGAAGCGGACGGCGAGGCGGTCGACATCGACGTACGCCCCACCGGCGTCGAGGTGACGGTGCGTCGCCCTGCCACGGACGGCGAGGCCGGGCCGGACGCGGAAGCGACCACCCTGTTCGCCGAGCACGTCGTCCTGGCGACCGGCCTCGAACTCAGGGATCCGCCCTTCGCCGCCGGCGTCGTCGAGCACCCGTCCTTCGTCAGGAACCCGTACTCCGCGGACGGCGTCCGCAGGCTCGTGGCGCTCCCGCCCGAGGCGACCGTCGCGATCGTCGGATCCGTGCTGAGCGCGTACGACTCGGCGGGCCTGCTGCTGCGCCAGGGTCACACCGGAAGGATCCATCTGATCTCCAAGACCGGGACGATGTTCCGCACGTACCCCGGCGGGCACGAGCACGCGGTCCTGCAACTGCCCTGCCCGAAGACGCTGCTGGAGCCCTACCGCAACCGCGAGGAGTTCCTCGCCCGGATCCGCTCCGAGTGGGAGACGGCGAACGCGACGGTCGTCCGGGAACACCCCGGAATCGACCCGACGGTGATCGCGGAACGGGTGACCAAGGCGTGGGAGCCGCATCTCCCCAAGGTCATCGAACGCATTCCCTCCGCGGAACTGCGGCGCCTGCTGGACGAGTTCGGTACCGCGATAGCCGCACTCCGGGTCGGCGCCGTGGAGTACACGATGGCCGTCATCGAACGCGCGATCCACCCGGTGGACGGGACGGTGAAGCTGGTCGTCGGAAATGTGGAGGCGATCTCGCCCGCGGATTCGGGGCGGCTGGTCGTCTCGGTCACGGCCACGGAGGAGAAACACGCCATCGAGGCCGACCTCGTGGTGTCCAACTTCGGCCGCGAGTCGGACTACAGCAGGGTCGACCGGTCGCTCTGGCGCAATCTCCTCCGGAAGGGGCTCGCGGTCCCCCATGAACGCACCGCGCGCGGCCTGGAGGTCGACGAACACGGAACGCTGCTGAACCAGGGCGGGGAACCGGCCGGCCCGATCTCCGCGGTAGGCGTGCTGAGAGAGGGCGACGAGATCGTGCGGCGCGGCCGGACCGGCGCGTTCGCCTTCAATCTCGCCGCCATCAAGAACCATTCAATCGCGGTCGCCGCGCGGGTGATCGAGCAGCTGGAACTG
This sequence comes from Kitasatospora sp. NPDC008115, assembly GCF_042957205.1. Classification (NCBI taxonomy): domain Bacteria; kingdom Bacillati; phylum Actinomycetota; class Actinomycetes; order Kitasatosporales; family Streptomycetaceae; genus Kitasatospora; species Kitasatospora sp. NPDC008115. The sequence continues at coordinate 412,930 of NZ_JBIBHU010000003.1, read as the reverse complement.
CGTGAAGGCGACTTGGCACGGGATTTGGCTCATTACCGTGGCTGCGTCAGCAACACGGAGGAAGCGACCCCGGACGGATTCGAGGAGGCTGTTGTCCTGGAGGTGGGGAGGTTGGCCACCCGGGCCCGAAGTGAGCGAGAACTGCTCGGTTCCCGGTTGGACGCCTGCATCCGGTCCATGGGCGAACTTCCGTCCCTCCCGATGGCTGCTCACCGGCACGACCGCCTGATGAGGGCGGTCGTCAACCGAGCCGCCGTCGAACGACTCACTGACGTCTCCGTGACGCCACGGCAGTTGCGTCGACAACTCGGGATTTCGGACACCGAGCATCTGGAGGGCTAGTTGAACGGGCGACGGATTCAGGGATTCCTACTGACCGGTGGCACACAGAGTGTTCTGCAAGGCACCTGTAACCGCACAAGAGGTCCACTCGACGGATCCATTCTCGTCGCCCCTTCCCTCGATGCGGGTCTGTACGACGCGATAGTGGCATCGCGCGCGGTCATCTGCGGTTCCGGCGGGCTGACCGGCCACATGCAGTCCCTCTGCCGGGGCAGAGGCATTCCGGTGCTCCGCGTCGACCAGGCGGACCTCGCCGACCTGGTCGGCGAGGTGACCCTGAACCTGGCGAGCCAGACCGTCTTCCTCGGCTCCGACGCGGGCGCCGGGGCCGCGGGCGCGGGGGCCGGGAGTCCTTCCCTGGAGGACCTCGGCTCGGCGTGCGCGGTCATCGCGGACCTCCAGGACATCCAGACGATCAACTCGTGCGGGCCGAAGGCGAAGCGGGTCGAGTCCTTCTTCATCCGCGAGGAGTTCCTCTGCCTGGCGGCGGGCCTGCGCCCGCTCGACGCCCTGCACGGCAGCCCCGCCGACATCGCGGCCTACGGGCTGGCCGTCGCGGACCGGCTGTGCACCTTCGTCGAGGCGCTCCTGCCCGACCAGCGGCTGGTCCTGAGGCTTCTCGACCTGCGCTCCGACCACGCCGCCGGCGTCACCGAACAGGCCCCGGTAGCGGTCGAACCGAACCCCGAGCTGGGCCTGCACGGCGCCCGCTGGCTGCTCGGCTCGGCCGCCTACCGGGACGCCCTGCACGCCGTCCTCGGCTCCCTGCGCGCGCGGCTCGGCGATGACGCGGGCCGCGTGCACCTCTCGATCCCGTTCCTCAACGACGCGAAGGAGTTCACCCGGCTCATGGCGCATCTGGAGTTACCCGCCGGCGTGCCCGTGGCCGCGTTCATCGAAACGCCCGCGGCCGTGCACGCCACCCGGGCACTCTGCGCCGCGGGCGCCAGCGAGCTGTTCGTCGGCACGAAGGACCTGGTGCAGTTCTACCTGGCCGCCGACCGGACCAACCACCTGGTGGCCGACTCCTACCAGACCCGCCACCCCGCCGTCCTGGACGGAGTACAGCGCGTGGTGGAGTCCGCACGCGCCGCGGACACCCCGGTACGGGTGTTCTCCCTGGGCGCGGACCTCGCCCACTACCTGGAACGCGTACCGACCCCGGACGGCTACATGATGTGCACCGCCGAACTCCGTCAGGTGATGCTCCAGTCCCAGCCCTGATCCGGTACCGCCCCGGACAACAGAGAAGCCGCAGGTCGCTGACCTGCGGCTTCTCGATATGGAGCGGGCGACGAGAATCGAACTCGCGCTCTAAGCTTGGGAAGCTCATGTTCTACCATTAAACTACGCCCGCCTGATGAGCCGTCAGAGACCGCTCGATCTGTCCCTCACTGTACCCCATCCGTGACCGCGGCCGCACAGGTGGGCGGGGTTGTGGCGGAGGGGCGGAGGGGGCGGGCGGGGGCGTACTGTGTGGGCCGCGTGAGAGTGCCCCGGCGGGTGGGGGCGGGGCGGCGAGCCTTGGTGTGGAATGTCCGGTACATCCCCTAATGTGACGCTGGTCCCGGGGGCTCCGCCGTTCGGGGCGATGAGTACGGGTGAGTACTGGGGTAAGGATGGGAAGGGGACCGATGGAGCAGCGCGCCGTCGTTCGTTGTGCCGAGGGGCACCTGTTCAGCACCACCACGTTCCCGATGCAGAACCTCGGACCCGGCCGGCTGGGGCCCGGGCGGCTGATCAGGTGTCCGCAGTGCGGACGGCTGCGGAGCTCGGTGCTGGCCGATGTGCGGGAGCTGTCCGAGCCGCAACTGGCCCGGGCACTGCGGCTGGAGGCCGCGGAGTTCCTCGCCTGACGAGGGCGGACACGGGAGAGAAGTGACAGCCGCGGCCCCGGGCGATTCGTCCGGGGCCGCGTCGTGCACGTAACCTCGAAGCGTGCTGCTCTCTGACAAGGACATCCGGACCGAGATCGACAACGGCCGGGTGGTGATCGATCCGTTCGACCCCGCGATGGTCCAGCCGTCGAGCATCGACGTGCGCCTGGACCGCTTCTTCCGGGTCTTCGAGAACCACCGCTATCCGCACATCGACCCCTCCGAGGAGCAGCCGGACCTGACCCGGCTGGTCGAGCCGGAGGGCGACGAGGCGTTCATCCTGCACCCGGGCGAGTTCGTGCTGGCGTCGACCTACGAGGTCATCACGCTGCCGGACGACGTCGCCTCGCGGCTGGAGGGCAAGTCCAGCCTGGGCCGGCTCGGGCTGCTGACGCACTCCACGGCGGGCTTCATCGACCCGGGCTTCAGCGGGCACGTCACGCTGGAGCTGTCGAACGTCGCGACCCTGCCGATCAAGCTCTACCCGGGGATGAAGATCGGGCAGCTCTGCCTGTTCCGGCTCTCCTCGCCCTCGGAGCACCCGTACGGCTCGGAGCGGTACGGCTCCCGCTACCAGGGGCAGCGCGGTCCGACGCCGTCGCGGTCCTTCCTGAACTTCCACCGGACCGAGGTCTGAGCCGGGCGAACGCCTGAGCCGGACGAGAGCGGCACGGTGCGGGCGGTCACCCCTGGGAAAGGGGTGACCGCCCGCCGGCGTGTCAGGCCCGCTTCGGGCGGGTGACGGCGACCAGCTCGCTGCCGTCCTCGGAGAGCCGCAGCTCGGTGCGGAGCTCGGCCAGCTCGCCCAGGTGGTGCAGGTGGGTGCCGCCGCAGAAGATCCGCGCCGCGCCCTCGGGCAGCTCGCAGTGCCACTGGCGGCGGGCGGTCAGCTCCGGGCCGGGGACGTCGATGCGCACCGGGGCGTCGGCGGCCACCCAGGCGGCCAGCCGGCGGTTGACGGCCTCGGTGAGCGCGGGGAGGGCGTCGGCGAGGGCCGGGAGCTCCTCGGTGGCCTCGGTGGTGAAGCCCTTCTTGCGCAGCGACTTGCCGAGCCGGTAGGTGTCGGTGCTCGCCTCGGTGTCCATCACCGAGCTCGCCATGGCGAGGCTGTCGAAGTCCGGGTGGCCGAAGGCGTCGGCGCGGCCCGGGTCCTTGCGCCAGCGCGGCGCGAGCGCCTCGTTGAGGGCGAGGGCGAGCAGGTGGCAGCCGCTGTGCGAGGCGCTGAGCGCGGCGCGGCGCCCGGCGTCGACGGTGAGGACGGCGCTGCGGCCGACGAGGTCGCCCGGGTCGGCCGCGAGGACGTGCAGGACCAGCCAGGACCACTCCTCGTCGCCGCGCCGGACCGGGATGTCGGCGCCGGCCAGCGGGGCGCCGCCGTCCGGGCCCACCGCGCCGGTGAGGCAGTCGACGACGGCCAGTTCGACGCCGTCCACGGTGAGCGTGCCGAGGTCGGCCGGCTGGTCGGGCCAGGTGTGGTCGAGCGGGTGGAACGGGGTCGCCCCGGTGACCACGGCGTAGCGGCCGTCGGCCAGCGGGTGCACCGCGAGCACCGTCGACTCGCCGGTCACCGCCCCGGCCGGGAAGCTGACGTGGGTGGTGGGGAGGGTCATGCCTGGCTCCGTGCGGGTGAGGGTGGACGGGACAAACGGAAGCGGGCCCCGCGAGGCGAGGCCCGTCGTCCATTGTCGCCGAGGGTGCCGGGAACACCGGAGGGCACCCGGCCCCGGTGGCGCCGGCGGTCAGCCCAGGGTCGGCAGCTTGATCAGCACCAGCAGCGCCAGCAGTTGCAGCGCGGCCGCGCCGGCCGCCTTGCCCCAGGGCAGGTCGTGCACCCGGCGGACCATCCCGGCCAGCAGGTAGCCGCAGAGCAGCCAGGTGGCCCAGCCGACCACCTGGACGACCAGGTTGTCGGCGGGCAGCACCAGCGCCAGCAGCAGTCGCGGCGCGTCGGTGACCCAGCCGATCAGCACGGCGAGGCCGACCGTGGACTGCCACGGGCCGTCGCCGCCGAACTGCCGCGCCAGCCCGTACGTGACGGCGCCGAGCATGGCGCCGGCCAGCGTGAAGCCGATCGCGGCGGCGAGCATCGCGGTGAGCGCCACCGTGAAGGTCGAGTTGACCACGTCGTCGCGGGTCAGGCCGATGCCGAGCACGGCGAGGGCGCCGTACAGCAGCGAGACGGTGACGGCGGGGAGCCAGACCTGGTGGTCGCGGGTGCGGTCGAAGATCGCGGTGGGGTTGCGGAACAGCCCGGTCAGCAGCTCGCGCCAGGTCGGCCGGGGGCCGGTGACCTGCGGCGCGGACTGGCCGCCGGCCCGGTAGACGGCGACGTTGTCCTCGCCGTACCCGTCCGCGTACGGGTAGGCCAGCTGCTCCTGGCCGTAGGAGGACGGCTCGCCCGCGTACGGGTCGGCGCCGACCGGGAAGGCCCGGGTGTGGCCCGGGCTGTCGGCCGCGTACGGGTCCCGGTGCGGGGCCTGCGGGGACTGCGGGGACTGCGGCGCCGGGTAGGGGGCCTGCGGGGCGCGCGGGCCGTACGGGTCGTACGCGTGGTACGGGTCCTGCTGCCCCTGCTGCGGGCCGGAGAAGTACTCCGGCCCGTCCGTCGGCCCGTACCCCCCGGGCGCCGCCTGCTGCTGCGGGGGCGCCGACCACCCGCCACGGGGGTCGGCGCCCTGACCGCTGTCGTATCGATTGCCAGCCACGTTCCGAAGGTACCCGCCCGGCGGGCACCGCGGTGGACGGGAACCGGACCGGGGCCGGTTTGCAGCGAGCCTGTGACGCCGCGGCGGGCACCGGCCCCGCCGGGCGGGCGCTACTGCGCCGCGCCGACCTTCGGCCCGTGCACCGCCGCCGCCGCGCTGGTGCCGGCCGGGCACCCGCCCGGGCCGGCCGAGGTGCGCACCGCGCCGACCGGCAGCAGCGTGCCGCAGGCGATCCGCACGCCGTTCGGCAGTTCGTTGTCGGACTCGACGATCGCGCCGTCGCCGATCACCGCGCCGTCCAGCACGGAGCGGTCGCCGACGGTCGCGAAGGCGCCCACGATCGAGTCCTTGACCAGGGTGTCGGGGCCGATGACGGCGCCGGGCAGGATCACGCTGCCCTCGACGATCGCGCCGGCCTCGACCACCGCGCCCTCGGAGACCACGGTGCCGCCGCTGAGCACCGCGCCGTGCCGCACGGTCGAGCCGGGCAGCAGCAGGGCGTCACCGGTCGGGCCGGGGACGGCGGGCGAGTCGACCTTGCCGAGCACCAGGTCGGCCGAGCCGCGCACGAAGGCGGCCGGGGTGCCGAGGTCGAGCCAGTACGAGGTGTCGACGACGCCGCGCAGCAGAGCGCCGGTGGCCAGCAGCTCGGGGAAGGTCTCGCGCTCCACGGAGACCTCGCGGCCGGCCGGGATGCGGTCGATGACCGAGCGGGTGAAGACGTAGCAGCCGGCGTTGATCTGGTCGGTGACGATCTGCTCCGGCGTCTCCGGCTTCTCCAGGAACTCCAGTACCCGTCCGTCGGCGTCGGTGGGGACCAGCCCGAAGGCGCGCGGGTCCTCGACCCGGGTGAGGTGCAGGGTGACGTCGGCCCCGGCGGCCACGTGGCCGTCGCGCAGGGCGGCGATGTCGACCCCGGAGAGGATGTCGCCGTTGAACACCAGGACCGGCTCGTCGGGACCGCAGGTGAGCCCGGTGGCGGCGTTGCGGATGGCGCCGCCGGTGCCGAGCGGCTCGCGCTCCGTCAGGTAGACCAGCTCGATGCCGTAGGGCGTGCCGTCCTGGAAGTGGTCCTCGAAGACCTCGGCGAGGTAGGAGGTGGCGAGCACCACGCGGGTGACCCCGGCGGCCGCCGCACGGGCCAGCTGGTGCGCGATGAACGGGACGCCCGCCACCGGCAGCATGGGCTTGGGGGTGTGGGTGGTCAGCGGACGCAGTCGCGTGCCCTTACCACCGACCAGCATGATCGCCTCGGTCATGGTCTGCGCTGTTCCCCTTGTGGTCTCTGCGGCCCGGCCCGGCGGGCCGATACCTCCGTCGGTGTGCTGTACGCCGTTCCGGGGGCCGGAACGGATCGACCGGCGCGCGGCCGGTCCGGCGCCTACTGTATTTCCTTCCGACGGCCGGGCCCCCCGGCGGCCCGGTGCCCGGCCGCCGCTCCACCGCACGATCCACCGTCCGCGGCGCGGGCCGCGGAGCGGAAAAGCCCGGCCCGGGCGGGCGCCGGTGGGCACCCCCCGGGCCGGGCGGTTGTTGCAGAACTGTCGAACAACCGGGCCGGTTCACGGCCCCGTCGCTGCGCCGGACGCGTCTCAGGCGTCGACGGTCTGCGGCTCCTCGGCGTCGGCCGGCGGGATCGCCTTGACCGAGTCGAGCAGCAGCTGGGCGACGTCGACGACCTTCAGGTGCTCCTTGGCCGCGCCCTCGTTCTTCTTGCCGTTGACCGAGTCGGAGAGCATGACCAGGCAGAACGGGCAGGCGGTGGAGACGATGTCCGGGTTCAGGGACAGCGCCTCGTCGACGCGCTCGGTGTTGATGCGCTTGCCGATGCGCTCCTCCATCCACATCCGCGCGCCGCCGGCGCCGCAGCAGAAGCCGCGCTCCTTGTGGCGGTGCATCTCCTGCTGGCGCAGCCCGGGGACCTTGTCCATGATCTCGCGCGGCGGGCTGTAGACCTTGTTGTGGCGGCCCAGGTAGCAGGGGTCGTGGTAGGTGATCAGGCCCTCGACCGGGTTGACCGGCACCAGCCTGCCCTCGTCGATGAGGTGCTGGAGCAGCTGGGTGTGGTGGATGACCTCGAAGTGTCCGCCCAGCTGCGGGTACTCGTTGGCGATGGTGTTGAAGCAGTGCGGGCAGGTCGCCACGATCCGCTTGACCGGGGCGTCCTCCAGGGCCGCGTTCAGGGTCTCGACGTTCTGCGCGCCGAGCATCTGGAAGAGGAACTCGTTGCCCAGGCGGCGGGCGGAGTCACCGGTGCAGGACTCCTCCTTGCCGAGGATCGCGAAGCGCACGCCGGCGGTGTGCAGCAGTTCGGCGAAGGCCTTGGTGGTCTTCTTGGCGCGGTCCTCCAGGGCGCCGGCGCAGCCTACCCAGTACAGGTACTCGACCTCGGCGGGGTCGATGTCCTCGCCGATCACCGGCACCTCGATGCCGGTCTCCTTCTTGAGCTCCTTGACCCAGGCCAGGCGGGCCTTGGTGGCCATGCCCCAGGGGTTGCCCTTGTTCTCCAGGTTCTTGAGCATGGTGCCGGCCTCGGTGGGGAACGAGGACTCGATCATCACCTGGTAGCGGCGCATGTCGACGATGTGGTCGATGTGCTCGATGTCGACGGGGCACTGCTCGACGCAGGCGCCGCAGGTGGTGCAGGACCACAGCACGTCGGGGTCGATGACGCCGTTCTCCTCGGCGGTGCCGATCAGCGGGCGCTCGGCCTCGGCCAGGGCGGCCGCGGGGACGTCCTTGAGCTGCTCGGCGGTGGCCTTCTCGGTGCCCTCCATGTCCTTGCCGCCGCCGGCGAGCAGGTAGGGGGCCTTGCCGAAGGCGTGCTCGCGCAGGCCCATGATCAGCAGCTTCGGGGAGAGCGGCTTGCCGGTGTTCCAGGCCGGGCACTGCGACTGGCAGCGGCCGCACTCGGTGCAGGTGGAGAAGTCGAGGATGCCCTTCCAGGAGAAGTGCTCGACCTGGGAGACGCCGAAGACGGCGTCGTCGGCCGGGTCCTCGAAGTCGATCGGCTCGCCGCCGCTGGTCATCGGGCGCAGTTCGCCGAGCGCGGTGGAGCCGTCCTCCTCGCGCTTGAAGTAGATGTTGAAGAAGCCCAGGAAGCGGTGCCAGGCGACGCCCATCGAGGGGTTGACGCCGATGGTGATCGCCCAGGCGAAGGAGATGCAGATCTTCAGCATCGCGAAGAGGTAGACCAGGTTCTCCAGGGTGCCGTGGGACAGGCCGCGGAAGGCCGCCACCAGCGGGTAGGAGATCAGGTACTTCGCCTCGTAGGAGCCGACGTGCTCCAGCGCGCCCTCCAGGCCGCGCAGGACCATGATGCACAGGCCGATGCCGAGGATCGTGTACTCGACGTAGAAGGCCTGCCAGGCGATCGAGCCGGCGAAGCGGGATTTGCGGCCCGCCCGGCCGGGCAGGCTGAGCAGGCGGATCACGATCAGCGTCGCGATGCCCAGCGTGGTGAGGGTGCCGACCAGTTCGGTGAACAGCTCGTACGGCAGCCAGCCGCCGAGCACCGGCAGCACGAACTCGGCGTCGAACAGCTGGAAGAACGCGGTCAGCAGGGTCAGGCCCAGGGTGAAGAAGCCGACCGCGACGAACCAGTGGGCGATGCCCACGATCCCCCAGCGGTTCATCCGGGTGTGGCCGACGAACTCCACGGCCACGGTCTTCACCCGCTGCGCGGGCTGCCCGAAGCGGGTGGGGTCCGGCTGGCCGGTGCGCACCACCCGGTAGATGTACAGCGCCGCACGAGCGGCGAGCGCGGTGCCGATCACAAAGGTGACCAGCGAGATGACGATCGCTGCTAGCTGCATCGGCTCTCCGTCTCCTGCGGCTTGCGTGTTGCCGGTGTTCAGTGTCTCCGGGGGCAGTGTACTCGTCGGTAACTTCCTGGGCCGACGGGCCGGACATTACCGTTCGCCAACACTTCTCCTGAAGATGCTCAAGGTATGGCGGCAGTCACGTAACCGCACTCCCGGGGGGCCGAACTCAGCAAAGTTGAGCGACTCCGACTCATGGCTGTTGACGCCCCTGCCGTCGTCATGCATCCTTGAGCCCGTAAAGCTCAACTCTTCCGTGGAGGTATCTACGATGGCACGCGCGGTCGGCATCGACCTCGGCACGACGAACTCGGTCGTCAGCGTTCTGGAGGGTGGCGAGCCCACCGTCATCACGAACGCCGAGGGCGCGCGGACCACGCCGTCCGTCGTCGCCTTCGCGAAGAACGGCGAGGTGCTCGTCGGCGAGGTGGCCAAGCGCCAGGCGGTCACCAACGTCGACCGCACCATCCGCTCGGTCAAGCGGCACATGGGCACCAGCTGGAAGATCGGGCTGGACGGCAAGGACTTCAACCCGCAGCAGATCAGCGCCTTCGTGCTGCAGAAGCTGAAGCGCGACGCCGAGGCCTACCTGGGTGAGCAGGTCACCGACGCCGTCATCACCGTTCCGGCGTACTTCTCCGACTCCGAGCGCCAGGCCACCAAGGAGGCCGGTGAGATCGCGGGCCTCAACGTCCTGCGCATCGTCAACGAGCCGACCGCGGCCGCGCTGGCCTACGGCCTGGACAAGGACGACCAGACCATCCTGGTCTTCGACCTCGGCGGCGGCACCTTCGACGTCTCCCTGCTGGAGATCGGCGACGGGGTCGTCGAGGTGAAGGCCACCAACGGTGACAACCACCTCGGCGGCGACGACTGGGACCAGAAGATCGTCGACCACCTGGTCAAGGTCTTCCAGGCCGGCCACGGCGTCGACCTGTCCAAGGACAAGATGGCCCTGCAGCGTCTGCGCGAGGCCGCCGAGAAGGCCAAGATCGAGCTGTCCTCGTCCTCCGAGACCTCGATCAACCTGCCCTACATCACGGCCTCCGCCGAGGGCCCGCTGCACCTGGACGAGAAGCTCACCCGCGCCCAGTTCCAGCAGCTCACCTCGGACCTGCTGGAGCGCTGCAAGATCCCGTTCCACAACGTGATCAAGGACGCGGGCATCGCCCTCTCCGAGATCGACCACGTCGTCCTCGTCGGCGGCTCCACCCGCATGCCGGCCGTCGCCGAGCTCGTCCGCGAGCTGACCGGCGGCAAGGACGCCAACAAGGGCGTCAACCCGGACGAGGTCGTCGCCATCGGCGCCGCGCTCCAGGCCGGTGTCCTCAAGGGCGAGGTCAAGGACGTCCTGCTGCTCGACGTCACCCCGCTGTCCCTCGGCATCGAGACCAAGGGCGGCATCATGACCAAGCTGATCGAGCGCAACACCACGATCCCGACCAAGCGCTCGGAGATCTTCACCACGGCCGAGGACAACCAGCCGTCCGTGCAGATCCAGGTCTACCAGGGCGAGCGCGAGATCGCCGCGTACAACAAGAAGCTCGGCATGTTCGAGCTGACCGGCCTGCCGCCGGCCCCGCGCGGCCTGCCCCAGATCGAGGTCACCTTCGACATCGACGCCAACGGCATCATGCACGTCGGCGCCAAGGACCTCGGCACCGGCAAGGAGCAGAAGATGACCGTCACCGGCGGCTCCGCGCTGCCGAAGGACGACATCGAGCGCATGATGCGCGAGGCCGAGCAGTACGCGGAGGAGGACCACAAGCGCCGCGAGGCCGTGGAGACCCGCAACCAGGCCGAGCAGCTCGTCTACTCCACCGAGAAGTTCATCGCCGACAACGCCGACAAGCTGCCGGCCGACGTCAAGACCGAGGTCGAGACCGCGATCGGCGAGCTCAAGGAGTCCCTGAAGGGCGAGGACATCGCGAAGATCCGCGAGGCCTCGGAGAAGGTCTCCACCACCGCCCAGAAGCTCGGCCAGGCGCTGTACGCCAACGCCGACGCCCCCAGTGCGGCCGGTGCGGGCGCGGCCGGCGACGCCGGTGACGCGGGCGCGAAGGACGACGACGTCGTCGACGCCGAGATCGTCGACGACGAGAAGCCCAAGGGCGGTGCGGCATGACGGAGAAGCCGCAGGGTGCCGAGCCCGGCGACGACTCCGCCGCCGAGGAGGCCGTGATCAAGGCGGCCGAGGAGGCCGCCGCGGCCGGGGCCGAGGGCTCCGCCTCCGGTGCCGACGAGGTCGCCGCGGCCAAGCGGGAGCTGGCCGAGCGCACGGCCGACCTCCAGCGTCTCCAGGCCGAGTACCAGAACTACCGCAAGCGGGTCGAGCGCGACCGGCTGACCGTCCGCGAGATCGCCGTCTCCAACATCCTGGAGTCGCTGATCCCGGTGCTGGACGACATCGGCCGCGCCCGCGACCACGGCGAGGTGACGGGCGGCTTCAAGTCCGTCGCGGAGTCGCTGGAGACGGTCGTCGCCAAGCTGGGCCTGCAGCAGTTCGGCAAGGAGGGCGAGCCCTTCGACCCGACCATGCACGAGGCGCTGATGCACAGCTACTCCTCGGAGGTCACCGAGGACACCTGCGTCCAGATCCTCCAGCCCGGCTACCGGATCGGCGAGCGGATCATCCGCCCGGCGATGGTCGCGGTCGCGGAGCCCCAGCCGGGCACCCAGACCGCGTCCGGCCCGGACGCCGACGCCGCCAAGGGCGGGGAGAAGAAGGACCAGGCCGACGGTGGCTCGGACAACTGACCACCGGTGACAGCTGACAACCCCTGCGCTGCGGAGTCGTACGCCGGCCAGTACGGCGGCCGGCTCCGCAGCGCGTTGTCGGCGTGCCCGGGCACGGACCGCCGTGCCCGGCCCGTTGACAGCACTGTGACGATGGACCTCGGGAGGTGGCGCCGGCCATGAGCGGCAAGGACTACGTGGAGAAGGACTACTACAAGGTCCTCGGCGTGCCCAAGGACGCCAGCGCCACAGAGATCAAGAAGACCTACCGCAAGCTGGCGCGCGAGTTCCACCCCGACGCCAACAAGGGCGACACCAAGGCCGAGGAGCGGTTCAAGGACATCTCCGAGGCGTACGACGTCCTCTCCGACGAGAAGCGCCGCAAGGAGTACGACGAGGCCCGCAGCCTCTTCGCCAACGGCGGCTTCCGGCCCGGCGGCCCGGGCGGCACCGGGAGCTACAGCTTCGACTTCGGCGACCTCTTCAGCGGCAGCCAGGGCGGCGGCGCCGCCGGCGGCGGGCTCGGCGACGTCTTCGGCGGCCTGTTCAACCGCGGTGGCCGGCAGGCCCAGCCGCGGCGCGGCGCCGACGTCGAGACCGAGGTGACGCTCTCCTTCGAGGAGGCCGTCGACGGCGCCACCGTCCCGCTGCGGATGACCAGTCAGGCCCCCTGCCGGCTCTGCAACGGCACCGGCGCCAAGTCCGGCACCACCCCGCGGGTCTGTCCGACCTGCGTCGGCTCCGGCACGGTCAGCCGCGGCCAGGGCGCCTTCGCGCTCTCCGAGCCCTGCCGGGACTGCCGCGGCCGCGGCATGATCGTCGACGACCCGTGCCCCGACTGCCACGGCAGCGGCCGCGCCAGCTCCGCCCGCACCATGCAGGTCCGGATCCCGGCCGGCGTCCAGGACGCCCAGCGGATCCGCCTCAAGGGCAAGGGCGCCCAGGGCGAGCGCGGCGGCCAGCCCGGCGACCTGTACGTCACCGTCCACGTCGACCCGCACCCGGTCTTCGGGCGCAAGGCCGACAACCTGACCGTGACCGTCCCGGTGTCCTTCCCCGAGGCCGCGCTCGGCGGCACCATCGAGGTGCCGACCCTGAACGGCCCTTCGGTGAAGCTCAAGCTGCCCCCGGGCAGCGCCAACGGCCTCACCCTGCGGGCCCGCGGCAAGGGCGCCACCCGCAAGGACGGCACCCGCGGCGACCTGCTGGTCACCGTGGAGGTCGTGGTCCCCCAGCACGTCACCGGCGACGCGCTGACCGCTCTGGAGCAGTACCGCGAGGCGACCGCCTCCGACGACCCGCGAGCCGCCCTCTTCCGGGCGGCGAAGGGAGCGTGACGACCAGATGACCCCCGACGACCCCATCGGCCCCGGCCTCGGCGAAGGCCTCCCCGGAGGCGGCGCCCGCCGCACCACCCGCCGGACCGCCCCGCAGCCCCAGTACGTGCTCACCGAGGAGACCCCGGTCTACGTGATCTCGGTGGCCGCCGAGCTCTCCGGCCTGCACCCGCAGACCCTCCGCCAGTACGACCGGCTCGGCCTGGTCTGCCCCGACCGCACCGCCGGACGGGGCCGGCGCTACTCCGCGCGCGACATCCAGCAGCTGCGCGAGGTCCAGCGGCTCTCCCAGGACGAGGGCATCAACCTGGCCGGAATCAAGCGGATCATCGAGCTGGAGAACCAGGTCGCCGCGCTCCAGTCCCGGATCGCCGAACTGGCCGACTCCCTGGAGGGGGCCGCCACCGCGCTCCAGCAGCGCGAGGCCACCATCCACGCCTCCTACCGCCGCGACCTCGTCCCCTACCAGCCGCCCACCCCGCACTCCAGCGCCCTCGTCGTCTGGCGCCCCAAGCGCTGACGGCCCTTCCGCACCCGCGCACCGCCGCCGGTTTCCCCCCTGGCCGGGGGGGTGCCGGCGGCGCGGCGTTGGTGAGAGGGTACGAAGGACCGGATCGGGCTTCCCCACCGGCGCGGCCCGATCTGGCATGCTGCACGGCGATTCCTGCTTGGATACCTGGCAGTACCGGTAAGCACGGCCACGGCAAGGAGCCTCAGATGAGTGGACGAGAGCAGCTCAGTGCCACCACGGGCGGGACGAGCGTCCTGTCCCAAGGGGCGCGTGCGCTGTATCTGGCCATCATCGAGGAGAACGGGCGGCTCCCCAAGGATTCGGAACTCCCGTACGACGACGCGACCCGGGACGAGCTGGTGGGCCTCGGCCTCCTCGTCCCCGACACCGACGAGCCCGACATCCTGGTCGCGGTCGATCCCCGACAGCTCTCCGACACCCTCAGTGCGCGCTGGCAGCGCCAGGCCCTGGACCTGCTCACCCGCGCGTCCGCGCTCAGCAACGACCTGCACGATCTCACGGCCGCGTACCACTCGCCGGAACAGGACGGCGGCACCATCGAGTACGTCCGCGGCAAGGTCCTGATCAATCAACGGGTCCAGCAGATCGTCTCCGGTGCCGCCGAGGAGATACTCGCGGCCCAGCCCGGCGGGCCCCGGCCCTCCGACGCCCTGGCGGGCATCCTCGAACGGGACCTCGCAGCCCTGCGGCTGGGGATCACCCTCAGAACGATCTACCATCCGAGTACCCGTTACCACGCGCCCACCAGGGACTACGTGGCCGCCATCACGCAGGCGGGCGGGAGGGTCCGGACGCTCGACGAGCCGTACACCCGCCTGATCGTGATCGACCGCCGCATCGCGGTGATCCCCATCGCAGAAGACCTCAACCTCGCCGCGTTCATTCACGATCAAGCCGTCATCAGCTATCTGATCAGCGAGGTCTTCGAGCGGAACTGGAGCCATGCGCTGGACTTCGACGGCGCGCGCGGCGTTCCACAACAGGTCGTCTCCGGGATGCGGCAGACGATCATCGACTTGATGCTGGAAGGCGTGAACCACCGGGTGATCGCCCGCCGACTGGGTATCAGCGAACGCACCCTTGCTCGCCACCTCGCCGAGATGCGGGACGAGCACAACGTGGAGTCACTGTTCCAGCTCGGTTACGCCCTGGCCCGCCACAACAGCACCGGCGAGCTCCCCGAACTGTTCGGGTGACCGGTCACCCGGTCCTCGGGTTCAGTTCCAGATCGTGTCCGTCGCCAGCGCGACGGTCTTCTCCGCGGGCGCCCCGTTACCCACCTGGATGTTCCAGATCGTGTCATCCGCCGATCCGGCACCGCCAATGAGAATCGCCGCCCCAACGGCGAGTGGGACCAGGACAAACCGAACCACTCGACGTATACGAGACATGATGTCCTCTCTCCAATGCAGGGCTTTTCGCGGGTCTCCAGCCCATTGTTTTCGAACAACCTGCCACATAATGCCGCACGGGCGCACCGCAGGACCAGAGGGCAGGACCAGCCAGTGCGTCATCTCTCTGCCAGGCATCGAGATGACACCGCAGGTCTGTGGACGATGGTCACGGTCGACAGAGACGATCAGTGCACTCCCCGGAGAGTCAGCCGAGAAGAACGCGGGGAGAACAAAGTCAAACATGAGCACGACAACTCAGTTCGACGGCATCGAATACGCAGCAGCATTCCGATGGTCACCACCCAACGGGGCGAACCAGCCTAGTTGGCACCTATCCCCGGAGTCGACATGACCGAGCCCTACCTGCGTCACCACGACAGCCAGGCCCATGAGGGCCGGCGTGCACGCGTGTTCCTGGCCGCGCCGCTGATGCGGTTGACCGGGCCGGCGGACAGCGTGGTGACCCTCGCCAGCCGGACGCGGCTGACGACCCTTCGCACCACGCTCCTCCGCAGCGGCGCCGCCGTGTACAGCGCCCACCACAGTGACGCCTGGACCGTCGCCGGGCGCGCCCCCGAGCCCCGGGTTCCGTCGGACTTCCGCGCGCTGCAGTCCGCGGACCTGGTCTTCGCCTACGTCGGCGCGCCGCTCTCGGCCGGCGTCAGCCTGGAGCTGGGCTGGGCGTCCGCACTGCGCAAGCCGATCGTCCTGCTGGTCGACGAGGCCATCACCCACAACCCGCTGATCGCCACCATCGAGCAGGTCGCCCCCGTCCTGCCGCTGGTCTTCGACGACACCTGGTCCCAGGAGGCCCTCCACCACACCGTGGAGACCGCCCTCGACTGGGCCGGCATGGCGCTCTCCCTGCGCGAGGGCTTCTGGACCGCCCCCGGCGAGCAGTTCACCGTCCCCCGCCAGCAGCCCCCCGCCGTCGGCCCTTCCGGCTACTGGCCCACCGGCGCCGCCGCCGGCTGACCGCGGATCAGGCATCCTGCTCACCCCGCATCCGCCAGCCGAGTTGGAACAGTGTCAGGGCGCCGTGGCGATCGCGCAGCCGGGCGATGTGGGCGGCCACCGAGCGTTCGCTCAGGCCGAGGCGGGTGGCGATCGCGCGTTGGGTGAGGCCGCGGGCCAGCAGCCGGCAGATCCGGGTGGACGTCGGGTGCGAGACGGTGGCTGACCAGTCGACGACGGTGGCGCGGGCCCAGTCCCGTTCGAAGGTGGCGACCAGCGCGTCCACCGTGGCCCGGTCGGTGATGAACGCGGCGGCGCCGTGGTCGGCCCGGGCGGAGACGACCGCCGTGGCCCGGTCGACGATGATCATCCGGTCGAAGGGCTCGTCCAGCAGGCGGATCTGCGAACCGTGCGGGACCACCGCGTTCGCGTACTCGACCACTTCGGGCTGACGGCGCACCACGGGCTGGTAGATGGTCCGGATCCGCCGCCCGGTCATCAGCAGCGGCACGTCCTGGGTGACGGACAGTCTGAGGGTGGCGCGTTGGCGCAGCCCGGGCTGGGCCGTCAGGAGCTCCTCCCGGCACTCCGCGACCAGCATCGAGAGCCGGTGCCGGATGGCCTCCGGGCCCTCGACACGGGGCGACTCCGGGGCCGGCTGCCGGGTCGCGTCGAAGGCCGCGGCGAGCGGGGCGAGGGTGCCCGGGAGACCCTCGGCGCGGAGCAGCAGGCCGGTGGCGTCGGTGCGCAGACCGGAGGCGAGACGGTCCCCGGCGGTGCGCGGGCTGACGGCCGTGTACCCGCCGGCGGCGGGATGGAGCAGGCCGCGGGCGACCAGGCCGGCGAGTGCCGCCCGGTCGGCCGCGGGCGACGGCGGGGCGAGGCGGCCGCCGTTGGCCAGGGCGCTCAGGTAGAGGTCCTGCTCGGCGGGCGTGGGCTCATCCGTCGTCACGGCCGCCCCTCATCAGCCAGCCCAGCTGGAACAGGGTCTGCGCGCCGTAGCGGTCCCGCAGCCGGGAGATGTGGGCCGCGACGGTGCGTTCGCTCAGGCCCAGGCGGGTGGCGACGGCGCGCTGGGTGAGGCCGCGGGCGAGCAGCCGGCCGACCCGGTCGGGGGCGCTGTGGGCGGGGCCCTGGCTGAGGACGGCGGACCAGTCGGTGGCGTCGGCGCGGGCCCAGTCGCGTTCGAAGGCGTTGACGATGAAGGCGATCGCGGCCGGGTCGGTGATGAACGCGGCGGTGCTGTGGTCGTCGGAGGCGGAGATCACCGCGACCGAGCGGTCGAAGACCATCAGCCGTTCGAAGGGCTCGTCCAGGATCCGGATCAACGAGCCGCGCCGGGTGACCTCCTCGACGTAGGCGAGGGCGGGCGGATCGGCGATCGCGACGGGCTGGTAGATGGTGCGCAGCGAGCAGCCGCGCTGGAGGAGCTGCACGTCCTGCTGGATGGCGATCTTGAGGGCGTCGGCCGGGCGGGCGCCCGGCTGGGCGGTGAGGACCTCGGTGCGGCAGTCGGCGACCAGTTGGGAGATCCGCTGCCGGATGTGGATCTGGCCCTCGATGTAGACCGCGCCGCCGGAGCGCTCCGGCGGACGGGGCATCGCGTCGTAGGCCCGGGTGAGCGAGTCCAGGACGCCAGGCAGGTTCTCGGCGCGGACCAGCAGCCGGGTGGCCTCGCTGCGCAGTTCCGCGCCGAGGCGGTCGCTGACCGCGCGCGGGCTGACGGCGGTGTAGCAGGCGTCCATCGGATTGGTCATCAGCAGGCCGATGGCGACGAGTTGGCGCACCGGGGCCTGGTCGGCCTCGGGGACGTCGGCGACGCGCACCCGGCCGCCGTCGGCGAGGATCGCGAGGTAGAGCCGGCGCGCGGCCTCGTCGGGTTCACCGGTGCTCGTGGCGGAGCCGGCCGCGCCGTCGGCCCGGCCGGTCATGGGGTCCGCCGTCGCCTCGAACGTCACGTCGAACGCTCCCTGCCGGTGCTCTCGGGTGGGTGGTGCTGCGCGCGCCGCGCGCGGTGGGGTCGGCGGTGATCACGGTACTGGTGGCCGACGGTCCCCCGGACCCCGGGTGCCGTCGCACCCGGGTCCAGGGGCCGCCGGTGTACGCCGGTCCCAGCGCTTCCGTCGAGGCGGAGCAGCAACGCCTCGCCGGCTCCGGTCCCGGGGGCCATCACCACACATGGCGTCCCGGCCGGCGCTCTTCCCCCCGATATGCAGGCACGTGCGGACGTGCCGGTCGCATCCAGCAATGAAGAGCAAGTCGCCGTCCTCGGGCTGCGGTTGCCCGGACGACCTGGCGTGACTCCACCCTCACAGCGTGACGGCCGGTGAACAAGTGCCACCCTGCTGCATGTTCTCGCAATTGCAGGAACCTGCACCGGCGGTCCGGCGCGTACTGCCGTGAACGGCTTCCGGTTGCTGCGAACGCGCAGGTCAGCGCAGTGGGTTGGAGTTTTTCCAACCGTCCGGCCGGTCGGTGGCGGAGTCGCGTGTTCCGGAACCCGGCCGGTCGCCGGGAGCCCCGCCGGCCGCTCGGCGGGCCAGCAGCCGGCCGCCGGCCAGTGCGGCGGCCGTGCCGCCCGCCGCGAGGGTCCAGCCGGCCAGCAGCAGGACGAACAGGCCGGCGGCGAGCGCCGTGAAGCCGGGGAAGCCGGTGTGCCGGGCGAGCGCGGCCGCCCCCGTGACGCAGGTGCCCACCGGGAAGGTGAACGCCCACCAGGTCATCGCGAACCCCATGCCGGCCCGCCGGGCGCGCAGGTTCGCGGCGACGGCGAGCGGCAGCCAGAGCAGCGCGGCCCCGAGCACCGCCACCCCGAACAGCTCGGCGAGGACGCCCGCCGCGGGGGCCACGCCGGGGAGGACCGGGCCGGCGGCGTCGGCCAGCTGGTGGACGGCGGTGGTGGACTGGCCGAGCGGGCCGAGCACCAGGAAGAGCGTCGGGGTGAGCGCCAGGGCCGGCAGCCCGTTGTGCACCAGGCCGGTGAGCACCACCGGCAGCACCGCCAGGGTGGCCAGCAGGCCGATCCCGAACAGCCCCGCGCATCCGTACAGCAGCGCCTGCCGGGCGGTGCCCCCGGGCAGGTGCGGGATCAGCGCGGGGCCGCAGGTGGCGGCGACCAGCGGGGCGACCACGGGCAGCAGCCAGGTCGGGTTGGCGGTGAGCGGAGAGACGGTGTGCCGGGTGATCATCAGGTACGGGATGCCGCCCGCGACGGCGAGCGCGTAGAGCGTGCCGGCCGTCCAGAGCACGAGGTCCAGCGCGACGGCCGGTCCGGTGCCGATGACCCGGGAGCCGACGGTCAGGGTGCCGAGGCCGACCGAGAGCAGCGCCATCGGCGGGCAGCCGTAGAAGACGGCGGTGGCCGGCTCGTCCAGCAGGTGGGCGCGGGCGGCCGCGCGGTGCCGGGTGAGGTGGACGGCCCGGGCGGCGGCGAGCACCAGCAGGCCGGCCAGCCCGAGCGCCCACATCAGCTCGGCGAAGCCGGTCAGCCCGGGCCACCGGACGGGCAGCGCGGCCGCGCCGTTGGCCACGATGGCCGTCCCCATGACCACCGCGTACCAGTTGGGGCTGAGCTGGGCGAGGTCGGGGCGGCGGACGCGAACGGACGCGGCAGGGGTGGGAACGGGGCTGGGGGTGGGGCTGAGCAGGGTGGCCATGGCATCCACCGTCACCCGGGACGATGGGCGCCGGTAGCGCCGCCCGCTCTATGAGGACATAGCCTGAACCTATGGCCCTCTCCCCGCGCGTCCCCGAACTCGGTGCGCTGGAGCTGCTGCTCGCGGTGGCCCGGCTCGGCAGCGTCGGGCGGGCGGCCGCCGAGCTCGGGGTGAGCCAGCCGACCGCGAGCGCCCGGATCAAGGGCATGGAGCGGCAGATCGGCGTATCGCTGCTGGAGCGCTCCCCGCGCGGCTCCCGGCCCACCGAGGCGGGGCGGCTGGTGGTCGAGTGGGCGCGCCAGGTGGTGGAGGCCGCGCAGGCGCTGGACGCCGGGATCGACGCGTTGCGCGAGCGCCGGGACGCCCGGCTGACCGTGGTGGCCAGCCTGACCGTCGCCGAGTACCTGATGCCGGGCTGGCTGCTGGCGCTGCACGCGGTCAGCCCGGGCACCGCGGTGACGCTGCGCACCGCCAACTCGGCGGACGTGGCCGGCCATGTGCTGGCCGGGGACGCCGACCTCGGCTTCGTCGAGGGGCCGCTGCCCCCGGCGGGGCTGGCGGGCGCGGTGGTGGCGGCCGACCGGCTGGTGGTCGTGGTGGCGCCGGACCACCCGTGGGCGCGGCGCCGCTCGCCGCTGTCCGGCCGGGAGCTGGCGGCCACCCCGCTGGTGCTGCGCGAGCCGGGCTCGGGCACCCGGGAGGTACTGGAGATGGCGCTGGCGCCGTACGGGGGCACCGCGCCGCCGCGGCTGGAACTGGCCTCCTCGACGGCGCTGAAGGCGGCGGCGATGACCGGGGCCGGCCCGGTCTGCCTGAGCGAGCTGGCGGTGGTGGAGGAGCTGGCGACCCGGCGGCTGGTGGCGGTGCGGCTGGCGGAGGAGCTGGACCTGCGGCGGCCGCTGCGGGCGGTCTGGCCGGCCGGGCAGCGGCCGACCGGGCCGGCCAGGGAGCTGCTGGCGCTGACCCGGCGGACGGCGGGGACCCACCAGGCGCGGATGGCGCAGGCGCGGGCGCTGCCGCCGAAGGCCGCCCGCCGGCCCGCCGCCTCGCCCGAGCGTCCCGCGCTGCGGGTTCGCCCCGACCGTTCATCCAAAAGTTGAGTGGAATAGACTCAACTTAGTGCATGCTGTAGACAGCAGACATCACGCACGACGAGGAGGACCCCCCAGCAGTGGACGCCAGCAAGTTCACCACCAAGACGCAGGACGCCCTGTCCGCCGCGATCCGGCAGGCCGGCGCCGTCGGCAACCCGGACGTCAAGCCGGTGCACATCCTGATCGCCCTGCTGGAGCAGCCCGAGGGCATCGCCAGACCGCTGCTGGAGGCGGTCGGCGCGGACGTGTCCCGGATCGACGCCGAGGCCCGCCGCCGGCTCACCGCACTGCCCAGCGCCTCCGGCGCCACCGTCTCCGCGCCGCAGCTGGCCCGCGACACCCTGGCCGTGCTGACCGAGGCCGGCAAGCGCGCCGACGACCTCGACGACCAGTACGTCTCCACCGAGCACCTGCTGGTGGGCCTGGCCGCCGAGGGCGGGCCGGTCGCCGAGCTGCTGGTGCAGCAGGGCGCCACCCCGAAGGCCCTGCTCGCCGCGTTCAAGGACGTCCGCGGCAGCGCCCGGGTCACCTCGCCGGACCCCGAGGGCACCTACAAGGCGCTGGAGAAGTACGGCACCGACCTCACCCAGGCCGCCCGGGACGGCAAGCTCGACCCGGTGATCGGCCGGGACCAGGAGATCCGCCGGGTGGTCCAGGTGCTCTCCCGCCGGACCAAGAACAACCCGGTGCTCATCGGCGAGCCCGGCGTCGGCAAGACCGCCGTCGTCGAGGGCCTGGCCCAGCGGATCGTGGCCGGCGACGTGCCGGAGTCGCTGCGCGGCAAGCGCCTGGTCGCCCTGGACCTCGGCGCGATGGTCGCCGGCGCCAAGTACCGCGGCGAGTTCGAGGAGCGGCTGAAGGCCGTCCTCAACGACATCAAGCAGAGCGACGGCCAGGTCGTCACCTTCATCGACGAGCTGCACACCATGGTCGGCGCGGGCGCCGGCGGCGACTCCGCGATGGACGCCGGCAACATGCTCAAGCCGATGCTGGCCCGTGGCGAGCTGCGGATGGTCGGCGCCACCACCCTGGACGAGTACCGCGAGCGGATCGAGAAGGACCCGGCCCTGGAGCGCCGCTTCCAGCAGGTGCTGGTCGGCGAGCCCAGCGTCGAGGACTCCATCGCCATCCTGCGCGGCCTCAAGGGCCGCTACGAGGCGCACCACAAGGTGCAGATCGCGGACGCCGCCCTGGTCGCCGCGGCCACCCTCTCCAACCGGTACATCACCTCCCGCTTCCTGCCCGACAAGGCGATCGACCTGGTCGACGAGGCGGCCTCCCGGCTGCGGATGGAGATCGACTCCTCCCCGGTCGAGATCGACGAACTCCAGCGCGCCGTCGACCGGTTGCGGATGGAGGAACTGGCCCTGGAGAAGGAGTCGGACCCGGCCTCGGTCGACCGGCTGGCCCGGCTGCGCCGCGACCTCGCCGACAAGAACGAGCAGTTGAGCGTGCTCACGGCCCGCTGGGAGCAGGAGAAGAAGAGCCTGAACCGGGTCGGCGAGCTCAAGGAGCGGCTGGACGACCTGCACGGCGCACTCGAACGCGCCCAACGGGACGGCGACTTCGAGCGCGCGTCCAAGCTGATGTACGCCGAGATCCCGGCCGCCGAGAAGGAGCTCACCGACGCCCAGGAGCGCGCCGCCGGCGAGGACGCCTCCGCCTCGATGGTCAAGGAGGAGGTCGGCCCGGACGACGTGGCGGACGTGGTGGCCTCCTGGACGGGCATCCCGGCCGGCCGGCTGATGGAGGGCGAGAGCGCCAAACTCCTTCGCATGGAGGACGAGTTGGGCCGGCGCCTGATCGGCCAGGCGGAGGCCGTGCAGGCCGTCTCGGACGCCGTGCGGCGCACCCGCTCGGGCATCGCCGACCCGGACCGCCCGACCGGCTCCTTCCTCTTCCTCGGCCCGACCGGCGTCGGCAAGACCGAACTCGCCAAGGCGCTGGCCGACTTCCTCTTCGACGACGAGCGGGCGATGGTCCGCATCGACATGAGCGAGTACGGCGAGAAGCACTCGGTCTCCCGCCTGGTCGGCGCCCCGCCCGGGTACGTCGGCTACGAGGAGGGCGGCCAGCTCACCGAGGCCGTCCGCCGCCGCCCGTACAGCGTGGTGCTGCTGGACGAGGTGGAGAAGGCCCACCCCGAGGTCTTCGACGTGCTGCTGCAGGTGCTCGACGACGGCCGGCTCACCGACGGCCAGGGCCGCACGGTGGACTTCCGCAACGCGATCCTGATCCTCACCTCCAACCTGGGCAGCCACGCGTTCAATGAACCGAGCCTCGTGGACCCGGCCACCCCGGAGGAGCGGAAGAAGGACCTCGTGCTGGAGTCGGTGCGGGCCGCCTTCAAGCCGGAGTTCCTCAACCGGCTCGACGACATCGTCGTCTTCGACCCGCTGGGCACCGCCGAGCTGAGCCGGATCGTCGACCTCCAGGTGGCCCGGCTGGGTGACCGGCTGCGCGAGCGCCGGCTCACCCTGGAGGTCTCCGCGGCGGCCCGGGACTGGCTGGCGCTCACCGGCTACGACCCCGCGTACGGCGCCCGGCCGCTGCGCCGGCTGGTGCAGTCCGCGATCGGCGACCAGCTGGCCCGGGCGATCCTGTCGGGCCAGGTGCACGACGGCGACACCGTGCTGGTCGAACGGGACGAGGACGGCGACCGCCTCACCGTCCGTGCCCGCGGACCGCTGGAGAAGTAGCCCCGCGTCACCGCCGAACGATCATGGCCCGCACCCTCGGATTCCGGGGGTGCGGGCCATGATCCGGTCGTGCCCCGCCGGGTTGCGGCCACCCCTGTGAGGCGGGCCCGGGATGAGGCAGGATGGACTCGGAAGGGCGGCCTCTCATTGCCGACCACCATGTGCACTGAGGAAGAGGACCCCATGAGCATCGACCCGTCGTCCATCCCGTCGTTCGGCATGCCCCAGGGTGGCGGCCAGCCCGGAGGCCAGGGCGGGCGTCCGGCCGGCCCGCCGCCGATCATCGTCCCGGACCAGAACCTGGTGGGCCAGCTCCTCGACCAGATGCAGCTCAAGCACGGCGTCGACGAGGAGGGCGACCTCACCGCCCCCTGGGAGGGCTTCCGCGTCTACTACATGTTCCGCGGCGAGCAGAAGGAGCTCTTCGCGGTCCGGGCGTTCTACGACCGCCCGTACCCGCTGGAGAAGAAGGGCGAGGTCCTCGACCTGATCGACGAGTGGAACCGTGAGACCCTCTGGCCCAAGGTCTACACCCACACCCACGAGGACGGCGTGGTCCGCCTGATCGGCGAGGCCCAGATGATCGTCGGCACCGGCGTCAACCTGGACTACTTCGTCACCACCACCGCCAACTGGACCCAGGCCGCCGTCGGCTTCGAGCAGTGGATCGTCGAGCGCCTCGGCCTCCAGGACGAGATCGAGGGCGAGGGCGGCGAGGACAAGCCGTCCGACGGCACCGACGAGAGCTGAGCCCGGGGACCCCGGCTCCCCCGTACGGCCCGCCACCGGCACCCGGTGGCGGGCCGTCCTTGTCCCCGGACGCCCTCTGCCCCGAGGATGGGCCGACCACGAGTCGTAAGGAGCCGACGATGGGTGCGAGGCCGCTGCTGAACCGCCGACTGGCCGGGATGGGCACGACCGTCTTCGCCGAGATGTCCGCGCTGGCCACGGCCACCGGCTCGATCAACCTCGGCCAGGGCTTCCCGGACACGGACGGCCCCGAGGAGGTCCGCGAGGCCGCCGTCCGGGCCCTGCGCGAGGGCCGCGGCAACCAGTACCCGCCCGGCCCCGGCATCCCCGAACTGCGCACCGCGATCGCCGGGCACCAGCAGCGCCGCTACGGCCTCGGCTACGACCCGGACACCGAGGTGCTGGTCACCGCCGGCGCCACCGAGGCCATCGCCGCCGCCCTGCTCGCCCTGCTGGAGCCCGGCGACGAGGTGATCGCCCTCGAACCCTTCTACGACTCCTACGCCGCCTGCATCGCCATGGCCGGCGCCGTCCGCCGCCCGCTCACCCTGCGCGCCCCGGACTTCCGCCCCGACCTCGACGAGCTGCGCGCCCTGGTCACCCCGCGCACCCGGCTGCTGCTGCTCAACTCCCCGCACAACCCGACCGGCCTGGTCCTCACCCCCGACGAGCTCACCGCCATCGCCGAACTCGCCGTCGAACGCGACCTGCTGGTGGTCACCGACGAGGTCTACGAGCACCTCGTCTTCGACGGCGCCCACCACCCCGTCGCCGCCCTGCCCGGGATGCGCGAGCGCACCGTCTCCATCTCCTCGGCCGGCAAGACCTTCTCCTTCACCGGCTGGAAGGTCGGCTGGGTGACCGGCACCCCCGAACTGGTCGCCGCCGTCCGCACCGCCAAGCAGTACCTCACCTACGTCAGCGCCGGCCCCTTCCAGTACGCCGTCGCCGAGGCCCTGCGGCTGCCCGACTCCTACTTCGACGCCTTCCGCGCCGACCTCCGCCACAAGCGCGACCTGCTCGCCGAAGGCCTCACCGCCGCCGGCTTCCGCGTCTTCCGCCCCGAGGGCACCTACTTCATCACCACCGACATCACCCCCCTGGGCGAGAACGACGGCATCGCCTTCTGCCGCACCCTGCCCGAACGCTGCGGCGTCGTCGCCATCCCCAACGCCGTCTTCTACGACAACGTCGAAGCCGGCCGTCCCCTGGTCCGCTTCACCTTCTGCAAGCAGACCACCGTCCTGGAGGAAGCGGTCGACCGCCTCTCCCGGCTGTCCCGCTCCTGACCCGTCGCCGGAACCTCTCGCACGCCCTGACGATTCGTCAATTCGCCCGGCGGGCCGCGCTTTTGCGCTGCCCATCGGGCAATTCGCGCTGCCCGGGAGGCAGCGGCGGGTGGGGGTGGTGGGGTTGTGCGGGCGGAGGGGGAAGGGTGGGGCGCAGGGGACGTATGGGCGGCGCGTGGGTGGTGTGCGCGGCGCGCGGGCCGGGGTGAAGGGCGCGAGCGGTGCATAGTCGTACACCGGGTCGATCAGAGCATGGAAGCAGATGTGCTCGAAACGGTGAATGCTTGACAAAGTTGGGTAAATCACCGACGGACCCGGCGTATTCGTGCTTCTCTGCTGCTGAATCTCCAGCCGGAATCCCTCCTTCCACGGTCGGCCGCGCCCTGGACCGCACAGCCACGAACAGCCTCGCCTTTGCCTGGGCCTACTCGCTGCTGATCGGCGGGCGCGCACGGAGCTGAAACGCGGAGCCGAGCATGCTCACCACTTTGCAGACCTCCTACACGGACACCCGCGCGGGTGACCTGGCCTGGTGCCTGGGCGGCGAACCGCTGCCCGCCCTCGCGGTCCGCGACCTGAGACTCGACGGCCCCGGCCACCCCGGCCCGCCCGGCACCCTCCAGCTGCGCCTGCTGGGCGCCTCCCACCAGGTGGTGATCGCCGCCGGTCCCGGCCACTGTCTGGAGACCGTCGCCTGTCTGCCCGGCCGCCGCACGCCGCTGCCCGCCCGGGTGGCCAAGCAGGTGGACGGCTGGGAGTACGAGTTCGCCGCCCGGATCGAGGCGCTGCCGCCGCACGACTTCGCGGCCCGCGCGCAGGAGTTGCTGGCCCTGGTCGAGGGGCACCCGCGCGGGCTGGCCGGCGTCTTCCCCGGCGATCCCAGCGCCTTCACCGCGCTGGTCGCCCAGGGCGGCGCGGACCGGCTGCTCTGGCGCACCTGGCACGCCTATCCGCAGGAGGGGCAGCTGGTCTGCACCCGGTCCTCGCTGGTGGTGCCCCGGTGAGCGACACCGACGAGCTGCTCATAGGCCGGCACAT
Source organism: Kitasatospora sp. NPDC008115 (assembly GCF_042957205.1). Classification (NCBI taxonomy): domain Bacteria; kingdom Bacillati; phylum Actinomycetota; class Actinomycetes; order Kitasatosporales; family Streptomycetaceae; genus Kitasatospora; species Kitasatospora sp. NPDC008115. The sequence goes on along the minus strand of NZ_JBIBHU010000003.1, from coordinate 386,706 downwards.
CGGCTTTCATTCGCACGCAGGAACGATTCGTCAACCTGCCATGTCACGCTGTCCGTCGAATGGGCGCAGCCGTCCGTCCCGCACGTCGCCTAGCGTTTGTTCGTGATCAATCATCCGGCCGGTCCGCCGCCCGCACAGCCGAGCCTCGACCTCGACGACGGCAGCCCGCCCCGGCCCGGGCGGAGCCTGGCCCCGCTGCCCGCCCGCCGCCGCTCCCGGCTGCGCGCCCGCCCCGAGCTGGCCCGGCTGGTCGTCCTGCTGGCCGCGTTCGTCTGTGCGGCCTGCGGGCTCGTCTACGAGCTGGAACTCGTGGCCCTCGGCGACTATCTGCTCGGGGACTCGGTCACCCAAACCTCGGTCGTGCTCTCCGTGATGGTGTTCGCGATGGGCCTCGGCTCGCTGCTCGCCAAACGGTTCACCCGCCGGCCGGCCACCGCCTTCGCCCTGGTCGAGTGCGCCCTCGCGCTGACCGGCGGCCTGTCCGTCCTGGCGATCTACTCCTGCTGGGCCTGGATCGGCCACCACCAGGCCGCCGTGGTCGGGCTGACCTGCCTGATCGGCGTCCTCATCGGCGCCGAGATCCCGCTGCTGATGACGCTCGTCCAGCGGATCCGCCGGGAGGACGCCGGACGCGCCGCCGCCGACCTGTTCGCCGCCGACTACGTGGGCGCGCTGATCGGCGGGCTCGCCTTCCCGTTTCTCATCCTGCCCGTGCTCGGCCCCGGCAGCGGCGCGCTGGTCACCGGCGCGGTCAACGCCGTCGCCGGGGCCGCCGTGGTGCTCTGGCTCTTCCGCGAGGAACCCGCGCCGCGGGTGCGGCTGCTGCTCTGGGGCGGCTGCGGGCTGGTCCTGGCCCTGCTCGCCGCGGGCGCCGCCTGGTCCGACGCGGTCGAACGCGCCGCCCGGCAGGCCCTGTACGGCGGGCAGGTCCGCTCGGTCAGCCAGAGCCGCCACCAGGAGATCGTGCTCACCGGCCCCGCCGAGGGGCCGCTGCGGCTCTACCTCGACGGCCGGCTCGCGGTCTGCGGGCCCGACGAGTACCGGGGCAACGAGGGCCTGGTCCACCCCGCGATGGCCGCCGGGCCGGACGCCCGGGTGCTGCTGCTCGGCGGCGGGGACGGGCTGGCCCTGCGGGAGGTGCTGCGGCACCGCGGCGTGCGCTCGGTGCTGGTGGTCGACCGCGACCCGGCGCTCCCCCGGCTGGCCCGCACCGACCCCGGCCTCGCCGCGCTCTCCGGCCGCTCGCTGGACGATCCCCGGGTGCGCACCGCCCAGGCCGACCCGCTGGAGTGGCTGCGCACCGTCCGCCCCGGCCCCGGGGAGTCCTTCGACGTCGTGCTCGCCGACCTGCCCGCACCCGCCGACGGCGGGCCGGTGACGTTCCACTCCCAGGAGTTCTACGGCCTCACCACCCGGCTGCTCGCCCCCGGCGGACGGCTTGCCGTCCGCGGCGGCGACGAGCAGCACGGGTGGCAGGGGCTGTGGCAGGCGGAGTCGGGGCTGCGGGCCGCCGGGCTGCGGACCGTCCCGTACGCGGTGGCGGGCAGCGCGACGGCCAGCTGCCGCCCGGGGCCGGAGGGCAGCCAGAGCTTCCTGCTCGCTGCGGCCGCCCAGCCGCCGCTCACCCTCGCGCCGGACGCGCCGCCGCCGCGCGCCCTCACTCCGGACACCCTGCGCACCTCCGCCGCCCGTCTCACCGCCCTGCGCCCCCTCCACCCGCCCGCCGCCCTCACCCTCCTCGGCCCGCACTGACGGGGTGGGAGGGGAAGGGCGGCCGGCCTGCCTGCCGCAGGCCGCAGCGGGCGCGCCGGGACGGCCGCACGGAGCGGGGCCGGGCAACGGAGCGGGCGGCCGGGGCGCGCCCGGGCCTGCGGATGACGGCCACCGGGGCGTCGCCGTGCGGGCCTGCGGAACGCCCCCGGCGAGCGGGCCCGGCGGGGGCGGCCCCCGGGAAGCCGGACCCGACGACTGGCGGGGAGCAGCGGGCCCGTGCGGGTGGAACGCCCCCCGGCGAGCGGGTCCGGCGGAGCTGCGGGGCGGCGGCGCGCAGGCAGGTCGAGGACAGGGCGGGGCCGGGAGCGGGGTTCGGTCGGTAGGCTCCGTGGCATGGAGCATGAGGTTGTCGTCCCGATGCCGGCCGGGCAGGTCCGGCAGGCCCTACAGGATCCGGCGCTGCTGGCGCGTTCCGTGCCGGGGCTGAGCACCGAACCCGCCGCCGTCGGCAGTGGCGGGGCGGAGGAGATCGGCGGGCGGCTGAAACTGCGGGTCGGCACCTCCACCATCACCTACAAGGGCGTGCTCTCGCTGATCGAGGGCCGCGAGGGCGTGCTGACCGCGTTCGCCGAGGGCCAGGAGGCGCGCGGCAGCGGCGAGGCGACCGCGACGGTCCGGATCAGCGTCGCCGAGGGCGCCGGGGAGGGGACCGCGGTGGTCCGCTTCACCGGTGACCTGAGCGCCACCGGGCGGCTCGCCGAGTTCGACGGCGAGACGCTCGCCGCCGCCGGCCGCCGGCTGCTGGACCGTTTCGCCGCCGCGCTGACCTCCCCGGAGGACGAGGCGCCGGCCGACGAGGCCGACCTCGACGGTGACACCGAGGACGAGCGCGACGACGCGGCGGCGCAGGAGGAGAAGCCGGCCGAGGAGGCCACCGTGGTGTTCCTGGAGGACCGCCAGGAGGACCGCGAGGACGAGCCCGGCGACGACCTCGACGACGACCTCTCCGACCTCATCGCCTTCTCCGACGACGACGCCGAGCGCTTCGGCCTCCCGCTCGGGAACGCCGGCGCGGACGCCGACGACGTCGACGAGCCCGCCGGACCCGCCGCGGCCGGAGAGCCCGCCGTCGGCGCCGAGGAGGAGGTCTCCGCCGAACTCCCCGCGGAGCCGCCGTTCGGCTACGAGCAGGAGCCGGTGCTCGGCGGCCCGGTGCGCCGCAGCATCGTCGGCCGCTCCGCCGAGGAGGTCGACCACGCCCCGCCGCGCGGCCCGTACGCGCCGGCCCTGCCGGCCCGCAGCGCGAAGGCCCGGGCGGCCTCCCGCTGGGGCGGGGACGCCGGTGGCATCGTGGTGCCGGGCGTCGGCGGCCGCAACGCGGTGCCGTGGATGATCGGCGGCGGGGTGGCCCTGCTGGGCGGCGCGGTGGTGCTGGTCAGGGCGCTGCGGCGCCGCTAGCGCCGATCGCGGGGCCGGCCGTCGCAGGGCCTAGACTGGACGCTCATGAGCAACGACCGCGACGCCCTGCTGGCACAGATCAAGGACAAGGCCGTCGTCCACGGCAAGGTCACCCTTTCCTCCGGCAAGGAGGCCGACTACTACGTCGACCTGCGCCGGATCACGCTGGACGGCCAGGCCGCCCCGCTGGTCGGCCGGGTGATGCTGGACGCCACCGCCCACCTGGAGTACGACGCCGTCGGCGGGCTGACCCTGGGCGCCGACCCGGTCGCCGCCGCGATGCTGCACGCCGCCGCCGCGCGCGGCCGTGAGCTGGACGCGTTCGTGGTCCGCAAGGCCGGCAAGGCGCACGGCCTCCAGCGCCGGATCGAGGGCCCGGAGGTCAAGGGCCGCCGGGTGCTGGCCGTCGAGGACACCTCCACCACCGGCGGCTCGGTGCTGACCGCCGTCGAGGCGCTGCGCGAGGCGGGCGCCGAGGTGGTCGGCGTCGCGGTGATCGTCGAGCGCGGCGGCGCCGCCGCGGTCGAGGCCGAGGGCCTGCCGTACGTCACCGCGTACAACCTGGAGGACCTGGGCCTCTGAGCCCGTCCCTCCTGCCCGCACGACGAACGGCCGGGGCCGGTGTGTTTCACGTGAAACACACCGGCCCCGGCCGTCGTACGGGAGCGGGGCTCAGTCGCGCCGGTGGCGTCCGCCGCCGGCCTGGACGGCCTCGCCGCCCTCGGCGGCCTGCGCGCCGCCCGCCTTCTTCTTCTTGCGCTCGCGCAGCACCTCGAAGATCATCGGCGAGATCGAGAGCAGCACGATCAGCAGCACCGCCGGGATCAGGTACTTGTCGATCACCGGGGCGAGCGCGTCGCCGAAGAAGTAGCCGATCAGCAGCATCGACTCGGTCCACAGGACGCCGCCGACCACGTTCCAGAGGAAGAAGGTCTTGGCCGGCATCTCCAGGGTGCCCGCGACCGGGTTCAGGAAGGTCCGGACGATCGGCATGAAGCGGGCGAGCACGACGGCCTTGCCGGGGCCGAAGCGGTTGAAGTACTCCTCGGCCTTCAGCACGTACTCGCGCTTGAAGATCTTCGATTCGGGCTTGTCGAACATCCTCGGTCCGACCTTCACGCCGATCTGGTGCCCGAGCTGGGCACCGACGATCGCCGCGATCGGGGCCCCGATCAGCAGGGTCGCGAGCGGCAGCCGCGCACCGTCGCCGAGGACCGACGACGCGGCGCTCGACGAGGCCACGCCGGCGATGATGAGCAGCGAGTCACCCGGGAAGAAGAACCCGACCAGGAGGCCGGTCTCCGCGAAGATGATCGCGATCAGCCCGATGGCACCGAGGGACGAGATCAGTGATTTGGCGTCGAGCAGATTGACGGCCAGCTGGTTGTAGTCCACACGGCGCAGGATAGCGGGCCCGTCTTCGCCGGGGCTTCGCGCCAGGGGGCGAGCGGGCGGTCATCCTTTCGTCGCACATCGCCTCCACCCCACCGGACGTCCCCCGCCACCTCCCCGGGCCCGCCGTCCCGACTGGCGGGCCGCATGGTGGAGCCGGTGGGCATTCTGGGAAGATGGCACCGGCGTCCGGCCCGCAGCGGCGAACACCCTCATCGCCGCCCCGCGGCCGCTGCCTCGAACCTTGGTACCGGTCCGCCGCACCGCAGAGCCGCGCACCGGCCCCGGTACCCCGGAGTCGTCAAAAGGCGTACACAGCGTCGGACTGCACCGTCCGTACGCCGCAAACCCACAGGAGCGGATTCGCATGGCCATCGCAACTCCCGAGGTCTACAACGAGATGCTGGACCGGGCCAAGGCGGGCAAGTTCGCCTACCCGGCGATCAACGTGACCTCGACGCAGACCCTGCACGCCGCGCTCCGCGGCTTCGCCGAGGCCGAGAGTGACGGCATCATCCAGATCTCGACCGGCGGCGCGGAGTTCCTGGGCGGCCAGCACAACAAGGACATGGTGACCGGCGCGGTCGCGCTCGCCGAGTTCGCGCACATCGTCGCCGCCAAGTACGACATCACCGTCGCGCTGCACACCGACCACTGCCCCAAGGACAAGCTGGACGGCTACGTCCGCCCGCTGCTGGCGGTCTCCGCCGAGCGCGTGGCCAAGGGCCAGAACCCGCTCTTCCAGTCGCACATGTGGGACGGCTCCGCCGAGACCCTGAGCGACAACCTGGCGATCGCCCAGGAGCTGCTCGCCCAGGCCGCCGCCGCCAAGATCATCCTTGAGGTCGAGATCACCCCGACCGGCGGCGAGGAGGACGGCGTCACCCACGAGATCAACGACGAGCTGTACACCACCGTCAACGACGCCGTCCGCACCGCCGAGGCGCTGGGCCTCGGCGAGAAGGGCCGCTACCTGCTGGCCGCCTCCTTCGGCAACGTGCACGGCGTCTACAAGCCGGGCAACGTCGTGCTGAAGCCGGAGCTGCTGCGCGAGCTCCAGGACGCGATCGGCAAGCAGTACGGCAAGACCGACCCGTTCGACTTCGTCTTCCACGGCGGCTCCGGCTCCAGCGCCGAGGAGATCGCCACCGCGCTGGAGAACGGCGTCGTGAAGATGAACCTGGACACCGACACCCAGTACGCCTTCACCCGCCCGGTCGCCGCGCACATGTTCCAGAACTACGACGGCGTGCTGAAGGTCGACGGCGAGGTCGGCCGCAAGAACACCTACGACCCGCGCACCTGGGGCAAGCTCGCCGAGGCCGGCATGGCCGCCCGGGTGACCGAGGCCGCCCAGCAGCTGCGCTCGGCCGGCAACCGCCTGAAGTAGTCCCCGCGCCCCGCACGCGGTCCTGCGTCCATGCCCCCCGGTGGTTCACTGGGGGGCATGACCATTCACGAGAACCTCCTCGGGGGCCCGCCCCCGACGCACCTGCCCGCCGAGCCCGCTCCGCTGGAGCTGCTGGCCGGCGGCGCCTCCCCGGCCGAGGTCGCGGCGAAGTTCCCGACCTCCTCGTTGGCCTGGGCCCAGCTCGCCGACGACGCCTACGCGGCCGGCCGGGTCGTGGAGTCCTACGCCTACGCCCGCACCGGCTACCACCGCGGGCTGGACGCGCTGCGGCGCAGCGGCTGGAAGGGCCACGGCCCGGTGCCGTGGGAGCACGAGCCGAACCGCGGCTTCCTGCGGGCGCTGCACGCGCTCGGCCGGGCCGCCGCCGCGATCGAGGAGAAGGAGGAGGCGGAGCGCTGCACGCAGTTCCTGCGGGACAGCTCGCCGACCGCCGCCGCCACCCTGGGCTGACCTCCCCCGGCCGGGAGACCGGACCATCCGCCGACGCCGCCCCCACCGCCCGTATTCGGACGGTGGGGGCGGTTTCCGTTCGGTACGTACACACAAAGCCCGTGGACATTCACCACTTCGCCATGCCAGGGTGGGCCCGCGAGGGGGAGCGCACGTCAGTTCGAGGGTTCGCGGCCCCACCGGTCGACAGAGAGCCCCCAGCGTGCCCGCACCAAACCCCGCCCGCCGATCCCGTACCGCAGCGCGTCCCGGCCCGTCCGGCCGCGCGACCGGCGGAACGTGCCGTCGGGCCCCCGCCGGACCGGCCCCCCGCGCCGGCACCCGGGCGGCCTCCCGCCGCCGCCGGCGCCCGCCGCGCCGCCGGCTCGGACCCGGCATGCTCGCCGCCCTGGTCGCCGCGGTGGCCATCCTCGGCGGCACCCTCTTCGTCCTGAACCGCCCCGACGCGCTGCCCGGCGCCGACCGGACCGCCCAGGCCCGGGTCGCCCCGCCCGAGGGCGCCACGACGCCGCCGGGCGCCGCCCCGGCACCGGCCGTCACCACGGCGCCGCCACCGGCCGAGACCCCTGCCCCGGAGGCCCCCACCCCCACCGCCACCGCCACCCCGGCGCAGCCGAGCGCGCCGGAGAGCCCCCCGGCCAAGGGCACCGGCACCTTCACCGTCGTCCCGGGCTCCGCCGACCCGGTCGGCAAGGGCCGGATCCGCCGCTACCGGGTCGAGGTCGAGGACGGCATCGGCGTCGACGCGGCCCTCTCCGCCACGCAGATCCAGGGCATCCTGGCCGACAAGCGCGGGTGGACCAACGACCGGCGCAACGGCTTCCAGCGGGTCGCCGAAGGGGCCTACGACTTCACCGTGAAGATCGCCTCCCCCGCCACCGTGGACAGGATCTGCGGCGCCGCCGGGCTCGACACCCACGGCGAGGTGAACTGCAACGTCGGCAACCAGGTGCTGGTCAACGTCAAGCGCTGGACCACCGGCTCACCCCAGTTCGACGGCCCGATCGACGAGTACCGGGCACTGGTGATCAACCACGAGGTCGGCCACCGGATCGGCCACGGCCACGAGACCTGCCCCGGCCCCGGCAAGCCGGCGCCCGCGATGATGCAGCAGATCTACGGGCTCAAGGGCTGCACGCCCAACGCCTGGCCGTACGGCGCCGACGGCGGCTACCTGAGCGGCCCCTCGGTCCCCTGAACCGGCCCGTGCCGGGACGGGGCCGCTCAGCCCAGCAGCGGCAGGTACGCCCGCAGGTCGCTGCGCTCGCCGCCGGCGGACACTGCGGCGGCGTCGACCGCCTCCGCCCAGCCGGTGCGGCCGGTGGCCAGCCGGATCCAGGTCAGCGGGTCGGTCTCCACCACGTTCGGCGGGGTGCCCCGGGTGTGCCGGGGACCCTCGACGGCCTGCACCACCGCGTACGGCGGCACCCGCAGCTCGACCGCGCCGCCGGGCACCCGGTCGGCGAAGGCGTCGGCGAGCAGCCGGGTGACGGCGGCCACCGCCTGCTTGTCGTGCGGGAACGGCTCCGCACCGAGCGCGGCGGCCAGGTCGTCGGCGTGCACCACCGTCTCGACCAGCCTGGTCACCAGGAACTCGGTGAGCGGCATCGGGCCGAACCGCATGGCCACCGGCCGGGCGGGCGCGTCGTCCGCCACGGCGTCCAGCGCGGCCCGCGCGGTGTCCACCGAACGGTCGAACCGGGCGGCCACCGCACCGGGCGGGCCGGCGAACTCCTCGGCCGCGAACCCGGTCACCGCGGTGTCGACCGCCTCGGCGACCGTCCCGGTCAGCTCGGTGAACCGGGACGGGGTGACCGGCGGCCCGTCCGGCACCGGACCGGTCAACTGCTCGGGCAGCCGGTCCAGCACCAGGCTCAGATGGGCCACCAGCTCGCGCACCCGCCAGGAGCCGAGCCGGGTCGGCCGCTCCAGGTCGTCGGCGGTCAACCGGTGGACGGCCGCGCGCAGGGCCTCGGTCTGCGCCGCCAGCGCGGCGTGCACCTTGGCGGGTCGGTACGTACGGGACTTGGCAGGCATGGGCCCCAACATACGCCCGGGGGCGGGCGGTTCCGACCGGAACCGCCCGCCCCCGGAACTGGAGGGACTCAGCCCAGCAGGGCCTCGATGACGCCGGTGTGGGCGTCCTTCAGCTCCGCCAGCGAGACGCTGAACTGGCCCTGGACGTCCAGGCTGTCGCCGTCGACCACACCGATCCGGGTGGCCGGCAGGCCCCGCGCGGTGCACATGTCGTTGAACCGGAGCTCCTCGCTGCGCGGCACCGCCACGACGGCGCGGCCGGCCGACTCGGAGAACAGGAACACGAACGGGTCCAGGCCCTCGGGCACGACGACCCGGGCGCCACGGCCGCCCTTGAGGCAGCTCTCCACCAGGGCCTGGCCCAGGCCGCCGTCGGACAGGTCGTGCGCGGCGTCGATCATGCCGTCGCGCGAACCGGAGATCAGGATCTCGCCGAGCAGCCGCTCGCGCTCCAGGTCGACCTTGGGCGGCAGACCGCCCAGGTGGTCGTGGACCGCCTGCGACCAGGCCGAGCCGCCCAGCTCGTCCTCGGTGTCGCCGAGCAGGTAGAGCAGCTGCCCCTCCTCGGCGAAGGCCACCGGGGTGCGGCGGGTGACGTCGTCGATGACGCCGAGCACCGCGACCACGGGGGTCGGGTGGATGGCGACCTCGCCGGTCTGGTTGTACAGCGAGACGTTGCCGCCGGTCACCGGGGTGCCCAGGGTCAGGCAGGCGTCGGCCAGACCGCGGGTGGCCTCGGCGAACTGCCACATCACGTCCGGGTCCTCGGGGGAGCCGAAGTTGAGGCAGTCCGAGACGGCGAGCGGCTTGGCACCGCCAGCCGCGACGTTGCGGTACGCCTCGGCGAGGGCCAGCTGGGCACCGGTGTACGGGTCCAGCTTGGTGTAGCGGCCGTTGCCGTCGGTGGCGACCGAGACGCCGAGGTTGGTCTCGTCGTCGATCCGGATCATGCCCGAGTCCTCGCCGTGCGAGAGCACGGTGTTGCCGAGCACGTAGCGGTCGTACTGGTCGGTGATCCAGGACTTGGAGGCCTGGTTCGGGTGCGAGGCGACCTTCAGCAGGTCGGCCTTGAGGCCCTCACCGGTGGCCGGGCGGGCCAGCCGCTCGGCGGTCGGGGCGTCGGCCTGCAGCGCGTCCTGCCAGCCGGGGCGGGCGAACGGGCGCTGGTAGGTCGGACCCTCGTGGGCGACGGTGCGCGGCGGCACGTCCACGACGAGGTCGCCGTGCCAGTAGATCTCCAGCCGCTCGCCGTCGGTGACCTCACCGATGACGTTGGCGATGACGTCCCACTTCTCGCAGATCTCCAGGAAGCGGGCGACCTTGTCGGGCTCGACGATGGCGCACATGCGCTCCTGCGACTCGCTCATGAGGATCTCCTCGGGCGAGAGCGTGTGGTCGCGCAGGTGCACGGTGTCGAGGTCGATCCGCATGCCGCCGGAGCCGGCCGAGGCCAGCTCGGAGGTGGCGCAGGACAGGCCGGCGCCGCCGAGGTCCTGGATGCCCTTGACGAGCTTCTCGCCGAAGATCTCCAGGGTGCACTCGATGAGGAGCTTCTCCTGGAACGGGTCGCCGACCTGGACGGCCGGGCGCTTGGTCGGCTTGGTGTCGTCGAAGGTCTCGGAGGCGAGCACCGAGACGCCGCCGATGCCGTCGCCGCCGGTGCGGGCGCCGTACAGGATGACCTTGTTGCCGGCGCCGGAGGCCTGCGCGAGGTGGATGTCCTCGTGCTTCATGACACCCACGCACAGCGCGTTGACCAGCGGGTTGCCCTGGTAGCAGGAGTCGAAGACGACCTCGCCGCCGATGTTCGGCAGGCCCAGGCAGTTGCCGTAGCCGCCGATGCCCGCGACGATCCCGGGCAGCACGCGCCGGGTGTCCGGGTGGTCGGCCGCGCCGAACCGCAGCGGGTCCATCACGGCGACCGGACGGGCGCCCATCGCCAGGATGTCGCGGACGATGCCGCCGATGCCGGTGGCCGCGCCCTGGTAGGGCTCGATGTACGACGGGTGGTTGTGCGACTCGACCTTGAAGGTGACCGCGTAACCCTGGCCGACGTCGACCACACCGGCGTTCTCGCCGATGCCGACGAGCATCGCGTCCGTCTCGGGCTTCTTCTCGCCGAACTGCTTCAGGTGGACCTTGGAGCTCTTGTACGAACAGTGCTCCGACCACATGACCGAGTACATGGCGAGTTCCGCGCCGGTCGGGCGGCGGCCGAGAATCTCCCGGATGCGCGCGTACTCGTCCTGCTTGAGGCCGAGCTCGGCCCACGGCTGGGCGGCGTCCGGGGTCTGCTCGGCGTTCTTGACGGTGTCGAGGCTCATCAGGCGTTCACCAGCTGCTTCAGGACGGAAGTGAAGAAGCCCAGGCCCTCGGTGGTGGGACCGGTGAGCGGCTCCACGGCGTGCTCGGGGTGCGGCATCAGGCCGACGACATTGCCGGCGGCGTTGGTGATGCCGGCGATGTCGCGGTACGAACCGTTGGGGTTGACGTCCAGGTAACGGGCGACCACCCGGCCCTCGGCCTCCAGCTCGTCCAGGACGCGCCCGTCGGCGACGAAGCGGCCCTCACCGTTCTTCAGCGGGACGACGATTTCCTGGCCGACCGCGTAATCGCGGGTCCAGGCGGAGCCGTTGTTCTCGATCCGCAGCTTCTGGTCGCGGCAGATGAAGTGCAGCGAGTCGTTGCGGGTGAGCGCGCCGGGCAGCAGGTGCGATTCGCACAGCACCTGGAAGCCGTTGCAGATACCGAGAACCGGCATTCCCGCCCTGGCCTGCTCGATGACGGTCTCCATCACCGGCGAGAAGCGGGAGATCGCACCGCAGCGCAGATAGTCGCCGTAACTGAATCCGCCCGGCAGGACGACCGCGTCGACCTGGTGGAGATCCTTGTCACGGTGCCAGAGCGCGACCGGCTCGGCGCCGGCGAGGCGGACCGCGCGACGGGCGTCGCGGTCGTCGAGGGAGCCGGGGAAAGTGACGACGCCGACGCGGGTGGTCACTTGCCCTCCTCCTCGACGCGGACCGTGAAGTCCTCGATCACGGTGTTGGCGAGAAAGGTCTCGGCGGCTTCGCGGACACGGGCGAGCGCGGCGTCGTCGACCGGGCCCTCCAGCTCCAGCTCGAAACGCTTGCCCTGGCGGACGTCGGCGATCCCGGTGAATCCGAGACGGGGCAGTGCGCGCTGCACCGCCTGTCCCTGGGGGTCGAGGATCTCCGGCTTGAGCATGACGTCGACTACGACGCGTGCCACTGGCACTCCCGGTGGTGTCTTCGTGAGGCGGGGGAACTCCAGACTACCGGGGGTTTCGGGCGGGATTGCTGGCCGGGCGTGGTGACGCGCGTAGACCCACGACCCTTACGCCGCAAGGCCCCGATCCGCCCCGGACCCCCCGCCGCACGCCCCTTTTCGCCGGATTCCCGGGCCCCCGGGGGAACGGCCGAAGAGCACCCGAATACCGGCACTCCGGACAGATCGGCCAGCCGAGTGCACCGACTATCCCGCATCCCGGCGAAGACACGTGAATATCCGGAAAAGAAAGCCGGACTCTTCGATTTCTCCCCGCTTCGGGTGCAGAATAGGGCCACCTGCCGCGGCGAGTGCTGCGTATCCGGCACGGCCATCCGGCCTGCCCGTATGCACGTGCGCGATAGGTGCACATCAGGCCCGGGGGCGCGCCCGCGCCCTTGTCGGCCGAATTGCCCGAGAGGATTGACACCCATGGCTCAGCGTGTAGTTGTCACGCTCTCCGACGACCTGGACGGCGGCGCTGCCGCGGAAACCGTCCACTTCGGCGTGGACGGGAAGTCGTACGAGATCGATTTGTCCGTGGACAACGCGGAAAAGCTGCGGGAGGCCCTCGCCCCGTTCGTCGCCGCGGGCCGCCGCCAGAGCCGCACCGGGAAGTCCTTCCGCCGCACCGCCCTCACCCCCGACCCGGCCGCCGTGCGCGCCTGGGCCCAGTCCCGCGGCATGGAGCTGCCGGCCCGCGGCCGGATCCCGAAGCACGTGTACGAGGCGTTCGCCGAGGCGAACTGAACAACCGCAGGCACCGGTCGTCCCGCCCGCGTCCCGGGGGCGGGACGACCACCCCTTCGGATGCTGTAGAGTATTCCTCGTCGCCGCAACGGAGAGATCCGGAACGGCGGCCGGTGCCCCACCAGGCACCGTGCGGACGTGGCTCAGTTGGTAGAGCATCACCTTGCCAAGGTGAGGGTCGCGAGTTCGAATCTCGTCGTCCGCTCGCAGTGCGCGAGCACAGCACAATTGCATAGTTCCATCCTGCGGACGTGGCTCAGTTGGTAGAGCATCACCTTGCCAAGGTGAGGGTCGCGAGTTCGAATCTCGTCGTCCGCTCCAGTACGAAGGGTCCTCTCGGTCGAGAGGGCCCTTCGGCGTTTCCGTCCCGGGCACCCATGACATTTGTCATCGCCGACCCGTGGATCCGCACCGGGTTCTCATGAAGGCGCGCACTGCCTTCGGCCGCCGGGCGACGGGAGGCTTGAGGCATGGAAACGAGCCAGCCCCACCGCCCCGGCGATCACGTGATCGAGGTCACCGACCTGCACCGCCACTACGGCACCGGCAGCAGCCGCTACCACGCCGTCCGCGGCGTCGACCTGACCGTCGGCCGCGGTGAGCTGTTCGCCCTGCTGGGCACCAACGGGGCCGGCAAGACCTCCACCATGGAGCTGATCGAGGGCCTCGCCGCCCCGACCGAGGGCCGGGTCCGGGTGCTCGGCCGCGACCCGTACCGCGATCGCGCCGCCGTCCGGCCCCGGATCGGCATCATGCTCCAGGAGGGCGGCTTCCCCGGCGACCTCACCGTCGCCGAGACCGGCCGGTCCTGGGCCGGCGCCACCAGCCACGCCCGCCCGCTGGACGAGGCGCTGGAGCTGGTCGACCTCGGCCACCGCCGCAACGTCCGGGTCAAGCAGCTCTCCGGCGGCGAGCGCCGCCGCCTCGACCTGGCGATGGCCCTGCTCGGCCGGCCCGAGGTGCTGTTCCTGGACGAGCCGAGCACCGGCCTCGACCCGGAGGCCCGCGCCGCCGTCTGGCGGCTGGTCCGCGAGCTGCGCGCCCAGGGCACCACGGTGCTGCTCACCACGCACTACCTGGAGGAGGCCGAGGAGCTCGCCGACCGGCTGGCGATCATGCACGGCGGCCGGATCGTCGCTTCCGGCACAGTGGCCGAGGTGATCGCCGGGCGGCCGTCGCAGATCTCCTTCGAACTCCCCGAGTTCGCCGGCGCCTCGATCCCGCCGCTGGCCGGCGCCACCGTCACCGCCGACGGCCGCAAGGTCACCGTCCGGACGCCGCACCTCCAGGCGACGCTGACCGACCTGCTCGGCTGGGCCGGCCACCAGGGCATCGCCCTCGGCGCCCTGGACGCCCGCAGCGCCTCGCTGGAGCAGGCCTTCCTGGCCATCGCCGCCGAGGCCGCCCACCAGCCCCCGGCCGACTCCCCCGCCACTCCCCCCGCCCGCCGCAAGCTGATCGGACTCGCCCGATGACCACCGCCGTCACCACCGCCACCGCCGGGCCGAAGAGCACCTCCGTCCGCCGGCTGCTCGCCCTCGGCCGGGCCGAAGGCATCCTGCTGCTGCGCAACCGGACCGCCCTGTTCACCGCGGTGCTGCTGCCGCTGATCCTGATCTTCGGCCTGCAGAACGTGCTCGCCCAGCAGGCCGAGACCAACCCCGGCCTGGACGTCGACTCGCTGCTGGTCAACGGCGCGGTCGGGATGGTGCTGGCCTTCGTCGTCTACTACAACCTCACCGCCGCCTACGTGGCCCGCCGCGGCGAGCTGGTGCTCAAGCGGCTGCGCACCGGCGAGGCCCGGGACCTGGAGATCCTGGCCGGCACCGCCGTCCCCTCGGTCGGCCTGGCCCTGGTGATGTGCACCGTGATCGGTGTCGTCGGCGCCACCGCGCTGGACCTCACCGCCCCGGCCAACCCGGTCCTGCTGGCCGTCGGCCTGGTCCTGGTCGTCGCGACCCTGATGGCGCTGGCCGCCGTCTCCAGCGCCTTCACCCGTACCGTGGAGAGCTCGGGCATCACCACCATGCCGGTCCTGCTGCTCACCCAGTTCGGCTCCGGCCTGTTCATCCCGCTGGAGGTCATGCCGGACCGCCTCGCCGACATCTGCCGCCTGCTGCCCACCACCCCGGCCTTCCAGCTGGTCCGGGTCGGCTGGTTCGGCACCGACGGCTCCGCCGCCCCGACCGGCTTCGCCGGCACCTGGGCCACCGCCGCCCCGCACCTGGTCACCGGCGGCATCTGGCTGGCCCTCGCGGTCTGGGCCGCCGTCCGCTACTTCCGCTGGGAGCCGCGCCGCTGACCTGGGAACTCTTCCAACCGAAGGTCCGCTCCCCGCTCCACCTCTGATAGGAAGGCAGCAGCACGATCATGGTCGAACGGGGAGCAGAACAGATGGGCGTCGCGAATCCGGTGCGCGCATGGAAGGGCTACTCCAAGCCCCAGCGATCGGAGCTCTACCTCCGCTGGTCGCTCTACCTGATGGCGCTCGCCCCGCTGCCGGTCACGCTGCTGATCAACACGTCCGACCCGGACTACCGCGCCCACCCGGCCGCCAGGGTCGCCCTGGTGCTCGGGTTCGCCCAGACCCTGATCACCCTGCGGGCCTACCGCACCTCGCTGGACCACTACCTGAAGCGGCCCACCGACCACCTGCGCTGGCTCGCCCTCACCGGCGGCGTCGCGGTGGCCGGCGCCTGGCTGGTGCTGCTGCTCGGCCCGCGGGTCGGCGCGGCCTCCAGTACCGAGGAGGCGGTCTTCACCCTCCCGGTCGCCAGCACCATCCTGTTCTCCGCCTTCGGCCCGGCCTCGGTCGGACTGGCCCCGCGCCGGGCGGCCCTCGCCGGGACCGTCGGCCTGCTGGCCGTCCTCCCCCCGGTGCTGCTGACCGGCGCCGACCTGGCGACCTCCCTCGGGCTGCTGGCCGGCAGCGCGCTGGTGATGTTCTTCATCGGGTCCAGCTGCCGCAGCTTCGCCTGGCTCCAGTCGGTGGTCTGGGAGCTGGACGCCGCCCGTGAGGCCCAGTCCCGGCTGGCCGTCGCCGAGGAGCGGCTGCGGTTCTCCCGCGACCTGCACGACGTGATGGGCCGCAACCTCACCACCATCGCGCTCAAGAGCGAACTGGCCGTCCAGCTGGCCCGGCGCGGCCGCCCGGAGGCCGCCGACCAGATGGCCGAGGTCCAGCAGATCGCCCAGGAGTCCCAGCGCGAGGTCCGCGACGTGGTCCGCGGCTACCGCACGGCGGACCTGCACGCGGAGGCGGTCGGCGCCCGCGCGGTGCTCCGCTCCGCCGACGTGGCCTGCGAGATCGACCTCGGCGAGGACGCCGACCGGCTGCCGGCCCCGGTCCAGTCGGTGCTCGGCTGGGTGATCCGCGAGGCCACCACCAACGTCCTGCGGCACAGCGAGGCGGGCCGCTGCGCGATCCGGCTCCGCCGGGAGGACGGCCGGGCGGTGCTGGAGCTGGAGAATGACGGGGTACCGGCCGTGCCACTGCCCTCCCAGGGCGGCGGCACCGGCCTGCGCGGACTGCGCGAGCGGCTCGCCGCCCACGACGGCGAGCTGACCCTCCCGGAGGCCGCACCCGGCAGCTTCCGGCTGCTCGCCAGCGTCCCGCTCTGAGAACCGCCGTACGGAAGGCCCCGCCGATGACCGACACCGCGCCCGTCCGCGTCCTGCTCGCCGACGACGAGCACCTGATCCGCGGCGCGCTGGCCGCGCTGCTCTCGCTGGAGGAGGACATCGCGGTGGTCGCCCAGGCCGCCTCCGGCCCGGAGGCGGTGGCGATGGCCCAGGCCCACCGGCCGGACATCGCGGTGCTCGACCTCCAGATGCCCGGCCTGGACGGCATCGAGGTGGCCACCAGCCTGCGCACGCTGCTGCCGGACTGCCGCTGCATGATCGTCACCGGCCACGGCCGCCCCGGCTACCTGAAGCGGGCGCTGGAGGTGGGCGTCCGGGGCTTCCTGCCGAAGACGGTCTCGGCGGCCGACCTCGCCGGGATCATCCGGACCGTGCGGGCCGGCGGCCGGTACGTGGACCCGGAGCTGGCGGCGGACGCGATCGCCGCCGGGGAGAGCCCGCTGACCCCGCGCGAGACGGACGTGCTGGAGCTCGCCGCGGACGGCACCTCGGTCGCCGGGATCGCCGAACGGGCCTCGCTCTCCCAGGGCACCGTCCGCAACTACCTGTCCTCGGCCGCCGCCAAGCTGGGCGCGGAGAACCGGCACGCGGCGGTGCGGATCGCCCGCGAGCACGGCTGGATCTGACCGCCGGGCCCGCGGGCGTCCACCGGGCTCAGGCCCAGCTGAGGCCGGTCAGCCGCTCGTAGGCCTCGACGTACTTGGCGCGGACCTTCTCGACCACCTCGGCGGGCAGGCTCGGCGGCGGCTGCTCGCCGCGGCGGTCCCAGCCGGAGGCCGGGGAAGTCAGCCAGTCGCGGACGATCTGCTTGTCGAAGGAGGGCTGCGGGCGGCCCGGCTCCCACGCGTCGGCCGGCCAGAACCGCGAGGAGTCCGGGGTCAGCACCTCGTCGCCGATCACCAGTTCGCCGTCCAGCAGGCCGAACTCGAACTTGGTGTCGGCCAGGATGATGCCCCGGTCGCGGGCGATGTCCCGGGCGCGGGAGTAGACGGCCAGGGTGGTCTGGCGCAGCTGGGCGGCCAGCTCGGCGCCGACCCGGCGGGCGGTCTCCTCGTAGGGGACGTTCTCGTCGTGCTCGCCGACCTCGGCCTTGAGCGCCGGGGTGTAGACCGGGGCGGGCAGCTCGGAGCCGTCGTCCAGGCCCTCGGGCAGGGCGATGCCGCAGACGGTGCGGGAGTCGCGGTACTCCTCCAGGCCGGAGCCGGCCAGGTAGCCGCGGGCCACGCACTCGACCGGGACCATGTCCAGGCTGCGGCAGACCAGGGTGCGGCCCTTCCAGTCGGCCGGGGCGCCGGCCGGGACCTCGGTGGAGATCACGTGGTTGGGCACGATGTCCGCGATCCGCTCGAACCACCACAGCGAGAGCTGGGTGAGGATGCGGCCCTTGTCGGGGATCTCGTTGGGCAGCACCCAGTCGTAGGCGGAGGTGCGGTCGCTGGCGACCATCACGAGGTCACCCGACTCGGTGCGGTACAGGTCGCGCACCTTGCCGGTGTGCAGGTGGACCAGGCCGGGTACCTGGACCGGCTCGGGCTTGGTGACAAATCCACTCAAGGTCGTCTCAGTCCTCAGGGGTCGTTCGCGGGCGGTGCGGCGCGAAAGGGGAGGTCACTGGGGTCGAGTCTGTCATGACCACCCGTGCGGGCCGGCCCGAGGGGCGTTCAGCCGTTCTTGCAGAGGCGGTCCAGCAGGTTGGCGGTGGCGCGCTGGATCCGCTCGTCGGTGAGCCCGGGGCGGTTCAGCGCGGGCGACCAGGCGAAGGTGCCGGAGGCGAACACGTACGCGCCGCTGGGCGCCCGGTAGAGCGAGGTCTCCTGGTAGCGGGTGCGCCCGGCCGGGTCCTGGTACGGGGAGTGGGCGAGCAGCACCCGTTCGGTGTGCCCGGGCAGGGCGACCTTGGGGTAGTAGCGGTCCGCCTCGCCGGCCACCAGCCCGGGCAGCCCGTCGCCCTCGTGCAGGCCGGTGCCGGCCCAGAACCAGTGCGCGGTGTGCCGGGCGACGAGCGGGACGGCGGCGGCGACCCGGCCGGAGTACTGGAGGCCGAGCAGGTGCTGTTCCGGCTCGCCGGCGTCGCGCCACAGCGCGCTGGCGGCGCCGGGCGCCCCGGCGGCCGGGTTGTCGGGGCGGACCTTCTGGCGCTTGCGGCAGTTGAGCATCCGGTTGGCCTCGCCGGAGGGCCCGGGGCTCAGCTCGACCCGCCAGTACATGGTGTTGGCAGAGAGGAAGACCAGTGAGGTGCCGCCGTCCCTGGCCCCTTCGACGGCACGGCGCATCGGCTCGGACCAGTACTCGTCGTGGCCGGGGAAGACCAGTGCCCGGTGCCGGGAGGCGTCGACGAGTCCGGCGTGCAGGTCGGTGGCGGTGGCGTAGGAGAGGTCGTAGCCGTAGCGCTCGGCCCAGCGGATGAAGTCGTAGGCGTGGCCGACGTGCAGCGGGAGGCCGGCGGTGGCGTGCGGGCGGTCGAAGGAGACGGTGACGGCCGCCTCGGTCTCGCCGACCAGCAGGCCGCCGTCCCAGGCGTGGTAGAGGCTGGCGCCGCTGCGGCCGTCCTCCGGGAAGAGGTTGTACGCCTGCCAGGTGACGTCGGGGACGACCAGCAGCAGTTCGGCGGCCCGGGTCTGGTCCTCGAAGTCCCGGACGGTGAAGGGGATGTGGCTGCGGTGCAGCATGTCGGCCGTGGTGAGCACGGCGACGTACGCGCCGGGGCGCCAGTGCGGCGGGATCTGCAGCCGCCAGGTGTGCCACCAGTGGTGGCAGGAGACGGTCCGGCCGGCCACCAGCGGGGCGGGCTGGACCATGCCGGCGATCAGCGGGCTGGAGGTCATGTGGTGGGCGCCGTCGCCCGCGTAGTGGCCGATCCGGTAGACGTCGACGGTGAACTCGCGGGGCGGGTTGACGGTGACCCGCAGGTCCACCGAGCCCCCGGGGCGGACCACGCCGGCCGAGGCGAAGCCCTTGATCTGCTGTTCCTCGTCGTTGGCGCTCAGCGGGGTGCCGACCGGGGGCTTGCCGCGCACCCCCGCCGCGGCGAGCGGGCGCTGCCCGGGGGCGTCCACCGAGACGTACCAGGGAACGTCGCCCCCGGTGCCGGCGAGGTACCGGTCCGGGCTGCGCAGCCAGGGCAGCGGGCCCTGGCCGAAGGGGTCGGAGACGCTGTGCGCGTGCGTCCCGGACTCCCAGCGGCGGTTGAGTTCGGTCCCCACGCGCCCCTCCCAGGTGCACCTCCGCCGGTTGGCATGTGCCTCCCGGATGTGCGTGCGGACTAATACACCACACAGTGCTGGCGCTGCGTCACCCCACGGTAGCAACTAGTGGCGGGAATCTTCCGGCCCGGCGGAGGGAGGGCCTCCGGCCTGCGAAGACCCGGGGCGGCCGGGGCGGCCGGGGGCGCTCACGGAGGGGGTTCGCGCCCCTCCCCGGGGGCGCCGGTCAGAGCCGGACGGGCTTCTCCAGCCGGACGTCGGCGGCGTCCAGCCAGGCCCGCAGCGGGCCGTCCTGGCCCTGCTCGACGGCCTGGGCGACCGGTTCGGCGAGGTCGGTGCGGCGGACCCCGCCGAGCAGCAGCACCGGGCCGTCCAGCCAGTCCAGCCCGGGGACGGCGCCGGCGGTGTCCACGGCGGCGCAGCAGACCATCGCGGTGACGTGGTCGACCAGCACGTCCCGTCCGGTGCGGACCGGTTCGAGCAGCGGCGCGGGCGCGGTGGTGCGGACCGACTGGGCGGCGAGGGCGGCGGCCAGCCGTTCGCCGTCGCCGTCGGCGAGCCGGCCCAGCAGCCGGGTCAGCGTCGGGGCGCCGGGGCGGGACTGCGGGGCGAGCAGGTCCAGGGCGGACTGCAGGGCGGCGGCGCGGGCGCGCCAGCCGGCGTCCACCACCTCGGCCGGGTAGTCGGCCCACTCCAGCTCGCGCCAGCCGCCGGAGGCGGGCGCGCCGAAGAACAGTTCGGCGGCGAGCCGGGAGACCGCGGCGTCCACCGTGCCGGGCTCCTCCAGCAGGTCGCAGGCCGGGCGGTCGCCGAGCCGGCTGCCGTAGCCGTCGGCCAGCCGGTCGCGCCGGGACAGTTCGGTGAGCGCGGCGACCACGCCCGCGTTGAGGTGGGCGGGGTGTCGGCCGAGCCGCCAGGCGGGCAGGGCGACCCGGGTGAGCAGCCGGTCCCAGCCGGCGTACGCGAGGCCGACCTGCTCCTGGGCGGCGATCCGCAGGCCGTAGTCGACGCCGCGGGCCTGTTCGGAGGCCCAGCCGGCGACGGAGCGCTCCAGTTCGGCGGCGTGCTCGCGGCAGGCGCCGAGCAGCCGGCGGGTGATCCGCTCGGTGGTCCGGCCGGTGAGCGCGGCCGGGCCGCGCCGGGGCGGTCGGGCGGCCCCGGTGCCGGAGGCGCCGACCGGGCCGGGGGCGGCGCCGGTGTCCAGGCTGGCGTCCAGGGCGCGCAGGAAGCGGCGGGCGGCGGCGATCTCGGGGTCGGCGGCGGGCCCGGTGCCGGCCACCACCGGGGCGAGCAGGGCGCGCAGCTCACCGGCCCGCATCCACCACAGGAAGGGCGAGCCGATCACCAGGACCGGCGCGGGCGGCTCCTCGCCGGCGGCGCGGGCGCGGCGGCGGGGCCGGGCGGCGGGGACGTCCTCCAGCCAGCTGTCGCAGTCGGGGGTGAGCGCGACGGCGGAGGGCGCGGGGACCTCCAGGCGCTCGGCCAGGTCGTCGATCAGCCGGTACAGCTCGGGCGCCTGGGCGCGGGCGAGCGGCACGGCCGGGGTCTGCGGCGGGACGGCCCCGCGGTACCGGCGGGCGGCCGCGCCGGCCACCAGCAGGGTGAGCGCGGCCACCGCGCAGACCGTCCAGCGGGCGATGTCCCAGCCGGCGGCGTCGGGGGAGCCGGGGGCGCCGATCCGGCCGGTGAACCGGCCGGCCAGCAGGACCACGGCAGCGGCGGCGGGCAGCGCGGCGGCGGCCAGGGCGAGTCCTCGGATCCGCAGGACCGCCTGGGCGTGAGCGCGCGCGGTGTCGACAGCGGCCATACGGTGCGGCACCCCCTTCGGAGCCCTCGGGTGCCCGGCGAGGGCCCCTGAGCCGATTCGAAACGATCAGTTCCGACCGGGAAACGGTGTCGGCCGAGCCCCGGTGATTCATGCTGCGTGGCGCTTCTGACATTTTCGACGCCCGTGTCCGGGTGGGTGTTCCGGATCGCCCCGGTTTCCACTCGTCCCGGTGACGCCGCCCGGATTCCGGACGGCCGCCCGGGGCGGCGTCGGACGGCCCGGGCGTGTCCGGTCCGGCCGGACGCCGTCCAGCATCCCCCCGCACGACCGCCGCTACCCGGCGGCGGGCGGAAGCGGCCCGACCTGTGGCGCCGTGGTCCAGCGCACCATAAGGCCGGGCGCCCGGTTGCGTCAGCCGGATGCGGCCGCTGTCACTCGATGGGCTGGATTCCGGCCGCCGAACGGTGCGCCGGGCCCGGAGTCCGCTCCGGCCCCGTCCGGGCCCGAAACGCCGGGCCGCGGCTGCGTCCATGGGGGTTGCCCGCCGGCCCCGCGGGGGTGCTCGGGGGTGCGCCGGGCGCCGCCCCGGTCCGGCGAAAGCCCGGACCCCCGGCGCGCGGATCGCTCGCCGGGGGTCCGGGGGGAAGGAGGGGGTGCGCGGCCGCTACTGCGCGGCCTTCAGCGCGATGTCGCCGCGGTGCTGGCCGCCGGCCAGCGAGATCCGCTCCACCGCCCGGTAGGCCCGCTCACGTGCCTCGGCGAGCCCGGTCCCGGTCGCGGTGACCGACAGCACCCGGCCGCCGGCGCTCAGCACCCGGCCGTCCTCGGCCGCCTTCGTCCCGGCGTGCAGCACGTAGGCGGTGCCGTCGGCGGCCTCCGCCTCGGCCAGGCCCTCGATCGGGTCGCCGGTGCGCGGCGCCGCCGGGTAGCCCTCGGCGGCGATCACCACGGTGACCGCGGCGCCCTCGTCCCAGCGCAGCGGCTCCAGCTGGTCCAGCGTGCCGGTGGCCGAGGCGTGCAGGACGCCGGCCAGCGGGGTGCGCAGCCGGGCCAGCACGACCTGGGTCTCCGGGTCGCCGAAGCGGGCGTTGAACTCGATCACCCGGGTGCCGCGCGAGGTCAGCGCCAGGCCCGCGTAGAGCAGGCCGGAGAACGGGGTGCCGCGCCGGCGCAGCTCGTCCACGGTCGGCTGCAGGACGGTCTCCAGGACCTCCTCGACCAGGCCCTCGGGCGCCCAGGGCAGCGGCGAGTAGGCACCCATGCCGCCGGTGTTGGGGCCCTGGTCGCCGTCCAGGGCGCGCTTGAAGTCCTGGGCCGGCTGGAGCGGCAGGACGGTGGTGCCGTCGGTGATCGCGAACAGCGAGACCTCGGGGCCGTCCAGGTACTCCTCGATCACCACCTGCCCGCAGGCGGCGGCGTGGGCCAGCGCCTCGTCACGGTCGGAGGTGACCACGACGCCCTTGCCGGCGGCCAGGCCGTCGTCCTTGACCACGTACGGGGCGCCGAAGGCGTCCAGCGCCTCGGCGGCCTCGGCCGGGGTGGTGCAGACGTAGGAGCGGGCGGTGGGCACGCCGGCGGCGGCCATCACGTCCTTGGCGAAGGCCTTGGAGCCTTCGAGACGGGCGGCTTCGGCGGACGGGCCGAACACCGCGACGCCGGCCGCGCGCAGGGCGTCGGCGACGCCCGCGACCAGCGGGGCCTCCGGGCCGACCACGACCAGCTCGGCGCCGAGCCCGCGGGCGAGCGCGGTGACCTGCGCGCCGTCCAGCTGGTCGACCTGGTGGACCGTCGCCACCTGCGCGATCCCGGCGTTGCCCGGGGCACAGTGCAGCTCGGTCACGGCGGGATCTTGGGACAGAGAGCGGCACAGGGCGTGTTCGCGGGCGCCGCCGCCGATGACGAGGACCTTCACGCTGCGCAAGGGTAGCCGGTGGCCGGTTCCGGCCGCTCTCCGGTCCCGTAGGAAGAGACGGACAGGGGAGCCGGTACACGCACAGTCCTGGAGGATCCTCCAGTTCAACGGTCCGATGATCATCACGCGGTGTCCGGGTCAGGACAGCGGGTCACCGGACCCTCGCTCGGACGGGTGAAATCCCGCCGACCGCCGCAACCCTCCCACCTCGGGCCCACCTCGGGATCCGTCGGCCGAATCCGGTAACGATCATTGGCGAAGCGCCCACACGGTAAGCCATTTGGCGGTAAGAAGTGCTGTTGGACCACCACCGGCCGCCGTCGGTGACGCCGCCCCGGGGCACCCGCCACACGCCCCGGAACGGCGGTGTGGCCGCCGCGTTGTCCGCTGTTCCACCGGCCGTCAGGCCGGTGGAACAGCGGTCCGCGCAGAGTCGGAACCAGCCAGACCAGCAGTCCGCCCGCCACAGGGAGCCCCACAGGTGAGCCAGCCGGAAATGCAGCCCGAGGAGAGTGCCTGGGGCAAGGAGATCGGCGAGGAGGACCAGCCCGCCACGACCGTGGCGCGCCGCGCCTCGACCCGCCGCCGGTCCGATCTGAGCGCCCGCCAGTTCCCCCTGGGGGACTGGGGCGAGCCCGCCGAGCGGCTGGAGGAGCTGTACCGCTGGTCCGAGGAGCGGGCGGTCGAGGCCATCGAGTGGTACCGCCGGGACCGGGTCTGGAAGCGCCGCTGGGCCCGGCTGCTGCGGTTCGGCTCGGCCGGCTTCGCGGTCGGCGGGGTCGCCGCCCCGCTGGTCGACCTCACCGGGACCGTCGCGCACGGCTCCGACTGGGGCTACGTCGGGCTGGCGCTGGCCGCCGCCTGTTACGGCGCGGACCGGGTGTTCGGCCTGACCTCCGGCTGGATGCGCGACGTCTCCACCGCGCAGGCGCTGCAGCGCCGGCTGGAGGCCTTCCAGTTCGACTGGGCCTCGGAGTGCGTCCGGGAGGTGCTCGGCCCCACCGAGGGCACCGCGGGCGAGGCCGCCGAGCGGTGCCTCGGGGTGCTGCGGCGGTTCTGCGAGGACGTCTCGGACATGGTCCGCACCGAAACCTCGGAGTGGATGCTGGAGTTCCGGGCCGGGATGACCCGGCTGCCCACCCAGGCCGCCGGCAACTGGGGCGGGCGCGCCGAGCCGGGCATCGGCGCCCAGGTGCGGGTGCTGCCGCCTCCGGGGACCAGGCCCACCATGCCGCGCCAGCGGCCGCCGGAGGGGCCGCTGCGGTAGCCCGGGCCGCGGAGGCGGGCCCGGGACCCGCCTCCGGGCGTCCGGCGCCCGTCCGGCCGCCGACGGCGGCGCAGGCGGCGACTCAGGCGGTGGCTCGGGCTCGGGCTCGGGCTCAGGCGAAGACGATCATCGAGCCCTGGTGCAGGCTCCGGGTCGCCGCCGCGTACAGGCCCGCCCAGGCGTGCCGCTCCCGGGCGAACGGGTGCAGGTCGTCCAGCGGCGGGCCGAACGGCTGCTCCAGGCCGGTCGGGCCGAGCGGCCTGGTCGGCGCCGGCGGGTCGAACGGGTCGATGCCCAGCGCCGGGGCGACGGCCTGCAACTCGCGCAGCAGCCCGTGACTGGAGCCCAGCGGCCCGCCCGCGGCGAGCAGCGACTCCTCCACCAGCGGGGCGGCGAACTCGATCGGCACGTACGCGCCGGCGTGGTCGAAGTGCCAGACCAGGTGGGACTGTTCGGCGCTGCTCTCGAACATCTCCAGCAGCTGCTCGTAGTCGCCGCCGAGCGCGTCCACCGGCGTGATGTCCAGGCCGGTCAGGCCCAGCAGATAGGCCCGGCGCAGGAAGTGCAGCGAGTCGTAGTCGAACGCGGCTATCGGCTCGACCGCCCCGCTGAGCCCCGGCACGAACCGGTAGACCGGCATCTCGGGCAGGCCCCGGGAGGCCAGCACCTGGTTGTAGAGCGCGAGGTCGTCCCGGAAGGGGTTGTCGGGGCTGTGGCTCAGCACGTCCACCAGCGGGACGAGCCAGAGGTCGCAGGCCATGGCCGGCTCTTCCTCTCCGGACGCGGGGAACCGGCCGCGCGGCGGCGGACGGCGGATGGGCGGGTCGGCGCCCGGACGGCCCGTACGAGGGGCGGCCGGGACGGACGACCGCCCACCCTACCGGCCCGGCGAGCGATGCGGATCGGGCCGTCCCCCGGGCAGTTGGTCCGACGACGGGTCGGGCAGCCGGCGGCCGAACCGTCCGTACGGCACCGCGCGCGGCTGCGGCACCAGGCCGAGCCCCAGGCCCAGTTCACGGCCCAGCTCCCGGCCGAGCTCGCGTTCCCGGCCCCGGGCGCCGGTCGCGCTACCCGGTTCCGCCGGTCGGGCGGGCTCCCCCGGCGCGGGCGCCTCGGTGACGCCCGGCCCGGTGCCCGCCCCGGTCTTCCCCGGCGAGGAGTCCCCCGGGGCGTCGGGCGGCGCTCCCGGGGCGTCCTCGCCGCCCGGAGCGGCGAGCGGACGCCCGGTCAGCAGCGGCAGCACCCCCACCGTCTCCACCGGCTGGCCGGCCAGCTCGGCCAGCAGCCCGACCGTGAAGAGGTTGTACTCGCAGACGATCCGGTGGGCACGCGGCACGTCGCGCGCCTCGATCGCCTCCACCAGGTCGAGGTGGCCGTCCCAGCAGACCCCGGCCAGCTGGGGCATCGTCCGCAGGTAGCGCGCGGCGAACATCCACGACTGCACCCGCAGCCAGTCCAGGTAGTCGCCGATCCGGCGGTTGCCCAGCAGCCCGCCGACCTCCTGCCAGAACCGGCGGTCGCAGCCCACCATCACGTCCAGGTTCCCGGCCCGGGCCGCCCGCACCGCCGCGTCCGCCCGGCGGCGCAGCGAGGTCACCCGGCTCTCGTCCCGCGGGCCGGGGTCGGCCGCCAGCCGGCGGAAGTAGCTGTCGGTGATCAGCACCCGGGACTCGAAGATCTCCCGGAAGTCGTCCCAGCCGAACTCGGGAACGGTGAAGCCGCGGTGGTGCTCGGCCCGGAGCAGCCCCTGCGCGGAGAGGTCGACCAGCGCCTCCCGGGCCGGGGTCGCCGAGACCCCGTACAGCTCGGCGATCTCCTTGACGGTGAAGTTCCGCCCGGCCGCCAGCCGGCCGGCCATCATCTCCTCGCGCAACGCGCCGGCGATCTGCTCGCGCAGGCTGTTGCGCTGGATGACGGGACGGCTGTCGCCCGCGCCGGTGCCGAACATGCGCGCGACCTCCTCGGGCGGGCGGGACGGCCTGACGGGGGCAGACCGGCGAAGAACGGGCTGGTAACACGACGAGGGCTCATCTTCTCAAAAAGGACACCGACGTGTACAAGCCCCCCATACGCCCCGGCGCGCCCCCGTGCCCGGAACCGTCGAACCGGCCCCGAACCGGGGGCGTCCCACCGGGCCCGTCAGCGCTGCACGGGTGCCGGGATGCCCAGCAGCCGGTCCCGGTGCACCGGGAAGTCGGCGCGCGCCTTCGCGACCTCCGCCGGATCGAACTCCACGGTCAGCACCTCCTCCCCCGCCCCCGCCTGGGCCAGCACCCGGCCCCACGGGTCCACCGCGATGCTGTGGCCCGCCTGCTCGACCCCGCCGTGCGTCCCCGCCGTGTTGCAGGCCAGCACGTACGCCTGCTCCTCCACCGCCCGCGCCCGGGCCAGCAGCGTCCAGTGCTCCCGCCGCCGCTCCGGCCAGGCCGCCGGCACCACCAGCACCTGCGCCCCCGCGTCCAGCAGCGCCCGGAACAGCTCGGGGAAGCGCAGGTCGTAGCAGGTCGCCAGGCCCAGCGTGCCGACCTCGGTGGCCGCCGTGACGATCTCCTGCCCGGCGCCCATCACCACCGCCTCGCCGCTGTCGAAGCCGAAGCGGTGGATCTTGCGGTAGGTGTGCACCAGCTCGCCGTCCGGGGCGAACAGCAGCGAGGTGTTGTAGATCGGCCCGTCCGGGTCCCGTTCGACGATCGAACCGGCGTGCAGCCAGACGCCCGCCGCCCTGGCGGCAGCCGCCATCGCGTCCGAGGTCGGCCCGTCCAGGGCCTCCGCGCCGTCCGACCAGAGGTCGTAGGCGAACCCGCCGAGCGGCCACAGCTCGGGCAGTACCACCAGGTCGGATCCCCGTTGCGCCCGCACCAGCGCGGCCGCGCGGGCTCGCCGCTCGGCCGGCGGCTCGGCGTCGGAGACCGCGAGTTGGATCAATGAAGCGCGCACAGTACCACCGTCCACGGCAAGAGTCCTACGATCGTCACCCGAAAGCGCTGCCCTGCTCTCACCCGGCAGCGTAACGTGCGGTTAGCGTGTGCGCCCGAAAGCCGGAATTCCCGGCCGACCCAGGAGACCGCGGGCACGCGCGGCAAGGCAGCTGACGGAGGGCCGGAGATACCCGTGACGGACAACCAGACCGTGCAGGCTTACACCGAGGCGTGGACGCAGTCCATCGAGGCGATATCCGAACTGGTGACCCCCCTGCCCGAGGGATCCTGGAACCGGGCCACCGAGTGCCCGGGCTGGTCGGTCCGCGACATCGTCTCGCACGTGATCGCCGTCGAGTCCGAACTGCTCGGCGACCCCCGCCCGATCCACTCCCTCCCCCGTGACCTGCGCCACGTCACCACCGAGACCGCCCGGTACCTCGAACTGCCCGTCGACAAGCGCCGCTGCCACACCGCGCTGGAGATGACCAGCGAGCTGGAGTACACGATCATCCGCCGCGCCCGCGCGCTGCGGAACGCCAAGCAGATGCCCAACGAGCCGGTCCGCTGGCCGGCCGGCCCGCAGAGCCACGACGTCCCGTACCACCGGCTGCTGCGGCTGCGCGCCTTCGACGTCTGGGTGCACGAGCAGGACCTGCGGCGCGCCCTCGGCACCCCCGGCAACCTCGACTCCCCCGCCGCCCTGATCACCCGCGACGTCCTGCTGGAGGGCCTGCCGAAGGCGGTCGCCCACCAGGCCGGCGCCCCGGCCGGCACCGCCCTGGTCATCGACGTCACCGGGCCCGTCGAGTTCCTGCGCACCGTGCGGGTCGACTCCGCCGGGCGCGGCACCGTCGACGAGTCCATCAGCCTCGCCCCCGACGTCCAGCTCACCCTCGACTGGGAGACCTACGTCCGCCTCGCCTGCGGCCGCGGCCGCCCGGACCGGGTGACCGTCGACGGCGACCGGGAACTCGCCGACCGCGTCCTGGCCAACTTCTCCGTCACCCCGTAGCCCCTGCTCATCACCCGCCCGGCGTACACGCACCGTGCACGCCGGGCGAGTGCGCCTCGTGCTCCCGTGCGTCACGTTGGGACCAGTACCCCCGTCCGTTCGGCCTCGTTGTTCCGGGCAGTCACCCGGAAGAAGGAGGGGCGTCCCATGGACGACGAACAGATGGTGCTGGTCCGGTCGAGCTTCCCGGTCACGGACGAGCCGATGAGGGTCGTGATGATCGACGGCGAGCCGTGGTTCGTC
This sequence comes from Kitasatospora sp. NPDC008115, assembly GCF_042957205.1. Lineage (NCBI taxonomy): Bacteria > Bacillati > Actinomycetota > Actinomycetes > Kitasatosporales > Streptomycetaceae > Kitasatospora > Kitasatospora sp. NPDC008115. The sequence continues at coordinate 358,239 of NZ_JBIBHU010000003.1, read as the reverse complement.
ACGGCGGACGTGTGCCGGATCTTGGGTCGCGGCAACCCCACCGACGCCGTGAAGGTGCTGGACTCACGGCAGCACCGAACCGTCGATCTGCGGCTGGTAACCCTTGTTCGGAACAAGGGTTACGGCGTTTCCGCAGATCAGAAACCCTATCGACGAGGCAACCCGCTACTCGGCGTGGTGAGCGAAGCAGGTCTCTACGGCTTGCTCATGCGTTCCGACAAGAGCGCGGCCCGCCCGTTCCAGGACTGGGTCACGGAAGAGTTGCTCCCCTCCGTTCGCCGAGGGAACACCGACATCCCCACCCAGCAGCGGAGGATGGCGGAGACGCTCACCGAGGCGATCGGGCAGCAGGTGTACGTCGTCGCGCGGATCGAGCACGAGGACTGGCCGGACCTCACCGTCCACTCCGACGGCACGGTCGGCTGCCGGCACGGCGAGATGGTCCTCCGGCTACCCGGCCCCGACGACAGCGGGCCACCGTTCGGTCCGTACTTCGAGTGCCCGAGCGAGGAGCGCGTCGGAATCCGGGGCAGCCGGGTGGTCCCGGGCTGCCCGAAGCTGCGGATCGTGGACCTGATCCGGATGCGGGACGAGGCCCGGGCGGCATCGACCTGCGGTCACGAGAACCTGCTCGTGGAGATGCACGGTGCCCGGATCCTCGGGACGCCCCCTCAGATCGCCGAGTTCATGCGCGAGTACAGGGCCTGATTCGAAACGGGGGTCACCCTTGTCCTGGACAAGGGTGACCCCCGTTTCCACAGGACGGGAACCCTACGAAGCCACCGCCGCGAGCTTCCTCCGGAGCCGCAGGATCATCAGGGTGCCCACCGCCAGGGGCGCGTACTGCCAGCAGAACGCCCAGCGGAAGGCGCTCGCGGAGTAGGTGTCGGTGCCACCCGGGGTGAGGGTGTCCAGGAGGACGCCGATCCCGAAGAGGGTGATCATCGTGCCGATGAAGCCGCCCATGTTGACGATGCCGGAGGCGGTGCCGAGGCGTTCGACGGGGTTGCGGGCGCGGGCGTAGTCGAGGCCGACGAGCGAGGCGGGGCCGTTGCTGCCCATCACCAGGATCACCGCGACCAGCAGCCAGAGCGGCGGGTGGCCGCCGGGCCAGGCGAGCGTCACCGCCCACAGCAGCGCGGTGGCGCCGATGACGGTGAGCACGATGGGCATCCGGGCCCGGGCGGTGCGGGACAGGACGCGGCCGAAGAGGAAGCCGAAGCTCATGTTGGAGAGCACCAGCAGGGTGAGCAGCCCGCCGGCGGCGGCGCGGGTCATGCCCTGGGCCTCGACGAGGTAGGGCAGGCCCCAGAGCAGGCCGAAGGCGTTGCCCGGGAACTGGGTGGTGAAGTGGATCCAGAGCCCCAGCCGGGTGCCCGGCTCCCGCCAGGTCTCCCGGACCTGCCGCGCGACGCCGAGCCGCGGCTGCGCGGCCTGCGCCGCCTCCCCGGCGGGCCCGTCGGGCGCCTCCCGGAGGAAGAGCGCGACGAGGGCGAAGACGGCGACGCCGAGCAGGGCGATGGCGGTGAAGGTGGGCGTCCAGCCCTCGCTGTGCAGGGCCTGGGCGAGGACGACGGTGGTGACCAGGTTGCCGCTCATCCCGGCGAGCCCGGTCAGCTGGGCGACCAGCGGGTTCTTGGCCGCGGGGAACCAGCGGGCGGCGATCCGCAGCACGCTGATGAAGGTCATCGCGTCGCCGCAGCCGAGCACGGCCCGGGAGGCGAGCGCGGGGCCGAAGGAGTCGGAGAAGGCGAAGGCGAGCTGGCCGGTGCTGAGCAGCACGACGCCGAGCAGCAGCACCCGGCGCGGCCCGAACCGGTCGACCAGCAGGCCGACGGGTACCTGCATGGCCGCGTAGACGAGGACCTGGAGGATCGAGAAGGTGGAGAGCGCGGAGGCGCCGATGCCGAAGCGGTCGGCGGCGTCCAGGCCGGCGACGCCGAGGCTGGTGCGGTGGATGACGGCCAGGACGTAGACGCTGACGCCGATGGACCAGGCGAGCCAGGCGGCCCGGCCGCCGGGCGGGTGGTGGGCGGCGACGGCGACCGGGCCGGTGGTGGGGCCGGCGCCGGCCCGGGGAGCGGGGACGGACAGGGGACGGGCTGAACTGGCGGGCTCCACGGTCATAGTGGCCCCAGATTAGTCATCCCATCATTGAACGCCTAGGGCGGGGTCAGGAGGACGGGTACGAACCACCCGCCCCACCCCGGGTCCGACGTGCTGTCAGCCAACCACCGTCCAGGAGACCGAGCGCGTCATGTAGCGGTCCCGGAAGGCCTCGTCGCGGACCCAGTCGGTGGTGTCCCGGACAGTCGCCGTGACGGTCGCGGCGCGCCCGGTCTCCAGCCGCAGCGTCGCGGTGTCCAGCCGGCTGCGGTCCGCCGCCTGCGGCTCGACCGGGACGCCGTCCACCGTCCAGTCCACCCGCAGCTGCCGGGCACCGGACAGCGGGACCGGCCGGACCTCCAGCCGGGGCCGGCCGGTGACGTCGCCGGGCGGCGGCACGGGGTTGTCGGTGGGCCTGACGCGCCGGTAGATCTCCTCGATGATCGCCTCCCGCGAGGGCAGGTTGTACGCCCCGCCGAGGGTGCGCATCACCGAGTCCTGGGTGGGCCGGTAGATGCCGTTGGCGCTGCGGTAGGCGCCGATCACGCCGGCGCCGTCCGGGGACTCCGCGCCCAGCCAGCGCCACCACTTGGTCTGCTTGCGGCGCATCTCCTCGGCGTTGTCGGTGGCGAGGTTGGGGTAGTCGGCGTCGTCCGGCGCGCTGTCGTACTCGTCGCCGAGGTCCCCGACGGTGTGCCCTATCTCGTGCTGGATGATCCGCCCCGCGTCCGGGCTGCCGCCGGCCAGGGTAGTCACTCCGGTGCCGCCGGCGCCGCCGTACTCGGTGGAGTTGGCGAGCGCGATGAGGTACTGCGGGCCGTCGCCGTGGCCGGCGTAGCGGGCGGTCGCCTCCTCGTCGGCGCAGAGCAGCCGGGCGGTGCCCTCGCACCAGAAGTGCATGCCCAGCGGGGTGGCGGGGCGCCGGCCGCGGTTCTCGGTCTCGGCGATGCCGGAGACCGGGGAGACCACCTCGACCCGCTTTATGTTGAAGAACCCCTGGTAGCTGCGGAACGGCTCGATGTCCATCAGCGAGCGCCAGGCCCGGTCGGCCTGGGCGCGGAAGAGGTCCTGCTCCCCCGTGGTGTAGCCGTCGCCGAGCAGGACCAGGGTGATCCGGTTGGACGGGTCGCCGGTGCGCCGTATGTCGACGGTCGGCGCCTCGCCGGCGCTGTGCAGGTCGGCGTGCTGCACCACGGTGTGCGGCGGCACCGCGCGGTCGGCGGGGGCACCCGGTCCGATCACCCCGAACGGCGGGGGCCCGGCCAGTTCGAGCGCGGCCGGGAGGACGGCGGTGGATACCAGCACGAGCGCGGCCAGACTCCGGACGATCCGGCCAGGGTTGCCAGGCGGCATACGGGTGTGTCCTCGACGTTCCGGTCACCCGGCGTCGCCCGGGTGGTGGACGCGAAGACGTACCCGGCCCGGCGTGTCGACCGAACCGAACGGCGAAAAAGTCACCGATCTGGACGAACCACAAGAATCTCACCAGTCATACCGACGTATCCGATCAGATGAATGATCGCCACCGAAAGTGATCGAAGCGTCACGCAAAATACTCGGAAGAAACTTCGGAACGGCGGGAACCCTCCGGCAGCGAACGCTGTCTGTACGGACGAAGGCAGCGGGAAGCGAGACCGGCGAGGCCGGGGGGCGCAACTGCTCGACAGGAGCAGGCCGGTCACCTTCGACAACCACTCACTCGTTCACGGCACCAGACCCTGGGGGGTTCTGTCATGCGCACGTCCGTCATGCCCGCTTTCGCGAACAACTCCACCGCCACCCGCCGCCGGATCGCCACCGTCGCCGCCACCCTCCTGCTGGCCGGCTCCGTCCAGCTGCTGACCGCCGAGACCTCCTCGGCCTGCGGTGGCCCCGACAAGGCGTACAACCCCGAGGTCCCGGCGGCCGCCTGGAACGTGAAGCACAAGGGCGCCGTCTCCAGCTCGTTCCTCTCCTCCCCCGGCCGGATCACCCCCGGCGGGCCGAAGGCCGAGATCGGCACCCAGATCGCCAACTTCACCGGCGGCGACTTCTACATCGCCACGCCGGGCCTCTCCATCTCCGGCAAGGGCGCGCGGCTGCGGCCGCAGGACGTGACGGTCGAGGCGTTCGTGGACGGCGCCTGGAAGAAGCTCACCACCGGCACCGACTGCTACGGGCGGACCGTCGTGGTCGACACCTCCCCGCTGCTCAAGCCCCTCAAGGACGGCCGGGCGAGCCGCCTGATGTTCCGGATCGGCCTGTCGGCGAAGGCCCCGTCCGCCGTCTCCGAGGTGTCGGTCACCCTGTCGGCCTGGTCGGAGTCCACCAGCGGGAAGCAGAGCACCCGGACGCTGACGGTCTCCCGCGCCGCCGGCACCCCCGGCAAGGCCGCGACGGCCCCGACCGCCGAGCCCACCCCGACGAAGCCCACCAAGCCCGCCAAGCCCGCCCAGACCGCGAAGCCCGCCCAGACCGCGAAGCCCGCCCCGGCCAAGCCGACCACCGCGAAGCCCGCCGCACCGGCCGCCGACAACGCGCCGGCCACCGCCGAGCCGGCCGCCCCGGCCACCCCGGCGGCCCCCGCCGCCCCGGCCACGCCGAAGAGCACCCCGACCGCCGCCCCCGCCACCACGGCGCCGGCCGGCACCCCGGAGCTCGCCCGGACCGGCGCCGGCACCCCGAACGGCCTGCTCGCCGGCATCGCCGCCGCCCTCGCCGCCGCCGGCGCCGGCGCCGTCGTCGCCGCACGCCGCCTGCGCGCCCGCAGCTGACGGCCCGAGGACGAAGGGGCCCTCACCACGCACGGCGGTGCGCGGGGAGGGCCCCTTCCCACCGGTCAGCGGCGGAACGGACCGGTGACCTCGTAGGTGATGCCGCCGGAGGAGCTGCCGCTGGTGCCGCGCTGGCTGGAGAAGTACAGGCGGGTGCCGTCGGGGGAGAACGCCGGGCCGGTGATCTCCGAGGAGGACTGGCCGGTGATCCGCAGGAAGGGCGCGACGACGTCGTCCGGCGTGATGACGCAGATCTCCATGTTGCCGCCGTCCTCGGCGACGTACAGGTCGCCGAAGGTGGAGCCGGTGACGTTGTCCACGCCGGTCAGCGGCGCGGTGCCGGGGCTGACCAGCGAGTCGTCGTAGGCCAGCTCGTAGGTGCCGGCGGCCAGGTTGACCTGCCACACCCGGTTGTCGCCCTTGGTGGTGAACCAGACCGTGTCGTTGGCGTAGTGACAGCCCTCGCCGCCGTTGAAGCGCTTCGCGCCGGTGACCTGGCTGCGGGTGGTGGTCGGGGAGCCGTCCGGGTCGGGGACGGTGGCCCAGGTGAAGGTGCCGGAGGTGGCGGTGCCGGCCTTGAGGACCTGCAAGGTGCCGGCGGACAGGTTGCCCCAGGTGGTCGGGACGAACCGGTAGAAGCAGCCGTCGCTCTCGTCCTCGGTCAGGTAGACCACCCGGCGGACCGGGTCGGCGGCGGCCGCCTCGTGCTTGAACCTGCCCATCGCGTCACGGCGGACGGCGGCGTTCACGCCGAACGGGTCGGTCTCGTAGACGTAGCCGAGGCTGACCTCCTCGCAGGACAGCCAGGTGTTCCACGGGGTGGCACCGCCCGCGCAGTTCTGCCGGGTGCCGGACAGGATCCGGTACCCGCCGGTGACCGAACCCGAGGAGTTGAACCGCAGGGCGCTCGCACCTCCGGAGGGGTTGATCTCCGAGTTCGAGACGTAGATCCAGCCCGTCCCGTCGGCGAAACAGGCACCGCCGTCCGGCGCGCTGTGCCAGGCGTACGAGGTGCCCGTGACCGTCTGGCCGGAGCGGGCGACGACCCGGCTGGTGAAGCCGGCGGGAAGCTGGATGCCATTGGCGTCGGCGGCGCCGAGCGCCCCGTACGGGCCGGGCCCGTTCTGCGCGGGGGCCGCGTAGGCGGCACCCTGCGTCAGCGTGCCGACGAAGGCCGCGGCCGAGGCACCGGCGACGGCGCCGCGCAGGAAGGTACGTCGTTCCATGCTGACTCCCGGGGGGAAGCGTATGGTCCGCCGCCCGGTCGGACGGCGGGGACGCGCGCCCGAAGGCTAGGGAGCGGGGGTGGCCGTACCGGCAACGAGCGGTGAACGGCTCGCCCGTCCCCCGGGAACAGCGCTGTTCACCGTCCACCGACGGTGCGGCCACGCAGTGTCACCGCGAGGCCGGCGTGGGCACCGAAAGGGCCCGCCCCGCCGGACGTACCGGCGGGGCGGGCCCTGTGCGCGAGTCGGAGCGGCCGGGAGTCAGCCCCAGGTGATCAGGCGCTTCGGGTGCTCCAGGATGCCCGCGATGTCGGCCAGCACCTTGGAGCCCAGCTCGCCGTCGACCAGCCGGTGGTCGAAGGAGAGCGCCAGCGTGGTGACCTGGCGCGGGACGACCTTGCCCTTGTGCACCCACGGCAGTTCCCGGACCGCCCCGAAGGCGAGGATGGCCGCCTCGCCGGGGTTGAGGATCGGGGTGCCGCTGTCGACGCCGAAGACGCCGACGTTGGTGATCGTGACCGTGCCGCCCTGCATGTCGCCGGGCGCGGTCCTCCCCTGCCGGGCGGTGTCGATCAGCTCGCCGAGCGAGACCGCCAGGGCGGAGAGGGTCTTCCCGCCCGCGTCCTTGATGTTGGGGACGATCAGGCCGCGCGGGGTGGCCGCGGCGATGCCGAGGTTCACCTGGCCCTTGATGACGATCTCCTGGGCCGCCTCGTCCCACTGGGCGTTGATCCCGGGGTTGCGCTTGATCGCGGTGAGCAGTGCCTTGGCGACCAGCAGCAGCGGGCTGACCCGGACGTCCCGGCCCAGCTCGCCGCTCTCCTTGAGGCGGCGGACGAACTTCATCGTCCGGGTGACGTCGACCTGGACGAACTCGGTGACGTGCGGGGCGGTGAAGGCCGAGGCCACCATCGCCTGCGCGGTCGCCTTGCGGACGCCCTTGATCGGCACCCGGACGTCGCCCGCGCCGGGGACGGCCACCGGGGCGGCGGCCGGCTCGACGGCCTGCTCGACGACCGGGGCCTCGGCCGGGGCCGGGACGGCGGCGGCCGCGTGGGCGTGCAGGTCCTCGCGGGTGATCACGCCGTCCGGACCGGTCGGGGTGACGGCCCGCAGGTCGATCCCGAGGTCCTTGGCGAGCTTGCGCACCGGCGGCTTGGCCAGCGGCCGGTCACCGCCCGCCGCGACCGGCGCGGGGGCCGGGGCGGCGACGGGGAGGGCAACCGGCGCGGGGGCCGGAGCCGCGACGGGCGCGGGCGCCGGGGCGGCGGCCGTGCTGCGCCGGGCCCGGCGCTGGCTGCCGCCGGTCCGCGGCCCGTAGCCGACCAGCACCTCGCGCCGCTCGGGCTCGGCGGCCTCCGCAGCGGCGGGAGCGGCAGCGGTGGCCGGAGCCGGGGCGGCGGCCGGAGCCGCGGGCGCACCCGCCTCGCCGGCCACCGCGACCGAGATGATCACGGTGCCGACGTCGACCGTCGCGCCCTCCGGGAAGAACAGCTGCTCGACGACCCCGTTGAACGGGATCGGCAGCTCCACGGCGGCCTTGGCGGTCTCCACCTCGCAGACGACCTGCCCGTCGGTGACGGTGTCACCGGGCTTGACGTACCAGCTGAGGATCTCGGCCTCGGTGAGGCCCTCGCCCACGTCGGGCATCTTGAACTCGCGGAGCGAGCGAACTTCGGTGGTCATCATCGCTCCCCGGAATCAGTACGCGAAGGCGCGGTCGACGGCGTCGAGCACGCGGTCCAGGTCGGGGAGGAAGGCCTCCTCGACCCGCGACGGCGGATACGGCGCGTAGTAGCCGCCGACCCGCAGGATCGGCGCCTCCAGGTGGTAGAAGCACCGCTCGGTGAGCCGGGCGGCCAGTTCGGCGCCCATGCCGAGGAACACCGGCGCCTCGTGCACCACGATGCCGCGCCCGGTCCGCTTCACGGACTCCTCCAGGGCCGCGAAGTCGACCGGGGTGAGCGAGCGCAGGTCGACGACCTCCAGCCGGCGGCCGTCCTCCTCGGCGGCCGCGGCGGCCTCCAGGCAGACCTTGACCATCGGGCCGTAGGCGATCAGCGTGGCGTCGGCGCCGGGGCGCACGATCCGCGCGTCGTGCAGGCCCAGGTCGGCGGCGTCGCCGACCTCGCCCTTGTCCCAGTAGCGGCGCTTGGGCTCCAGGAAGATCACCGGGTCGTCCGACTCGATGGCCTGGCGCAGCATCCAGTGCGCGTCGTGCGCGTTGGACGGGCTGACCACCCGCAGACCGGCGGTGTGCGCGAAATACGCCTCGTGCGACTCGCTGTGGTGCTCGACCGCGCCGATGCCGCCGGCGTAGGGGATGCGCACGGTGACCGGCATCTTGACGTGGCCGAGCGCGCGGGCGTGCATCTTGGCCAGCTGGGAGACGATCTGGTCGAAGGCCGGGTAGACGAAGCCGTCGAACTGGATCTCCACGACCGGGCGGTAGCCGCGCAGCGCGAGGCCGATCGCGGTGCCCACGATGCCGGACTCGGCGAGCGGGGTGTCGATCACCCGGTCCTCCCCGAAGTCCTTCTGCAGGCCGTCGGTGATCCGGAAGACGCCGCCGAGCTTGCCGATGTCCTCGCCCATCAGGACGGTCTTCGGGTCGCTCTCCAGCGACTTGCGCAGGGCGCCGTTGAGCGCCTTGGCGATGCTGAGCTGACCGGCCATCAGAGGTTCTCCCCCGCCTCGAAGGAGGCCGCGTACTCGACGTACCCGGCCCGTTCCTCATCGACCAGCGCGTGCGGCTCGGCGTAGACGTGGTCGAAGATCAGGGTGGGGTCCGGGTCCGGCATGCCGCGCACGCCCTCGCGCACCCGCAGCCCGAGCCGCTCGCTCTCGGCGTCGACCGAGGCGAAGAACGCCTCGTCGGCCAGGCCCTCCTTCTCCAGGAGGGTGCGCAGCCGGGCGATCGGGTCCTTGGCCTTCCAGGCCTCGGTCTCCTCGGCGGGCCGGTAGCGGGTCGGGTCGTCGGAGGTGGTGTGCGCGCCCATCCGGTAGGTGAACGCCTCGACCAGCACCGGGCCGTTGCCGCTGCGGGCGTGCTCCAGCGCCCAGCGGGTCACCGCGAGGCAGGCCAGCACGTCGTTGCCGTCGACCCGCACGCCCGGGAAGCCGAAGCCGGAGGCGCGGCGGTACAGCGGGATCCGGGTCTGGGTGGTGGTGGGCTCGGAGATCGCCCACTGGTTGTTCTGGCAGAAGAACACCACCGGGGCGTTGTAGACCGAGGCGAAGGTGAAGGCCTCGCTGACGTCGCCCTGGCTGGACGCGCCGTCGCCGAAGTACGCGATCACCGCGTCGTCGGCGCCGTCCTTGGTGATGCCCATCGCGTAGCCGGTGGCGTGCAGGGCCTGCGCGCCGATCACGATGGTGTAGAGGTGGAAGTTCTTCTCGTTCGGGTCCCAGCCGCCGTGGTTCACGCCGCGGAACATGCCGAGCAGGTTCAGCGGGTCGACGTCGCGGCACCAGGCGACGCCGTGCTCGCGGTAGGTGGGGAAGGCGTAGTCGCCGGGCCGCAGCGCGCGGCCGGAGCCGACCTGGGCGGCCTCCTGGCCGAGCAGCGAGGCCCACAGGCCCAGTTCGCCCTGGCGCTGCAGGGAGGTGGCCTCCGCGTCGAACCGGCGCACCAGCACCAGGTCACGGTAGAGGGCTCGAAGCTCGTCCGGCTCCACGGTGAGCGGGAAGTCCGGGTGCTCGACCCGCTCGCCTTCCGGGGTGAGCAGCTGCACGAGCTCCGGCTGGGCGTCCTTACCCGTGGCGCGGAGGGTGTCAGGGACGCCGGGGGCCGCCTTCTTGCGAGCCCTCGCCGTGCTTTTGACGGTCACGTTCACTCCTCGGTCTGTCCGGCCGCCCGGGGTCGCCGGTGACCGGTCCGGTCACCGCCTCGCGGGGCGCGCGTGGGTGTGCGCTCCCATCTGCGGGGCAGGTGGTGATCCTGTTCCGACGGCGTCCCTCACGAGAACGTTACCCAGCGTCCGCCCTTGGCGCGTCTGCGCTAGGACGTCCTACTTGTTCGGGGCCTACAAACGCGTATGTGGCGCAGCTCTCAATTCGGTCGCCTTCAGGACACCTGCGCACGTTATCCGGGCGGAGGCTCCCGCGTAAGGGGGTTACCGGCATCGGTTTCCACCGCTCTGGCCGGATCGTGACCCCGGTCCGGTGCGGGCGAGAGGTCTTTCGTAGGGTGATATGGGAGGCTTTGCGCGTGACTGATAAGGGACAAATCAGGGTATTCCTTCTCGACGACCACGAGGTGGTCCGCCGGGGCGTCCATGAACTCCTCTCGGTCGAGGACGACATCGAGGTGGTCGGGGAGGCCGGCACCGCCGCCGAGGCGCTGACCAGGATCCCGGCCGTCGGCCCCGACGTCGCGGTCCTGGACGTCCGGCTGCCGGACGGCAACGGGGTGGAGGTCTGCCGGGAGATCCGCTCCCGGCTGCCGGGGATCAAGTGCCTGATGCTGACCTCGTTCTCGGACGACGAGGCGCTGTTCGACTCGATCATGGCGGGCGCCTCCGGCTACGTGCTGAAGGCGATCCGCGGCACCGACCTGATCACCGCGGTCCGGGACGTCGCGGCCGGCCGCTCGCTGCTCGACCCGGTCGCCACCAGCCGGGTGCTGGCCCGGCTGCGGGACGGCGGCGAGAAGGAGGACGAACGGCTCTCCCAGCTCACCAGGCAGGAGCGCCGCATCCTGGACCTCATCGGCGAAGGGATGACCAATCGTCAGATCGGCAACGAGCTGCACCTCGCCGAAAAGACGGTGAAGAACTACGTCTCCAGTCTGCTCTCGAAGATGGGGATGGAGCGCCGCACCCAGGCGGCCGCCTTCGTCGCCCGGCACCAGGCGGACCACCAGCACGGATAGGGCGGATGCACAGAACTGACGAACTGTCAAGGACCCCCGCCGAGAGGTCCTAACCTCTGGCTGTGACTTTCAGCCAGACCCTTGCCCTCGCACCAGCCCGTCCCGACCTCACCGCCCCCCCGATAGGAACCCTCAGCCCGCCCGTCCCCCACGCCGCGCTCGCCGAGGTCCTGCGCCGCTACCGGGTGGGCCGCCTGCTCACCGCCGAACCCGTCGCCGAAGGCCTGCTGAACCGCGGCTACCGGGTCACCACCGAGGCCGGCGGGTACTTCCTGAAGTGCTACGTCGACGCCGCGACCGCCGGCCGCGAGGCCGTCGCCGCCCACCACCGCGCGATGGCCGCGCTGGCCGCCCTGGGCCTGCCCGTCGCTCCCCCGCTGCCCCTCTCCGGGCGGTCCGGCACCATCGCCGCGTTCGGCGGCCGGCTGTTCGCGCTCTTCCCCTGGGTGGAGGGCCGGCACCGGCACGGCACCGAACTGGCCCTGCCGAGGTGCGCCGAACTGGGCACGCTGCTCGGCCGGCTGCACGGCGCGCTCGACGAGGTCTGCGCGCCCGTCGCACAACCCTCCGGTTACCGCAGCGCCGACCCGCTCGACAGCTCCGCGCTCGCCCGCGAGCTGCGCCGCCGGGCCCGCGAGCACCAACCGCACGGCGAGCTGGACGCCCTGGTCGAGCGCCGGCTGACCGAACGGCTGGACCTGCTCGCCGAGCACGCCCGCCGCCGCCCGCTCCCGCAGGCCGCCCCGCCCACCGGCTGGACGCACGGCGACTTCCACGGGCTCAACCTGCTGCACCGGGGCGAGACGATCGCGGCCGTCCTGGACTGGGACAAGCTCGGGCCGCAGCCGCGCGCCGAGGAGGCCGTCCGCGCGGCCACCCTGCTGTTCAACGACCGCGTCACCGGGGTGCTCGACCTCGTCCGGGTCCGGCACTGGTCGCAGTCCTACCGGGCCACCGGCGCCGCCACCGCCGAGCACCTGGCCGCCGCCGCGCACCGGGTCTGGTGGGAGCGGCTGAACGACTTCTGGATGCTCCAGTGGCGCTACCAGCGGGGCGACCACCGGGCCGACCCGCTCTACCCCGCCTCGGCGGGCCAGTTGGCGTGGTGGTGCCAGGAGTACGAGCAGGTCCTGGACGCCTTCGCCAACTGACCCGGCGGCTCAGCCCCCGGCCGGTGGCTGGGTGCCTCCGCCGGTCGGCTGCACCGGCGGCTTCGGCGAGTTGGCACCCCCGCCGGCCGGCTGCGTCGGCGAGGTGCCGCCGCCCCCGGCCGGCGGCGGGTTGGTCGCCGGAGACGTGGCCGGGGGCGTCGTCGCGCCGCCGCCCGTCCCCGTGGTCGGGGCCGTGGTCGGCGGGGCGGTGGCCGACCCGGTCGGCGTCGTGGACGGCGTCGGCGGCTTGCTGTCGGCCGTGGTCGGCGGCGCCGTCGGACTCGGCGTGTTGTGCTTGCCGGTCTGCTGGCTCGGCTGCTGGTTCTGGTTGCCGCCGCCGTTGTTGTTGTCCGTCGGCTGCTGGGTACGCCGGGGGCTCTGGGAGGTCGGCCCCGGGGCCGTGGTCGTACCGGAGCTGGGAGTGGTGGTCTCCGGCGCCGTCGACACCACCCCGGCGGACGGACTGGTGTCGCCCGTCTTCGGGTCGGGGCTGTCGCCGCCGCCGCTGAGCGCCAGGGCGATGCCGGTACTGGCCGCGACGAGCACCGCAGCGATGCCGGCCACCCAGCGCCACGGGCCGCGCCCGCCGGAGCCGCGCCCGTGCCCGCCGCCGTGCCCGTCGCCGGAGTCGCCACCGCCGCCGTACGGCCCGCCGGCCGCCGGGTAGGGCGAGGACGGCGTGTGCGGTCCGCCCGGCACCTGGTAGGGCAGCACCGCCGTCGGATCGCCCGGGACACCGGCCCCGAGCACCGCCGTCTCGTCCGTGCCGACCGCCGGCAGCCCGCCGCCGTGGACCGGCCCGCCGGCCGCGCCGACCGGGGCGCCGATGACCCAGCCGCCGGTGCCGCCGGTCAGCTCGCGCAGCGCGTGCTCGATGTGGGCGCGGAACTCGTCGGCGTCCTGGAACCGGTCGTCCGGGTTCTTCGCCAGCGAGCGCAGCACCAGCGGGTCCAGCCCGGCCGGCACCCGCGGATTGGCCTGCGAGGGCGGCACCGGGTTGTCCTGCACGTGCTGGTAGACCACCGACAGCGGGGTGTCGCCGGTGAACGGCGGGCGCAGCGTCAGCAGTTCGTACAGCATGCAGCCGGCCGCGTACAGGTCGGAGCGGTGGTCGACCGGCTTGCCCAGCGCCTGCTCCGGCGAGAGGTACTGCGGGGTGCCCATGACCATGCCGGTCTGGGTCATCGTCGAGGCCGTGCCGGTCAGCGCCCGGGCGATGCCGAAGTCCATCACCTTGACCGCGCCGCTGTTGGTGATGATCACGTTGGCGGGCTTGATGTCACGGTGCACGATGCCGTGCCGGTGGCTGTAGGACAGCGCCTCCAGCACGCCCGCGATGATGATCAGCGCCTGGTCGACCGGCGGCTCCGACTCGTCCACCAGCAGTTCGCGGACGGTCCGGCCCTCGACCAGCTCCATCACGATGTACGGCGTCGACTCCTCGCCGACGAACTCCTCGCCGGTGTCGTACACCGAGACGATCGCGTGGTGGTTGAGCGCCGCGACGGCGTGCGCCTCCCTGGTGAAGCGCAGCCGGGCGATCTCGTCCTGCGCCAGTTCACCGCGGAGCAGCTTCACCGCCACGGTCCGGCCGAGCCGGACGTCCTGGGCGGCCAGCACCTCGGCCATGCCGCCCCGGCCGAGCCGGTGGGTCAGCCGGTAGCGGCCGTCGCCGACCGTGCCCAGCGGGGCCGTGGTGCCGCGGCCGGGCGTCTGCGGACCCGGGCCCCCGTACGGCGGGAACGCGGTGGTGGCGGCGTCGCTCCCGGGCTCGGGCGTCCTCGGGGCCCCGCCGGACGGACCGGCCGCCCAGGCCCCGTCGTCGTCCGGATGATGCGTCTGTGCCATCGCTCCTCGCCCCGGGCCTTCGCTCGGATCGCGGTGCCCTGTCGCTCGTATCCCCGAACGCTACCGCCTCCGGCCGACGCCTGTAGCAGGCGCGATCCGGACGGAACGCGTCAGAGCAGGCCATTCCGGTCGGCCGGACCGTCCAGGTGCAGCACCGTGGCGATCTCGCCCGAGACCCGCGAGTTGGTGTTGGAGGTCGTGTCCCGCTCGGCCCGGTTGACCACGATCGCGATGATGATGACCGCCAGCACGATCACGCCGACGATGATGCCGATGATCACCAGCGCGGTCGAGCAGCCGCCGCTGTTGGACGCCGGGGCCGGCTGGAACGGCGGCGCGGGCATCGGGTGCGGCGGCGGGGTGTGCGCCTGCTGCGGCCCCTGCTGGTGCAGGAACTGCGGCTGGGGGGTGTGCGGGGCCTGGAAGGCCGGCGGCGGGGTCTGGAACGGCTGCGGCGCGGCGAACGGCTGCGGGGTCTGCGGCGCCTGGAAGGCCGGCGGCGTCTGGAAGGGCTGCGGCTGCGGGAACGGCTGCGGCGTCTGCGGGGCCTGCGGTGCCGCGTGCACCGAACGCGGCCCGTCGGTGATCACCAGCGGGTTGCTGGCCGCCAGCGGGCTGCCGCCGCCCTTGGCCGCGTCGATCAGCCGCTCCGCCTCGTCGCGCATCGCCGCCGCGCTCGGGAAGCGGTGCGCCGGGTCCTTGCGCAGCGCCCTGGCCACGAACCCGTCGAGGGCCGGGCTGATCCGCGGGTTGAGCGCGGAGGGCGCCGGCGGCTCCTCCTGGACGTGCTTGTAGGCGATCGAGAAGGCCGAGTCGCCGTCGAAGACCAGCTGCCCGGTGAGCATCTCGAAGAGCATCACGCCGACCGAGTAGAGGTCGGAGCGGGCGTCCACCGGCTTGCCCAGCGCCTGCTCGGGCGAGAGGTACTGCGGGGTGCCGACCACCATGCCGGTCTGGGTCATCGAGGTGACCCCGGTCTCCAGCGCGCGGGCGATGCCGAAGTCCATGACCTTGACGACGCCCTTGCGGTCGAACATGACGTTGCCGGGCTTGATGTCGCGGTGCACCAGACCGCGGTCGTGGGAGGCCTCCAGCGCGTTCAGCACGCCGACGGTGACCCGCAGCGCCTCCTCGGCCGGCATCGCGCCGTGCTGGGCCGCCGCCTCGTTGATCGCGTCCCGCAGGCCCTTGCCGTCGATCAGCTCCATCACGATGTACGGCGTGCTGGAGCCGTCCGGCGCGACGTCCTCGCCGCTGTCGTAGACGCGGACGATGTTGCCGTGCTCCAGCTTGGCCACGGCCTGCGCCTCGCGGCGGAAGCGCTCCTTGAACGAGGCGTCCCGGCCCAGCTCGGCGTGCATGCTCTTGAGCGCCACCGACCGGTCCAGCACGCTGTCGTGCGCGAGGTGCACCGAGGCCATGCCGCCTTCGCCCAGCACCCGCTGCAGCACGTACCGCCCGTTGCCCAGGGAGTAGCCCTCGACCGCCGCGTTGCCGTGCTCGCTCATGGTCCTCTGCTCCCCCTCGGCGCGGCCCTGCCGCCGCGACCGTGACGTTCGGTCTCGTCCGTGCGTGTGCGGGCCCGGCCCGCTGGCCTGCCCGGCCCCTGTCGTGGCGCTCGCCCGGCCCTCGACAGGGGCCCAGGGTATCGGCTCGCGACGACACCGACCGGTCCAGGGCCGACACTGTGTCCAGGTCGCGACCCGGTACCGGCCGGTCGTGCGTGCGGCACCGGGACGCCCCGTCGCACCCGGTGCCCCACGGTCCCGGCGGGACCGTGGAGGTACGGGTACGGCCTACAGGTACGGGCCGGAGCGGATGCCGCGGCCCTCGCCCGGCTCGTCGCCCTCCGGCTCCCCGCCGTGCAGGCCAGGCGGCAGTGCCCGCCGCATCTGCTCCAGTTGCGCCCGCGCCGCCATCTGCTGGGCGAACAGCGCCGTCTGGATGCCGTGGAACAGCCCCTCCAGCCAGCCCACCAGCTGCGCCTGCGCGATCCGCAGCTCGGCCTCGGTCGGGATCGAGTCCTCGGTGAACGGCAGCGACAGCCGCTCCAGCTCGGCGACCAGCTCGGGGGCCAGTCCGAGCTCCAGCTCCTTGATCGAGCTGGCGTGGATGTCCTTCAGCCGGGCCCGGCTGGCCTCGTCGAGGGGGGCCGCCCTGACCTCCTCCAGCAACTGCTTGATCATGCTGCCGATCCGCATGACCTTGGCGGGCTGCTCGACCATCTCGGTCACCGGCAGCTCACGCGGGCCGTCCCCGTCGTCGCCCCCGCCCATGCCCATGCCGACCGTTCCCTGGCCCACCGGCAGCCCGTCCGGTCCGACGATCAGCACCTTCTGGCCGTCCTGCGGCTGCCCGCCCATGGCCTGGTGGAACTCCTGCGACGAGCGCTCGTTCATCGGATTCGTCATGAACCACATTCTCCCTCACTGGGATTGCCCGGGTGGAGGCCCCCGGCCAACCGGGCACGACGCTACGCCCCGGGAGCGGGCGGCGGTATCCGTACGGATACTCAGTCCGCCCGGGTACCGGGGCGGAGCGCGGCGGCGGGGCTCGTGCAGCGGGCGCGCGGTCAGCCGCGCCGCAGCCGCAGGCCGATCAGGCCCAGTCCGCAGCCGATCAGGCCGAGGCCGGCGCCGAGCGGGAGCTGGCGGGTGGAGGCGTCGTCCCACCGGGTGGGCAGTACGACCGGGCCGACCGCCACGGTCTGCTGCCCGGGCCGGCCGAGCGCCAGCGTCTCGCTCCCGGTGCCGTCGGCGGGCTCGGCCGGGGCCGGGGTGTCCGCGGCGGGGTCGGCCGCGGTGCCGGCGGGCTGCTCCGGCGCCTGCTCGGCGGTCCGCTCGGGGGCCCGCTCGGGGGCCCGCTCGGGTGCCCGCTCGGGTGCCCGACGGGTGCGCTCGGGGGCGGAGGCGGGGTGGTTGCGCTGTCGGCGCTGCTCCCACTCGGCCCAGGGGACGCCGGGGCGCAGGTACCCGGCCCGCTGCCGGTCGGGCGCACCGGCCGGCACCAGCGCGGACGCGCTGACGGTGCTGGTCGTGGTGGACGTGCTGGACGTGCTGGACGTACTGGTCGCGGTGGACGTACTGGTCGCGGTGGTCTCGGCGGTCGCACCGGCCGTGGTGGACGCGGTGTTCGCACCGGCGGCCCCCGAGGCCTCGGCGGACGCCCCGGGGGAAGGGGACGCCGCAGACGCCTCCGCAGACGCCTCCGGGGAAGCCTCCACGGACGGCGAGGCGGACGGCGCACCGGCCGGCCCGGTCGGCACGGCCACCGCCGCCACCGGGCCGAGGGCCAGCGGAACGGCGATGCCGAGCGCCGCCACCACCAGCAGCCGCGCACGCCACTCGGCACGGCGGAGGGGGGAGGACGGCGGCGGTGCTGCGGGCAGCGGCCCGAGGAACGCGGACGAAGGTGCGAACACGGTCGAGGTCCTTCCGCGACGGCCGACCGCGCGGGGCGGGGTCGGCGGCGGGACAGCTCCCGTCCAGCGTCACACAGTCCGACATTCCGGGCATGTCGGACGGTCCGGACCGGGCACCCGGCCGTCACCCCGCCGCCGCCCGCGGGGCGGGCCGCTCAGGCCCGCAGCACCACCTTGCCGACCTGCTCCCCGGCCTCCACCACCCGGTGCGCCTCGGCGGCCTCGGTCAGCGGCAGCACCCGGTCGACCACCGGCTTCACCACCCCGGAGGCGACCAGCGGCCAGACGTGCTCGCGCACCGCCGCCACGATCGCCGCCTTCTCGGCCAGCGGCCGCCCGCGCAGATTGGTCGCGATCACGGCGCCGCGCTTGCGCAGCAGGGTGTTGAGGTTCAGCTCGCCGTTCACCCCGCCCTGCAGCCCGATGATCACCAGCCGCCCGTTGACCGCCAGCGCGTCCACGTTCCGCGGGAGGTACTTGGCGCCCATGATGTCGAGGATCACGTCCGCCCCGGCGCCGCCGGTGGCCTCCCGGAGCACCTCGACGAAGTCCTGTGCGCGGTAGTCGATCAGCACGTCGGCGCCCAGCTCCGCGCAGCGGGCCAGCTTCTCCGGGCCGCCCGCCGTCACCGCCACCCGGGCGCCGACCGCCTTGGCCAGCTGGATCGCCATCGTCCCGATGCCGCTGGCACCGCCGTGCACCAGCACCGTCTCGCCCGGCCGCAGGTGCGCGGTGAGGAAGACGTTGGACCACACCGTGCAGACCACCTCCGGCAGCGCGGCGGCCTGCTCCGGGGTCAGCCCCGGCGGCACCGGCAGCAGTTGGCCGACCGGCACCGCGACCCGCTCCGCGTAGCCGCCGCCGACCAGCAGCGCGCAGACCTCGTCGCCGACCGCCCAGCCGGACACCCCGGGGCCCAGCGCGGCGATCCGGCCCGCGCACTCCAGACCGGGGTGGCGGGGGCTGCCGGGCGGCGGGTCGTAGAAGCCCTGCCGCTGCAACAGGTCGGCGCGGTTGACGGCGGTGGCCGCCACCTCGACCAGGACCTCGCCCTCCCCGGGGACCGGATCCGGCACCTCGGCCCAGACCAGTGCCTCGGGCCCGCCGGGTTCAGGAATCGTCATCGCATGCATGGCCCGACGCTACTGGTGCCGGCGGCCCCGGCGGGCGGGCGACCCGCGCCGTCAGCCGGCCAGGTCGGGCAGCGGCACGGCGCCGGGCAGCGCCGCCACCGCACGGCCCGGCAGGATCAGCTTGCCCCGCCGCCGCCCGCTGCCGACCAGCACGAAGGGGGCCGCGGCCACGGCCTCGTCGACCAGCAGCGGCCAGCCGGCCGGCAGGCCGACCGGGGTGATGCCGCCGTACTCCATGCCGGTCGCCTCGACGGCGGTGTCCATCGGCGCGAACGAGGCCTTGCGGGCCTCCAGGTGCCTGCGGACCGTCCGGTTGACGTCGACCCGGGTGGTCGCCAGCGCCAGACAGGCGGCCAGGGTGGTCTCCCCGCCGCGCTTGGCGGCGACCACCACGCAGTTCGCCGAGGCCTCCAGCGGCACGCCGTAGGTCTCGCAGAAGACGGCGGTGTCGGCCTTCTCCGGATCGGTCTCCACGTACAGCACGGATCGGGCGGCCTCCCGGTCGTCCCAGTTCTTCAGCGCCTGCGCCACTGGGACGGCCAGCCGGTCCACCACCTCCAGTGCGGGGGCGGCGAAGTCGAACGTGCCGAACGGGAGCTGCGGTTGACCGGTCATGACGGGAACCCTACGCGCCCTCGGCGGACTTGATGACGATCACCCGGTCGGTGAGCTGGAGCGTCTGCGCCTCCGCCTCGGTGTAGTTGATCACCCGCCGGCCGCGCACCACCGCCACCACCACGTCGTCGAGTTCGCGCGGGTTGTGCCCGGCCTCGGCCCGGGTGATCGGGCGCTCGACCACGTCCAGGCCGTTGCCGTAGGTGAGCAGGTCCTCCATCACCGCGCCGGCGTGCGGGCTGAGCATCGACATGCCCAGCAGCCGGCCCGCCGAGCTGGAGCTGGTGACCACCACGTCGGCGCCGCTCTGCCGCAGCAGCGGGGCGTTCTCGTCCTCCCGCACCGCCGCGACGATGGTCGCCGAGCGGGTCAGCTGGCGGGCGGTCAGGGTGATCAGCGCGGCGGTGTCGTCCCGCTCCGGCGCGACCACCACCCGGGCGGCGGTGGGCAGTCCGGCGCGCAGCAGGGTGTCGGTCCGGGTGGCGTCGCCGACCACGCCCACCAGGCCCTGCTGGGCGGCCTGGTCGATCACCTTGCGCTGCGGGTCGACCACCACGATCTCGTCCTTGCGCACGCCCTGCCCGAGCAGGGTGTCGATGGCGCTGCGGCCCTTGGTGCCGAAGCCGATCACGACGGTGTGCTCGCGCACGGTGGACCTCCAGCGGTTCAACCGCCACTGCTGACGGGTGCGTTCGGTGAGCACTTCGAGGGTGGTGCCGACCAGGATGATCAGGAAGATCACCCGCAGCGGGGTGACCACGAAGATGTTGGTGAGCCGGGCGCTGTCGCTGAACGGGGTGATGTCGCCGTACCCGGTGGTGGAGAGCGTCACGGTGGCGTAGTACGCCGAGTCCAGGAAGCTCAGCCCGCCGCCGGCGTTGTCGTTGTAGCCCTCGCGGTCCAGCCAGACGATCACCGTGGTGGCCACCAGGACGCCCAGCGCCAGCAGCAGCCGGGAGCCGACCTGCCGCACCGCCGGGGCGGTGCGGCGGGCGGGCAGCACGATCCCGGAGTCCGCCCAGGGCTCGGTGCCGGGCGTGATCGGCCCGGACAGCCGGTCACGGACGCGTCGGACACTCACGGGGCCTCCAGCAGTTCGATCTCGTCACCGGCCGCCGCACCGCCCGGCGGCACCACCGCGAGCGCCTCGGCCAGGGCCACGCCGCGGAGCATCGCCGGCCCGTCGTACGGAAGGTGGACCACGCCGCGGGCGGTCCGGCGGACCGGCAGCAGCCGGGTGTCCACCGGGTGTCCCGGCAGCGGGTCGACGGCGGTGGCCAGCACCGGCTCGCCGGCGCTCCGCCCGGCCAGCGCGTGCAGCAGCGGCAGGGCGAGCGTCACCATACCGGCGACCGCGGCCAGCGGGTTGCCGGGCAGGCCGACCAGGAACCGCCCGCCGGGGAGTGCGGCCAGCACCATCGGGTGGCCGGGGCGGACGGCGACGCCGTCCACCAGCAGCCGGGCGCCGCACTCGGCGAGCGCCCGGTGCAGGAAGTCCACCGGGCCGGCCGCCGTCCCGCCGGTGGTGACCAGCACATCGGCGGCGGAGTCCCGCAGGGCGTCCCGGAGCAGCCCGGCGTCGTCGCGGACGGCGCGCGGGTCACCCGTCCCGGCGCCGGCCGCGCGCAGCCACGGCGGCAGCAGCGGGCCGAGCGCGTCCCGGACCAGGCCGGGCCGGGGCAGGCCGGAGGAGAGCAGTTCGTCGCCGAGCACCAGCACCTCGGCCACCGGGGCGCGGCGGACGGCCAGCCGGTCGTGGCCGCAGGCGGCGGCCAGCCCGAGCACCGCCGGGCCGACCGGGGTGCCGGCCGGCAGCAGCACCTCGCCGCGCCGGCACTCCTGGCCGCGCGGCCGGACGTCCTGGCCGCTGGTCAGCGCGCCGGGGGTGCGCTCGGACAGCAGCGGCCCGCACGGCTCGCCGTGCTCACGGCGGAGCACGGCGGTGGCACCGGGCGGCAGTTGGGCGCCGGTGGCGATCTCGACGGCGGCGCCGTCGGCCAGCGGCCCGGCGGCGGGGTGCCCGGCGAGCAGCCGGCCGGTCACCTGCCAGGGGCCTGGGCCGGCGACCGCCCAGCCGTCCATCGCCGAGGTGTCGAAGGCCGGCAGGTCGGTGAGCGCGGTGAGCGGCTCGGCGAGGGTGCGGCCGAGCGCGTCGTCCAGCGGCAGGCTCAGCGGCGCCAGCGCGGGGCGGCCGGCCCGGCGGGCGGTCTCCCGGGCCGCCGCCCAGCCGACCGGGCGGACCGGGACCGGCACGGCGCGTCCCTCCATCACCCTCACGGCTGCCCCGGGTCGTCGGCCCCGGCCGCGGCCCAGCGCTCGGCGAGCGCGGCGGTGCGCCGGGACGCCTCGGCGACCGCCTCCGGGCCGCCGCCGTGCCGCGCGGCGGCGTAGCCGATCAGGAAGGCGGTCAGCGGCGCGGCCGGCCGGTCCACCCCGTGCGCGACCACCCGGGCCAGGTCGAGCAGGCCGCGGACATCGACGTCCAGGTCGATGTCCAGCTCGGCACGGACCTCGGCGATCCAGTCATCCAGCGTGCGCTCCATGCGAACATGCTGCCCGATCGACGGTTTCCCCGGGATGTTTGTCCGGTGAGCGGCGCGCGTCGTTTCGCTCACGTCCGGATGCCGGCCGGCCCCGGTGAGCGGGCCGCCGGTCCGGACCCGGGGTCAGTCCCGGGCCCCGGCGCGCTCGCGGGCCCGCTCCAGGTCCTCCCAGGTGTCGCAGTCGCGGCCGGCGTCCCCGGTGTCGGCCAGCCGGAGGGTGGGCAGCGCTCCGGTCAGCCGGCGCAGCGGCAGCCCGGCGGGGTCGCCGGCGGCGGCCAGGGCGGCGCGCAGGGCGGCGGTGCGGTAGGCGGCGGCGAGCGGCTGGTCGCGGCCGGCGGCGTCGACCAGGACGGCCGCCGCGGTGTCCGGTCCGGCCGCGTCGAGGGCGGCGACCAGCCGGTGGACGGTCCGCCGGTCCAGGAACGGCAGGTCGGCGGCGAACAGCAGGACCAGGTCGGCGGTCACCTCCGCGAGGCCGGCGGCGACGGCGGCCACCGGCCCGCCGCCGGGCGGGCGCTCGCGGGTCCACCGGATCCCGGGGCGGGCGGTGGGGCGGGGCGGGCCGACCACCACCGTGGTCCGGGCGTCCGCGCAGGCGGCGAGCACCCGGTCCAGCAGGGTGGTCCCGCCGACGGTCAGGCCGGGTTTGTCGGCCCCGCCGAGCCGCCGGGCGGCGCCCCCGGCCGGGACGATCACGTCGTACGGCGTCATGCCGCCAGTATCCGTCGGCGGGCTCAGCCGGCGGTCCCGTCCTTCCCGGGCTCCGGCTCGGCGGCCGGCTCGGCGGCCGCTTCGTCCACCTCGTCCGCAGTGTCCGCAGTGTCCGCGGCGTCCGCGGCGTCCGCGGCGTCCGGCTCGTCCGGCTCGGGCGCGCTTTCCGGCTCGGCGTCGTCGTCCGGCTCCCCGTCGGTGCCCTCGGTGCCCTCGGCGGCCGGGGCGGCCGTGTTGGCGGCGGCGCTCAGCTCCAGCACGACCGGCAGGGTCAGCTCCCCGTACCGCTGGTTCACCGCCGCCACCAGCGCCTCCGCGTCGTCCGGGTGCTCGGCCAGCAGCCGGTCGAAGTCCTGGAGGTACTCCCCGGTGAACGCCAGCACCCGGTCGGCGTCGTCGCCCTGGTCGGGCGCCCGGTGCCCGGCGATCACCCGGTCCGCGCCGAGCTCGCCGATCCGGCCCAGGTTGCGGACCCACTCGGTGCGCTGCTCCGGCGTGGTGTCGGCGGTCCAGACGTGGGTGCCGTTGTACGCGAAGTCGCCGGCCACCACGGTGCGGACGCTGGGCACGTGCACCACCGTGGAACCGCCGCAGTCGCCCTGCCCGAGCAGCAGCACCGGGATCACCTGCCGGTCGACCATCAGCGGCTGGGGCAGCAGCGGCGCCGGGACCAGCGGGTGGTCCGGGATGTCGTCGCCGAACACCGGCTTCC
Organism: Kitasatospora sp. NPDC008115; assembly: GCF_042957205.1. NCBI lineage: Bacteria > Bacillati > Actinomycetota > Actinomycetes > Kitasatosporales > Streptomycetaceae > Kitasatospora > Kitasatospora sp. NPDC008115. Next base: position 335,147 of record NZ_JBIBHU010000003.1, on the reverse strand, counting down.
ACTGGGCCACCTTCGCGGCGGCGGTGCGCAGGATGCCGTCGACGACCGGCGGCGCGGCCAGCAGCCGCGCCTCGGGGAAGAGCCGCAGCACCTCCTCGGCGCCGAAGTAGTGGTCGGGGTGCTGGTGGGTGATCACGATGGCGAGCAGCCGGCGGCCCTTGCCCGCCACCCACTCGGCCAGCTCGCGGCCGGCGCTGCGGGTGAGCTGGGCGTCGACCAGGATCGCCGTCTGCTCGCCGAGGATCAGCGTGGAGGTGGCGAAGAAGGCCGACTCGGGGCCGGTGAAGACGTCGATCTCCAGCGGCCGGACCGGCGCCCCGGCGGCGGACGCCGCGTCGACCGGGTCCGCGCCGGCGTTCTCCTCGGACTCCTCGGACGGGGACGACGTCACTGGCTGCTCCCTCTGGTTCGGCGGTTCGCGCCCTACAGCATGGGAGCACGGCGTGCGGAAAACGCGGGAGGCGCGCCCGGCGGGGGCGCGCCTTCCCGATCATGTGTCCGGATGGTGACCTCCGCGGCGGAGGTCGGCCCCCGTCTCAGCCCTTGCGGCCGGTCAGCCGGGCGAAGCGGTCGGCGATGCCCCAGGAGGTGACCCGCCAGAGCGCCTCGACGACGATGTTCCGGCTCATCTTGGACGCGCCCAGCTCCCGCTCGACGAAGGTGATCGGCACCTCGGCGACCTTGAAGCCGGCCTTCACCGTCCGCCAGGCCAGGTCGACCTGGAAGCAGTAGCCGGCCGAGGCGACCTGGTCCATGCCGAGGCCGAGCAGGGTCTCCTTGCGGAACGCCCGGTAGCCGCCGGTGACGTCCCGGATCGGCACGCCCAGCATCAGCCGCGAGTAGGTCGAGCCGCCGCGCGAGAGCAGCAGCCGGGACTTCGGCCAGTTCACCACCCGGCCGCCGGGGACCCAGCGGGAACCCAGCACCAGGTCGGCGCCGCGCAGCGCGGTGAGCAGCCGGTCCAGCTCCTCGGGGCGGTGGGAGCCGTCGGCGTCCATCTCGACGAGCACGTCGTAGCCCTCGTCGATGCCCCAGCGGAAGCCGGCCAGGTAGGCGGCGCCCAGCCCCTCCTTGCCCTTGCGGTGCATCACGTGCACCTGGGAGTCCTCGGCGGCCAGCTTGTCGGCCAGCTCGCCGGTCCCGTCCGGGCTGTTGTCGTCGGCGACGAGGACGTGCACCTCGGGGACCGCGGCGCGCACCCGGCCGACGATGCGCTCGACGTTCTCCGCCTCGTTGTAGGTGGGGATGATCACCAGCACCCGGCCGAGATCGGCAAAACCCTGCTGGTTGACGGTCACGTACTAACCTCTCGGCCGGTGGCGGGACGTGCCGGTCACCATTGCCCGCACTCATCGGAAGACACAGTCCCGGCCGGCACCCCGCCGGCCCGGACGACACCGTGGAAAACACTGGGTCCTGGCATCCTACTACCGCGTCCTCGGGCCGACCCTCCTCCCGAGGCACTCCCGGCCCGCGCCCGCCGTTTCCCCTGGGGAGGTGCGGGTCGGCTAGGGTCGATGCCCGGCCTTTGCCCGGATGCCCGAACCCGTCCGCCCCCCGCCTGCGGCCGCCTGACGGCGGCGAGGCCCGCCAGCCACTGCAGCAAGGAGCAGGACCGCGCCCATGGACAAGCTCGTCAACACCGTCCGCCCGTACGCCTGGGGTTCGGTCACCGCGCTCCCCGAGCTGCTCGGGCAGGAGCCGACCGGCGAACCGCAGGCCGAGCTGTGGATGGGCGCCCACCCCGGCGACCCCTCCCGGGCGGACCGGGGCGACGGGCCGCGCCGGCTGGACGAGCTGATCGCCGCCGACCCGGAGGGCGAGCTGGGGGCCGCCTCGGTGGCCCGGTTCGGCCCCACCCTGCCGTTCCTGCTCAAGGTCCTCGCCCCGGGCATCCCGATCTCCATCCAGGCCCACCCCTCGCTCGACCAGGCCCGCGCCGGGTTCGCCGCCGAGAACGCCCTGGGGATCCCGCTGGACGCCCCGCACCGGAACTACCGGGACGCCAACCACAAGCCCGAACTCATCTGTGCGCTGGGCGACTTCGACGGCCTCTGCGGCTTCCGCCGGCCCGCCGACGCGACCGCGCTGCTGGCCGGTCTCGGGGTGCCCGCGCTGGCGCCGGTGATCGCCCTGCTGAGCGCCGAGGACGAGTCCGAGGCGCTCAGCGGCGCGCTGGCCGCCGTCCTCACGCTGTCGGGGCCGGCCGCCGCGGAGGCGGTCCGGGACACCGCCGAGGCCATCGGCAAGGCCGCCGCCGAGGACCCGGACGGGCCGTACGCGCCGTACACCCGGATCGCCCGGGACTTCCCCGGGGACGTCGGGCTGATCGCCGGGCTGCTGCTCAACCACGTCCTGCTGCGCGCCGGCGAGGCGCTCTACCTGGGCGCCGGCGTCCCGCACGCGTACCTGCACGGCGTCTGCGTCGAGCTCCAGGCCAACTCGGACAACGTGCTGCGGGCCGGGCTCACCCCCAAGCACATCGACGTGCCGGAACTGCTCAGGGTGGTCGAGTTCGCCTCGTGCTCGCCGTCCCCGCTGCTGCCGGTCGCGGTCGGGGGGACGCCCGGCGAGGAGCTCTACCCCGTGCCGATCGACGAGTTCCGGCTCTCCCGGTTCGTCCTGGACGGCCGGGAGCGGACGGTCGGCGGCGACGCCCCGCAGATCCTGCTCTGCACCGCCGGAGCCGTCCGCCTGACCTCGGCGGACGGCTCCGTCCTGGACCTGGCGCGCGGCGAGTCGGCCTACCTCCCCGCCACCGGTGCCGCGACCGTGCTGAGCGGCGCCGCCACCGTCTTCCGGGCGACCGTCACCCTCTGACGCCGGCGCCCCCGGGCGCCGCCGGCTCGGGCTCGGGCTCGGCCTTGGGGGCCGGTTCCGGCGCCGGAGCGGCCGCGCGGTCGGACGGGACCGCCGGGACCGCCGTCCCGCCCGCCGTCGCGAGCGGCTGCGCGGGCCAGCGGGCGTCCACCGCCTTGGTCACCCGGCGGCCCAGCTTCTGGAACGGGATCTCGACCAGCCGGTACAGCAGGTAGCTCGCCAGCACCGTGGCACCGAGGAACTCCGCGGTCCAGAGCACCTTGCCGAGGGTGTCGGTCGGCAGCGGGGGCACGCCCAGGATGGGCCGGATGGTGTGCAGGATCGGGTTGTGCAGCAGGTAGACCGAGAAGCTGATCGCGCCGAGCCAGGTCAGCACCTTGGGGAACCTGCGCTCGCGCAGCGCCATCCCGATCCCGAAGGTGAGCCAGGCGCCCAGGTACGAGACGGTCCAGGCGATCCAGCTCGCCGTCCAGGTGTTGTTCTCCATGCCGTTCTTGTTGTACATCCACCCGACGGCCGCGCCCGCGACGATCACGAAGCCGATGCAGAACCAGGCCGGGAGGCGCTCCATCTGCCCGTGCTGGGCCCGGTAGACCACGGTGCCGGCGAACATCGTGGCGAAGATCATCCAGGTCTCGTAGGCGGGCGCCCGGCTGTTGAGGAGCACCAGGACGAGACCGAGGCCGGCCAGCAGGAGCGCACCGGTGCGGGCCAGCACCGCGTTGCCGCTGAGCATGCAGGCCAGGCCCATCACCACGATCAGGCCGGACGCCGCGACGAGGTTGCGGATCTCGCCGATGCCCCCGGTGAGCTGCGCGCTGGCGATCGAGGTGCCGAAGACCAGCGCCACCGCGGCGAGGCCGACCGCGATCGCACCGCTCCTGCGGTGCCAGTTGACGGTGAACAGCGCGGTGACCACGAAGTAGAAGACCATCTCGTAGCAGAGGGTCCAGGTCACGGCCAGGCCGTTGTACACGCCCAGGAAGTCCTGGAGCATCGTCCCGTTGGCGATCAGGGCGATCAGGTTGTGGCCGGTGCGGAAGATCGTCACCGAGCCGTCGCCCGCGGGCAGGATCAGCATCGAGACCGCGATCCCGAGGATCAGCGCCGGATAGATCCGGAAGATCCGGCCGATCCAGAACGCCCTGACGTCACCGCGCCGTTCGAGCGAGGCCGGGATGATGTAGCCGCTCACGATGAAGAACAGCATGACCCCGTAGAGCCCGAAGTCGAAGTGCCACCAGATCTGCCCGCCCAGCGGGGACGGCAGGATGTTGACAAGTTCGAAGTGGTGAAGGGCCACCATCAGCGCGGCGATTCCGCGCAGCGCGTCGAGCCAGCCCAGCCTGCTCCCGGCCGCCGCCCGGACCGCCGTGCCCTTGTCGCCCGCTGCGGGGCGTGTTCTCCGTATCCTCACAGGTGCGGACCCTAGCCGCCCACCCGGTCCGCACCGCAAACCGGCCCCCCGGCGGCGGACCGGGGTGACCGGCCGTCAGTCCCGGGTCATGTCGACGAAGCGGGAGTAGTGGCCCTGGAAGGCCACGGTGATGGTGGCGGTCGGACCGTTACGGTGCTTGGCGACGATGAGGTCGGCCTCGCCCGCGCGCGGGGACTCCTTCTCGTAGGCGTCCTCGCGGTGCAGCAGGATGACCATGTCGGCGTCCTGCTCGATGGAGCCGGACTCTCGCAGGTCGGAGACCATCGGGCGCTTGTCGGTGCGCTGTTCGGGGCCTCGGTTCAGCTGGGAGAGCGCGATCACCGGCACCTCCAGCTCCTTGGCCAGCAGCTTCAGGTTTCGCGACATGTCGGAGACCTCCTGCTGGCGGTTCTCGGCCCGGCGGGAGCCGCCGGACTGCATCAGCTGGAGGTAGTCGATGACGACCAGCTTGATGTCGTTGCGCTGCTTGAGCCGGCGGCACTTGGCGCGGATCTCCATCATCGACAGGTTCGGCGAGTCGTCGATGAACAGCGGCGCCTCGCTGACGTCGGGCATCCGGCGGGCCACCCTGGTCCAGTCGTCGTCCGTCATGGAGCCGGAGCGCATGTGGTGCAGCGCCACCCGGGCCTCGGCGGAGAGCAGACGCATGGCGATCTCGTTGCGGCCCATTTCGAGCGAGAAGATCACGCTCGGCAGCTTGTTGTGGATCGAGCAGGCCCGGGCGAAGTCCAGCGCCAGGGTGGACTTGCCCATCGCGGGACGGGCCGCGATGACGATCATCTGGCCGGGGTGGAGCCCGTTGGTGAGCGCGTCGAAGTCGGCGAAGCCGGTCGGGACACCGGACATCTGGCCGTTGCGGGAGCCGATCGACTCGATCTCGTCGAGGGCGCCCTCCATGATGTCGGCGAGCGGCGCGTAGTCCTCGTTGGTGCGCTGCTCGGTGACGGCGTAGATCTCCGCCTGGGCCGCGTTGACGATCTCGTCGACGTCGCCCTCGGCGGCGTAGCCCATGCCGGCGATCCGGGTGCCGGCCTCGACCAGTCGGCGCAGCACCGCGCGCTCGTGCACGATCTGCGCGTAGTACTCGGCGTTGGCCGCGGTCGGGACGGAGTTGACCAGGGTGTGCAGGTAGCCGGGGCCGCCGACCCGCTGGAGCTCGCCGCGCTTGGTCAGCTCGCCGGCCACGGTGATCGGGTCGGCCGGCTCGCCGCGCGCGTACAGGTCGAGGATCGCGCCGTGGACCAGCTCGTGCGCGGGCCGGTAGTAGTCGGCCGGCTTGAGCACCTCGACCACGTCGGCGATGGCGTCCTTGGAGAGCAGCATGCCGCCGAGGACGGACTGCTCGGCCGCGAGGTCCTGCGGGGGGACGCGCTCGAAGCCGTCCAGACCGCCCCCGGAGCGCTCGTCCTCGCCGTCCTGGCGGCGCTTGCCGCCGTCCCGCTTGAAGCCGCCGGAACCGCCCGGGCCGCCCTTGCCGCCCTTCTGGAAGCCGCCGCCCTGGCCGTCGCCGCGGCCGCGGGAGACCGGCAGCCGGTCACCGGGGCCGTCCGGGAACGGGCCGTCGGCGAAGGCGCCGACCGGGAAGGGGTCGTCGGCGCCCTGCCAGTCGTCCTCCGGCGGCGGGGCGTCGTGGTCGTCGTACTGGGGGCCGGTCACGCGTGTTCCCCGATCAGCGAGTGGTGCGAGTTGGAGCGGGCCTTGCCGGTGGCTGGGACGGTGCGGAACCCGACTCCGCGCCACCGCATTTTCTACGCCACCGCACCGACAAATCGGACGCCGGGGCGGATGGGAGTGTCGGACGGAGGGCCCACGCTAAGGCGCCGGACGGCCTTCAGCCAAGGCGGTTATCCACAGGGGGTGTGGACGAGCGGCCCCTGACTGTGGAGAAGTGCCGCAAACCTGTGGACGCCCCTGTGGAAAGCCCTGTGGATAACCAGACCATCGATCCACCGTCAACGCGCTGACCTGCGCTTCCCCCGTCCCGGGCCTGTGCATGAGAAATTCTTCACACACAGCCGGGTGGCGGTGGACACACACACGGACGGCCCAGTCGTTCGCTCGTACGAGTAAGTGGTCCAATGCCATGGTGTCACTTACCTGTGGATGAGTAGCCTGGTTCCCATGACCCTCACCACCGACCGCCGCCGGCACGACCGGGAGATCCTCGCCCTCGCCGTCCCCGCCTTCGGCGCCCTGGTCGCCGAGCCGCTCTTCCTGATGGCCGACTCGGCGATCGTCGGCCACCTCGGCACCTCCCAGCTCGCCGGCGTCGGCGTCGCCTCGGCCGCGCTCACCACCGCCACCGGGGTCTTCGTCTTCCTCGCCTACGCCACCACCGCCGCGGTCGCCCGCCGGATCGGCGCCGGGGACCGCCGGGCCGCGATCCAGCAGGGCATCGACGGCATCTGGCTGGCGCTGGCGCTCTCCGCCGCGGTGGTCGCGCTGACCCTGCTGCTCGCCCCGCAGGTGGCCGGCGTGCTCGGCGCCTCGCCGACGGCCGCGCCGTACGCCGTGACGTACCTGCGGATCAGCGCGCTCGGCATCCCGGCGATCCTCCTGGTGATGGCCGCCACCGGCGTGCTGCGCGGCCTCCAGGACACCCGGACGCCGCTGTACGTGGCCGTCGCCGGGTTCGCCGCCAACCTCGGGCTGAACGTCGGCCTGGTCTACGGCGCCGGGCTCGGGGTGGCCGGCTCGGCCTGGGGCACGGTCATCGCCCAGACCGGCATGGCGGCCGTCTACGTGGTCGTGGTGGTCCGCGGCGCCCGCCGGGAGCGGGCCTCGCTGCGCCCGGACCCGGCCGGGATACGGGCCAGTGCCCGGGCCGGCGGACCGCTGATGGTCCGCACCCTGAGCCTGCGCGCCATCCTGATGATCGCCACCGCGGTGGCCGCCGGGCTCGGCGACGACGAGATCGCCGCGCACCAGATCGCCATGACGGTCTTCCTGTTCATCGCCTTCGCCCTGGACGCCATCGCGATCGCCGGCCAGGCCATCATCGGCCGCTACCTGGGCGCCGGGGACGTCCCGGGCACCAGGGCCGCCACCCGGCGGATGATCGAGTGGGGCATCGGCTCCGGCGTGCTGCTCGGCCTGCTGGTGGTGCTCGCCCGGCCGCTGTACGTCCCGCTGTTCACCCCGGACCCGGCGGTGCAGCACCAGCTGAACACCGTCCTGCTGCTGCTCGCGCTCTGCCAGCCGGTCTCCGGCCTGGTCTACGTCCTGGACGGGGTCCTGATGGGCGCCGGGGACGGCCCGTTCCTGGCCTGGGCGATGCTCGCCACGCTGGCGGTCTTCGCGCCCGCCGCGCTGGCCGTGCCCGCCAGCGGCACCGGGCTCGCCGGGCTCTGGTGGGCGATGAACCTCTTCATGCTGGTCCGCGGCGGCTTCCTGGCCTGGCGGGCCCGCGGCGGCAGGTGGCTGGTCACCGGCGCCGTACGGAGCTGAACTCCCCGGGCCCGGGAACGACCGAGGGCCGGTCCCCCGTGAAGGGGACCGGCCCTCGGGCCACTGCTACGGAGCTGACGCTACCGACGCGTGGTCGTGGCTCAGGCGGCGACGACGGCGACGTCCAGGTTGGCCTGGACGTCCGAGTGCAGCTTGACCGAGACCTTGTGGGTGCCCACGGTCTTGATCGGCGAGGCGATCGCGACGGCGCGCTTGTCGACCGCCGGGCCGCCGGCGGCCTTGATGGCCTCGACGACGTCGGCCTGGGTCACCGAGCCGAACAGACGGCCGGCCTCGCCGGAACGAACGGCCAGCTTGACCTGGACGCCCTCCAGCTTGCCCTTGACCTCGTTGGCGGCCTCGAGGGTCTGGATCTCGTGGATCTTGCGGGCGCGACGGATGGCGTCGACGTCCTTCTGGCCGCCCTTGGTCCAGCGGATGGCGTAGCCACGCGGGACCAGGTAGTTGCGGGCGTAGCCGTCCTTGACCTCGACGACCTCGCCGGCCGAGCCCAGGCCCGGCACCTCGTGGGTGAGGATGATCTTCATTGTTCGGTCACCCTCTCTTAGCGCGCGGTGCTGGTGTAGGGCAGCAGCGCCATCTCACGGCTGTTCTTCACGGCCGTGGCGACGTCACGCTGGTGCTGGGTGCAGTTGCCGGTGACCCGGCGGGCACGGATCTTGCCGCGGTCGGAGATGAACTTCCGCAGCAGGTTCGTGTCCTTGTAGTCAACGTAGTTGACCTTGTCCTTGCAGAAGACGCAAACCTTCTTCTTCGGCTTGCGAGCAGGCGGCTTCGCCATTGTGTGCTCCATTGGGGTTCACGGCCGGGCGGGCGTCTCGCGACGCCCGCGGCCAGGCCGCACGAAATCTGTCAGCTCTTAGAACGGGGGCTCTTCCGAGAAGCCGCCACCGGACGGGGCACCCCAGCCGCCGCCACCCTGGTTGCCACCAGAGGGAGCGCTGGACGCCCAGGGGTCGTCGGAGGGGCCGGACTGGCCGCCGGAGTTTCCACCCCAGCCGCCGCCCTGCTGGCCGCCGCCGCCCTGCTGGCCACCGCCCCAGCCACCGCCCTGGCCGCCGCCCTGCGGGCCGCCGCCGAAGCCGCCGCCCTGGGGACCGCCGGACCGGTTGGCACGGGTGACCTTCGCGGTCGCCGAGCGCAGGCTCGGACCGACCTCGTCGACCTCGACCTCGAAGACCGTCCGCTTCTCGCCTTCCTTGGTCTCGTAAGACCGCTGGCGCAGGCGGCCCTGCACGATGACGCGCATGCCGCGCTGGAGCGACTCGGCGACGTTCTCCGCCGGCTGCCGCCAGACGTTGCACGTGAGGAAGAGGCTCTCGCCGTCCTTCCACTCGTTGGTCTGGCGGTCGAAGGTGCGGGGAGTGGACGCGATGCGGAACTTCGCGACCGCCGCACCCGACGGGGTGAAGCGCAGCTCGGGGTCGTCGACGAGATTGCCGACGAGGGTGATGACGGTCTCGCCTGCCATGGTGGTGATGACCTCTCGGGAAGATGTCCGTTCACCGCTGTTTCACGTGAAACAGCGGTCGCGAGCTACCCGAGACCCGAAGGCCTCAGAGGTGGCTCAGTGGGTGTCCGGGCGCAGGACCTTGGTCCGCAGAACCGACTCGCTCAGGCCCAGCTGGCGGTCGAGCTCCTTGACGACCTCAGGGGTGGCCTGAAGGTCGATGACCGAGTAGATGCCCTCGGACTGCTTGTTGATCTCGTAGGCCAGACGGCGGCGACCCCAGGTGTCGATCTTCTCGACCTTGCCACCCGCGTTGCGGACGACAGCCATGAAGCTCTCGATCAGGGGGGAAACGGCGCGCTCCTCGACCGAGGGGTCGAGGATCACCATCACCTCGTAGTGACGCATGAGTAACCCACCTCCTTTGGACTCAGCGGCCACGGTCTCTCCGTGGCAGGAGGGTTGTGCAGCGTCGGCACCGGAGCAGTGACGACACGGCCACCGTAGCGGCCGGGTACGACAGCCCGTCCTCGTTCACTCGGAAGAGGGCAGAGGAGGGCACAACTACACCAGTGCAGACGACACACCCTACCCGCACCCGGACGGACGAACAAAACGCATAGGGGTTGTGAGACCCGCCCAACCGCCGCAATCTGGACGGAACGGGTTTCCCGCCCGTTCGTCTCCACGCCGGAGGTGGGACTCATGGCCCAGACCGTCCACCGCATGCCCGCCCTCACCCTGAACACCGACGGACACCCGCACCCGCGGGAGAACACCCTGGTCGGCCTCACCGCCGTCCTCGGCGCGATCTCCTTCATCACGTCGTTCTTCCACAACCTGCACCTGCTGACCTCGTGGACCGGCCTCTTCGGGATCGTCACCGGTCTGCTGGGGATGTACGTCTCCGTCACCACGGCCGAGCGCTTCGTGCTGATGATCACGCTCGGCGCCTCGGCGATCGGCTTCTACCTCGGCATCGCACGCGGCGGTCTGTGGGGTTAGCCCCGCCTCCGCGAGGAACCCCGGGCGCCCCCGTGGCGTACTTGTCTTCAGGTGACGGGTACGCGGCGGGGGCGCCGCCGTGCCCGCCGCCGCCGGGAACCCGGACGATAGGGTCACCCCGAGAAGACGGGGCCCACCGCAGCCCGACCGACGAGGAGCACCGAGCATGAGCCTGCGCCTGAGGACGATCACCCGCGAGGAGCACCTCGCCTTCATCAGGAGCCGCGCCTCGGCGAGCCACATGCAGGTGCCGTCCTGGGGCGACGTGAAGGCCGAGTGGCGCTCCGAGTCGATCGGCTGGTTCGACGAGGCCAACCAGCTCGTCGGCGCCGGCCTGGTCCTCTACCGGCAGTTGCCCAAGCTCAAGCGCTACCTGGCCTACCTGCCCGAGGGCCCGGTGATCGACTGGTTCGACCGCGACCTCGACCGCTGGCTCCAGCCGATGCTGTCGCACCTGAAGTCCCAGGGCGCCTTCTCGGTGAAGATGGGCCCGCCGGTGGTCATCCGCCGCTGGAACGCCCCGACCATCAAGGAGGCCATCGCCGCCAAGCAGGCCAAGCGGCTGCGCGACGTCGAGGCCGACTGGTACGAGCCGCGCGCCTTCGAGGTCGCCGACCGGCTGCGCAAGGCCGGCTGGCTGCAGGGCGAGGAGGGCGGCGCCGGCTTCGGCGACGTCCAGCCGCGCTACGTCTTCCAGGTGCCGCTGGCCAACCGCTCGCTGGACGACATCCAGAAGGGCTTCAACCAGCTCTGGCGCCGCAACATCAAGAAGGCCGAGAAGAGCGGCGTCGAGGTGGTCCAGGGCGGCTACGACGAGCTGCCGGTCTTCCACCAGCTCTACCTGGTGACCGCCGAGCGCGACAAGTTCACCCCGCGCCCGCTGGCCTACTTCCAGCGGATGTGGAAGGCCCTCACCGCCGAGGACCCGAACCGGATGCGGCTGTACATCGCCTACCACGAGGGCGAGCCGCTGGCCGCGACCACGATGCTGGTCGTCGGCGAGCACGTCTGGTACTCCTACGGCGCCTCGGCCAACCACAAGCGCGAGGTGAAGCCGTCGAACGCCATCCAGTGGCGGATGATGCGCGACTCCTACGCCCTGGGCGGCGGGGTGTACGACCTGCGCGGCATCTCCGACACCCTGGACGAGAACGACCACCTGTTCGGCCTGATCCAGTTCAAGGTCGGCACCGGCGGCCAGGCCGCCGAGTACCTCGGCGAGTGGGACTTCCCGCTCAACAAGCTGCTGCACAAGGCCCTCGACCTCTACATGTCGCGCCGCTGAGCAGCCCGCTCCGAGCCACCGAGCAGCCGTGCCCAACACCCTCTGGGAGATGACCCGATGACGCTGTCGCTCTACCTCGACACCGAACGCTGGCGCACCCACCAGCGCTCCGTCCTGGCCGAGTTCCCCGGCCTGGTGCCGGTGGCGAAGGGCAACGGCTACGGCTTGGGCAACCACCGCCTGGCCGAGGAGGCGACCCTCCTCGGCACCGGTGTGCTGGCGGTCGGCACCGCCTACGAGGCCGCCGACGCGGCCGAGTGGTACGGCGGCGAGCTGCTGGTCCTCACCCCCTACCGGCTGGGCGAGGAGGCGCTGCCGCTGCCGCACGCCCGGGTGATCCGGACGGTGGCGAGCGTGGACGCCCTGCGGGCCCTGCACGGCGCCCGGGTGGTGCTGGAGTGCATGACCACCATGCGCCGGCACGGCGTCTCGGCGGCCGACCTCACGACCGTCGCCGCCGAGCTGGACGGCGTCGCCTTCGAGGGCCTCGCGCTGCACCTGCCGATGGACCGGCCGGACGGCTCCAGCCCGGTCGAGGAGGTCGCGTACTGGGTGGAGACCGCCCGGGCCGCCGGCGTCCCGGTGCACACCGTGTTCGTCAGCCACCTCGGCGCGGCGGGCATGGAGCAGCTGGCCCAGCGCTTCCCGGACACCGTCTTCCGGGCCCGGATCGGCACCCGGCTCTGGCTGGGCGACCACGGCGCGCTGGAGGTCCGGGCGACGGTGCTGGACGTCACCCCGGTGCGCAAGGGCGACCGCTACGGCTACCGCCAGCACCCGGCGCCCTCCGACGGCCACCTGCTGGTGGTCGCCGGCGGCACCGCGCACGGCATCGGCCTGGAGGCGCCCAAGTACGTGCAGGGCATGTCCTCGCGCGCCAAGGGCATCGCCCGGGCCGGTCTGGCGACCGTCAACAAGACGAAGTCGCCCTACCACTGGGCCGGCAAGCAGCTCTGGTTCGCCGAGCCGCCGCACATGCAGGTCTCGCTGCTCCTCCTGGACGGCGAGGCCGAGCCGCCGGCCGTCGGCGACGAGCTCGGCCTCCAGGTGCGGCACACCACCACGCACTTCGACCGCGTGGTGGACCGCTGAGTCCTCCCGGTCAGTCCTTCCCGGCCGGTTCCGCGGCGGGCGGCTCCTCCAGCCACCCCTCGGGACCGGCCGGCGCGTATCCGGCGTAGCTCTCCTCCTCGCGCAGCCGGCGGGCGGTGCCGAGCACGAAGACGTCCGGGGCGCCGTCGAGCACCCCGCCGGACGGGTCGTCGCTGCCGTCCCAGCGCACCGGGTCGCGGTCCGGCAGCAGGATGTCCCGGATCACCATGCCGACCAGGTAGAGCGTGCCGAGCAGGTGCAGCACGATCGCGAAGTGGTACCAGGACTCGCCGATGCCGTGCTGCTTGGGCCCGGTGACGAAGCCCAGGTGGGACCAGATGCCCAGGGTGTAGAGCACCTCGCAGGCCTGCCAGATCAGGAAGTCCCGCCAGCGCGGCCGGGCCAGCACCGCGAGCGGCAGCAGCCAGAGCACGTACTGCGGCGAGTACACCTTGTTGAACAGCACGAACGCGGCCACCACCAGGAAGGCCAGCTGGACCACCCGCGGCCGGCGGGGCGCCGAGAGGCCGAGCCAGGCTATCCCCGCGCAGCTCAGCACCATCAGGACGGCGATGAAGGTGTCCAGGTTCGCCAGCCCCACGCCCCGGTTCTGCATGAGGACCAGCCACAGCGAGCCGTAGTCCTCGGTGCGGTGCTTGCTGAAGACGTAGAAGGTCGACCAGCCCTGCCAGTTGGCGACCATGATCGGCAGGTTGACGAGCAGCCAGGCGCCGACCGCGCCGCCGAGCAGCGCCCGCAGGTCGCGCCAGCGGCCGGCCCGCCAGCAGAGCACCAGCAGCGGGCCGAGCAGCAGCAGCGGGTAGAGCTTGGCCGCGGTGGCCAGGCCGATGAACACCCCGGCCCAGACCGGCCGCGAGCCGGACCACCAGGCCAGCGCGACGGCCGCCAGCGCGACGGCCAGCAGGTCCCAGTTGACGGTGGCGTTCAGCAGCAGGACCGGCGCCAGGGCGAACATCAGCGCGTCCCAGGGGCGGCGCCGGTGGGTGCGGGAGAGCGCGACCACGGCGACCACCGCGCAGGCCATCAGCAGGCCGGCGTTGATGGTCCAGAACCACCGCTCCTGGTCCTGCAAGGAGCCGCCGCCGGGCGTCAGCCAGGCCGCGACCTGCATGAACAGGCCGGTCAGCACCGGGTACTCGAGGAACTGGAGGTCCCCGGTGGTGCCCGGGATCCGATCCACGTACGGGTGCAGGCCCGCCGCGAAGCCGCGCCCGGAGAACAGGTGCGGGATGTCGCTGTAGCAGGCGTGCACGTACTGCGGCGAACCGGGCTGGAACCAGGCGGCGTTGTAGCAGGGCAGCTTCTGCGCCATGCCCAGCACCGAGACCGCGATCACCACCAGCGCCAGGAAGCGCGCCGGGATCCACCAGGAGACGCCGAGCAGCGCTCGCCGTCCGGGCGGGCCGCCGATGACCTCGCTGCCGGCCGCCGCGACCGGATCCTCGTCCGCCGGCACCACCACGGTGTTGGCCTGCGGACCTGCCGCCGGTGCGGCCGGGGCCTCTTCGTCACGAACGCTGGACGTCATGGCGGACATCCTGCCGCACCCCGGCCGCCCGTACGAGGAGGCCCCTGCCCCTTTTCCCGGCCGGACGGCGGTGACCGCTCCGCGGGGCACCGGGGTACCGGCACGAATCGCTCCGAATACGGCGAAACGGCGGTGGGGGGGGGCGGGGGGGCGCCCCCCCCCCCCGGGGGCGAAACGCCCACCCCCGCCCCCCCCCCCCCCCCCCGGGGCCCCCGGGGGGC
>NZ_JBIBHU010000003.1:0-320809 GCF_042957205.1 Kitasatospora sp. NPDC008115 | reverse complement strand
CGGTCGGGGGGGCCCCGGCCCCTTTGCCCGGGGGGGCGGGGGGTCCCCGCCGGGGGGGCCGGGGGGTACCCGCCCCCCCCCCCCCCCACACCGCCCCCCGGGGGGGGGGGGCCCCCGCCCCCCCCCCCACCGCCGTTCCTGATCAACGTCCTACGGCGCCACCGCGACGCCGCCCGGGGGCACCGAGGGCGAGGTCGTGGGCTTGGGCGGCTTGGTGGTCGGGCCGCCCGTGGCACCGCCGGCGCCGCCGCCCGGGTCGGTGGTGGGCGGCTGGGTCGGCGTGGAGCAGCCGAGCGGGCCGATCAGGCAGCTCGGCGAGGGGGTGGTGCCGCCCGCGCCGCCGCCGGTGCCGCTGCCGCCGGTGCCGGCTCCACCGCCGGTCTCGCCGCCGGTACCGCCGCCGACGGTGCCGCCACCGGTTCCTCCGCCGGTCCCGCCGACGGTGCCGCCACCGGGGTTGGGGTTGGTCTTGGTCGGCGCGGGGGGCTGGGTGGGCACGGTGCCCGGGCAGTCGACGCCCGGGACGCAGGCCGGCTCGGGGACCGTCGGCTGGGTCGGCTGCCCGGCGTTCGGGTCCGGCGGGAGGGTGGGCGCGGTCTCGGTGCTGGTCGGCGTCGGCGTGGCACTCGCCGTGCTGGGCGCGCCCGAGGAGTCGACCTGCGAGCCGACCGGCTGCGGGGTCGGGAAGTCCATCTTCTTCTCGTTGGCCAGCGCGGCCTTCATGTACCGGGTGAAGACGTCCGCCGGGACGTCACCACCGTGCACCGAGTCCTTGCCGCCGGTGCCGTTCAGCGAGAGCCGTCCGGGGTGGGCCGAGTCCTCGCGCCACATCGCCACGCTGGTGGAGAGCTGCGGGGTGTAGCCGACCCACCAGGCCGACTTGTTCTCGTCGGTGGTACCGGTCTTGCCGGCCACCGGGCGGCCCAGGGCGTTGGTCTTCTTGCCGGTACCGTTCTTCGCCACGTTCACCAGCACGTCGGTGACGTTGTCGGCGACGGCCGGCTCCAGGGCCTGCCTGGTCTCGTGCTTGCCGAAGCCGGGCCGCTCCTTGCCGTCCATCAGGACCTTGGTAACCGAGTACGGCTCGGCCTGCTTGCCGCTGGCGGCGAAGGTCGCGTAGGCGTCGGCCATCCGGATCGGGCTGACGGGGGAGACGCCGAGCGGGAAGGTGGCGGTGTGCGCGTCCTTCTCGATGGACTCCTTGCGGATGCCCATCGCCTCGGCGAGCTGCATCACGTTCTGGCCGCCGACGTCCTGGTTCAGCTGCACGAACGGCACGTTGTAGGAGTGCTGCATGGCCATCCGCAGCGAGACGTAGCCGCGCTTGCCCTTCTCCTCGTTCTTCTGGCGGTAGGGCTTGCCGTCGTCGCCCATCACCAGTGAGCCGTCCGGCTTGCGGATCTCCGACATGTCGTCGGAGAGGTAGCGGCTGTCGGCGTTGATCCGCTGCGGCTTGCCCTTCTCGTCGGTCGCGGTCTGCACGCCGGTCTGCATGGCGGCGGCCAGCACGAAGGGCTTGAAGGTCGAGCCGACCTGGACGCCCTGGGCGTCGGCGTTGTTGTCGTGGTGGCCGTTCTCCACGCCGTCACCGCCGTAGATGGCGACGATCGCCCCGTCGTTGGGCACCACGCTGGCCGCGCCGAACTGGACGAAGTTGTCGTTGTCCGGGCGCTTCTGGGTGTTGAGCGTCTCGGCCTTGACGTCGTCCACGGCCTTCTGCAGGGCGTCGACCTTGTCCTTCTGGAAGGTCGTGTAGATCTTGAAGCCGCCCTTGTCGATCGCCCGCTGGTCGATCGTCGGGTCCTTGACCATGACGTACTTGTTGGCGGTCTCGACCAGGTAGCTGATCTGGCCGTTCATGTTGGCCGGCGGGATCGGCTTGATCGGCTCGGGGAAGGCGGTGCACTTCGCCCGCTCCTCGGGGGTGGTGTTCTTGGTCTCCACCATCCGGTTGAGGATCCAGGTCCAGCGCTCCTCGGCGCGGGCCCGGTTGGCCGTGATCGTCGGGTCGTAGAACGAGGCGCCCTTGAGCAGGCCGGCCAGCATGGCGCTCTGGCAGAGGTCGAGGTCCTTGGCGTTGACGCCGTAGTACGCCTGGGCGGCGGCCTGGGCGCCGGTCGCGCCGCGGCCGAACCAGCTGGTGTTCAGGTAGCCCTTGAGGATCTCGGGCTTCTCGAACTCCTGGTTGACCTTCAGGGTGATGAAGAACTCCTTCACCTTGCGGGAGAGCGTCTGCTCCTGCGTCAGGTAGGCGTTCTTCACGTACTGCTGGGTGATCGTCGAGGCGCCCTGGGTCTCGCCGCCCTTGGCCATGTTGACGACCGCGCGCATCATGCCCTTGGGGTCGATGCCGCTGTCGGTGCGGAAGGTCGCGTTCTCCGCCGCGATGACCGCGTTCTGCAGGTTGGGCGAGATGTCGGCGAGCTCGACGATCTGCCGGTTGGTCTCGCCCTTGCGGACCATCTCGGTGCCGTCGGCCCAGAAGTAGATGTTGTTCTGGTCGTCGACCAGGGCGTTGAGCTTGGGGATCTCGGTCGTCTGGTAGACGAAGAAGATCCCGCCCACGCAGGCCGCGACGAAGAGCAGCACGGCGCTCAGCCACTGCCGCCAGGACGGCAGCCAGCGGCGGACGCCCTGCTTGCCGAAGCGCGGGTAGTCGATGAACCGCTTCTTGCCGGGGCCGCCGTTCCGTCCGGCCGCCGGCGCGACGGCGCCGGCCTCCCCGCCGCGCCGGCCGCCCTTCTGGGCCGCCTTGCGCATCTCGGCGCGGGTCATCCTGGGCTGCTGCGCGGTGTCCCGCCCGCCCTGCGGTCTGCGCCGGCCGAGGCCCTCCGAGCCGAGTTCGTCCCGCCCGGCGCCCGCCGGACGCCAGTTGTCTCCACCCGGGGGACGACCGTCGCCACCTGGCGACCTGCGTCGTCGTTCGCTCATGTTCCAGCTACTCCTCGCCAGGCCGGTCGAGCCTGAAGGCAGGGTCCACGTCCGATGCCCGCAACCGCCCTAACCCCGGAGGTGGTCCTCGTGCACACGCGACAGCGTACGCAGCCCGGAAACCGAACCAATCGGGCATCAACCGCCAATAACCACAAAACGGCGGCAGATCATTACACGGCCGTTGCCAAGCCCACCCGCGCGTCGCCTTGTGATCACATTCACGCGAGTCCCCCTTGCCGGTTCGGGGAGCCAGGCTTACTGTTCTCGATATATCGAGCCGATACATCGGAGCGACATACCGCCGACACCGGGCGGGTCGCGGACCGGCCGGGGAAAGGAGGACGAAGGCAATGGGCAGGCGCTCAGGAGTGCTGGAGTTCGCCGTTCTCGGACTGCTCCACGACGCCCCGATGCACGGGTACGAGCTGCGCAAGCGGCTCAACGTCCTGCTCGGCTCGTTCCGCGCGTTCTCCTACGGGACGCTCTACCCCTGTCTGAAGAGCCTGGTGGCCCAGGGCTTCCTGGTCGAGGACAACCCGGAGGCCGAGTACGTCCCGGCCACCGCGCTCAACGGCAAGCGGTCCAAGATCGTCTACCGGCTCTCCGCCGAGGGCAAGCAGCGGTTCGAGGAACTGCTCGCCGACTCCGGCCCGGACGCCTGGGAGGACGAGCACTTCGGCGTGCACTTCGCCTTCTTCGGCCAGACCGACCGGGCCGTGCGGATGCGCGTGCTGGAGGGCCGCCGCAGCCGGCTGGAGGAGCGCCTGGAGCGGATGCGCAACTCGCTCGCCCGCGCCCGCGAGCGGTTCGACGACTACACCGTCGAACTGCAGCGGCACGGACTGGAGTCGGTGGAGCGCGAGGTCCGCTGGCTCAACGAGCTGATCGAGACCGAGCGGGCCAACCGCTCAGGCCGCCCCGGCCCTTCGGCCGGTGCGACCGGCCCCGCAACACCCAAGACTTCGGACGGCCGAGGCCAGGAGGACGGGTCCGTGGACCCGCCCGGGCCACCGTACGACCGCCCGGGGCGCTCCTCCCAGGAGCGCTGACACCGCGTCAGCCCTGTGCCGCGCGGCAGGAGTGGGCGCGTCACGCGCCCGTCAGCAGTCATCGAAGAAGCAGGACGAGTCCCGCCGACCCTCGGCGGCGCTCATGAGATCACAGGGAGCAACCGGAATGGGTTCGGTTCGCGTAGCCATCGTGGGTGTGGGCAACTGCGCCACGTCGCTGGTGCAGGGTGTCGAGTACTACAAGGACGCCGACCCGGCCGGCAAGGTCCCCGGGCTGATGCACGTCCAGTTCGGTGACTACCACGTCCGTGACGTGGAGTTCGTCGCCGCCTTCGACGTCGACGCCAAGAAGGTCGGCCAGGACCTCGCGCACGCCATCTCGGCGTCCGAGAACAACACCATCAAGATCTGCGACGTGCCGCCGACCGGCATCACCGTCCAGCGCGGCCACACCCTCGACGGCCTGGGCAAGTACTACCGGGAGACCATCGAGGAGTCGGACGAGGCCCCGGTCGACGTCGTCCAGGCCCTGAAGGACGCCCAGGTCGACGTCCTGGTCTGCTACCTGCCGGTCGGTTCCGAGCAGGCCGCCAAGTTCTACGCCCAGTGCGCCATCGACGCCAAGGTCGCCTTCGTGAACGCCCTCCCGGTGTTCATCGCCGGCACCAAGGAGTGGGCGGACAAGTTCACCGAGGCCGGCGTGCCGATCGTCGGTGACGACATCAAGTCCCAGGTCGGCGCGACCATCACGCACCGCGTGATGGCCAAGCTGTTCGAGGACCGCGGTGTCATCCTCGAGCGCACCATGCAGCTGAACGTCGGCGGCAACATGGACTTCAAGAACATGCTCGAGCGCGAGCGCCTGGAGTCCAAGAAGATCTCCAAGACCCAGGCCGTCACCTCGCAGATCCGCGACCGCGAGCTGGGCTCCAACAACGTCCACATCGGCCCGTCGGACTACGTGGCCTGGCTGGACGACCGCAAGTGGGCCTACGTCCGCCTGGAGGGCCGCGCGTTCGGCGACGTCCCGCTGAACCTGGAGTACAAGCTCGAGGTCTGGGACTCCCCGAACTCCGCCGGTGTCATCATCGACGCCGTGCGCGCCGCGAAGATCGCCAAGGACCGCGGCATCGGCGGCCCGATCCTCTCCGCCTCCTCGTACTTCATGAAGTCCCCGCCGGTCCAGTACTTCGACGACGAGGCCCGCGAGAACGTCGAGAAGTTCATCCGCGGCGAGGTCGAGCGCTGACCCTGAGCACCTCCGGGCGGTGAGCCCGGTCCGCTCGGGCACCGAACGGGCCCACGGTCGACGACCGTGGGCCCGTTCACCTTCCGCGCGCGGATGTTTCACGTGAAACACCGGCCCGTTCCGTGGCACTCTGGGCACGTGGCGATCACCGAGAACGGCAGTACCCACCGAACCGCGCACCGCGCCACGCTCCTCGACCTGCTCCGCGGCCGTGACTTCCGCCGGCTGCTGACCGCCCGGGTGCTGTCCCAGCTCTCCGACGGCGTCTTCCAGGTCTCGCTCGCCGCCTACGTCGTGTTCTCCCCGGAGAAGCAGTCCTCGCCCGCCGACATCGCCTCGGTGCTGGCCGTGATGCTGCTGCCGTTCTCGGTGATCGGCCCCTTCGCCGGCGTCCTGCTGGACCGCTGGCGCCGCCGCCAGGTGCTCTACCTCGGCAACCTCGCCCGCTTCGGACTGGGCCTGGTCACCGGCGCCCTCCTCCTGGTCCAGGCACCGAGCGGACTCTTCTTCGCCTCCGCGCTGCTGGTCACCGCGCTCAACCGGTTCATCCTGGCCGGCCTGTCGGCGGCGCTGCCCCGGGTGGTGCGCGGCGAGCAACTGGTCACCGCCAACGCCCTCTCCCCCACCCTGGGCACGGTCGCGGCCGCCTGCGGCGGCGGGCTGGGCTTCCTGCTCCACCAGCTGATGCCTCCCGGGCCGGAGGCCGACGCCGCCCTGGTCTCGATCGCCGCCCTCCTCTACCTCTCCGCCTCGCTGGCCGCGCTGCGGATGGACCGGGACCTGCTCGGTCCCGAGCACCACCCGGACCGCCCCGCGCTCGGCCGGGCGCTGGTCCAGGCGGCCCGCGAGCTGCGCGCCGCCGTCACCCACCTGGTGCGCGACCGCCGGCCGGCGGCCCACGCGCTGGCCGCCGTCACCGCGGCCAGGTTCTGCTACGGCGTGCTGATCGTGGTCGTGGTGATGCTCGCCCGGTACACCTTCAACGACCCCGCCGACAGCGCGGCCGGCCTGGCCACCCTGGGGCAGGCGGTCGGACTCTCCGCGGCCGGCTTCTTCATCGCCGCGGTGATCAGCCCCTGGTGCAGCCGGCGGCTCGGGCTGGCCGGCTGGATGACGCTCTGCCTGGCCGCTCCGGTGGTCTTCGTGCCCGCGCTCGGCCTCACCTTCGGCCTGGTGCCCTGCCTGATCGCGGCGCTGCTGCTGGGCGTCGTCACCCAGGGCACCAAGATCTGCGCCGACACCGTGGTGCAGGAGTCGGTCGAGGACGACTTCCGCGGCCGGGTCTTCGCCATCTACGACGTGCTCTTCAACGTCGCCTTCGTGGCCGCCGCCCTGGTGACCGCGCTGGTGCTGCCGCTCTCCGGCCGTTCGGTGCCGGTCGTCCTGGGCGTGGCCCTGGTGTACGCGGTGTCGGCCGTGCTCTACCTGCGCTCCGCCCGCCGGACCGGCCCGCTCCCGGGGGACGTCGGCGCGAGTCGCTAAGGTACGTCAGATCTGTCGCAGCGACAGCGGCCTGTCTCGGGGGACAATCTGATGAGTACACCACCACATCCGTATGGACCACCGCAGGCGTACGGGGCGCCGCAGCCCTACGGGGCGCCCCAGCCGTACGGCGCGCCGCAGGGGTACGGTGCCCCGCCGCCGCCCCCGCCCGGCTACGGCTACCCGGCCGCCCAGGCCGCACCCCCGCCGGCTCCCCCGTACCCGCAGCAGGCCTACCCGCAGCAGCCTTACCCGCAGGCCCACCCGCAGGCCCCCTACGGCCCGCCCTCGCCGCACGGCTACCCGCCGGCCGCCCCGGTCCCGGCCGGCGCACCGGCCGCGAAGGGCCGCGGCAAGGCCCGGCTGAAGGCCGTCGGCCTGGTCCTGGGTGTGATCGCCCTGATCGTCGGCTACTTCGTCTCCGGCCCGAGCGTCAGCAGCGCCAAGGCCGGCGACTGCGTCAAGGCCTCCGGCTCGCGCGACGTCTCGGTGGTCAAGTGCACCGACGGCAAGGCCAACCACAAGGTGCTGGCCAAGTTCGACTCCACCACCGACACCACCCTGTGCCGCGGCACCGCGGGCACCACCAGCACCGTCTCGGGCAAGAGCGGCCGCCGCTGGAACAAGAAGCGGTACGTGCTCTGCCTCGGCCCGCTCGCCGGCGTCCCGCCGGTCAAGAAGTCCTGACCGCCCGCCACCCGACCTTCCTCCCGGGGGATCCCCTTGTCCGTTCCGCCGCCCCAGATGCCGTACGGCTCGACGCCGCCCGCCGACGGCGCCAACCCGTACGCCACCGGAAACCCGTACGGCGCGCCCGCCCCGCAGCCGCCGGCCGCCCCCGCCGGCTACGGCTACCCGACCGCCCCGCCGCCGGCCGCGCCGCCCGGGTACGGCATGCCCGCCCAGGCCCCGCCCGGCGGCTACGCCTACCCGCCGCAGGCTGGCGGCTACCCGGCGCCGGCCGGCTACGCCCACCCGGGCGGGCCGGTCTGCCGGTTCTGCGGCGGCTTCCCGGCCGTCGACACCACCGTCCGGGGCCACCAGGGCATCATCATCATCATGCGGTTCCTGAAGCAGCCGGGGCCGTTCTGCCGCACCTGCGGCACCGCGATGATCCGCGACATGTCGGCCCGCACCCTGGTCCAGGGCTGGTGGAGCTACCTCTCCGGCATCTTCACGGTGGTCACCCTGCTGCGGAACCTCGCCGCCCACAACAGGATCAAGGACCTGCCGCCGCCCGCGCCCGGCACCCACGGACCGCAGCTCGACCCGGGTGTGCCGCTCACCAAGCGCCCGCACATCTTCATGCTGCTGCTGCCGGTGCTCGGGATCGGCTCGACGATCGTGCTGATCGCGACCGGCGCGTTCCTCGGCGCCCGGCACGCCGACGACCCCTACCGGCCGCTGGTGCTGCCCACGCCGACCACGGTGACCATCCCCGTGCCGACCTTCTCGCCGACCTTCTCGGTGCCGCCGGTCCCGGCCCCGACGGTCACCCTGCCGACGCCGTCCGCCACCTCCAAGGTGCCCGGCGACATCGACTACGCCAAGGCCGGCGACTGCCTGCGCAACGAGAACGGCACCGCGGCCACCCACGACGCCAACCCGCGGATCACCATGCTGCCGTGCACCGACAGCCGCGCCCAGTACAAGGTGATCAAGAAGGTCTACGCGACCAGCGACAACGACAAGGCCTGCGAGAACGTCGCCGGCACCGAGAGCACCTACACCCGCGACTCCAGCACCGAGGCGCTCAGCTTCGTCCTCTGCCTGAAGAAGCTCTGAGCCCCGGGAACGGCGGCGGGGGCGGCCCCGGGGAGAACCCGGGCCGCCCCCGCCGCCGTTCCGGACCGCTACTGCTGGGCGTCCCACCAGGAGCGCAGCGCGGCCACCGCCGCCTCGTGCTCCATCGGGCCGTGCTCCAGCCGCAGCTCCAGCATGTGCTTGTACGCCTTGCCGACCATCGGGCCGGGCTTGAGGCCGAGCAGTTCCATGATCTGGTTGCCGTCCAGCGCCGGGCGGACGGCGTCCAGTTCCTCCTGCGCCTTGAGCTCGTCGATCCGCGTCTCCAGGCCGTCGTAGGTGCGCGAGAGCGCGGCCGCCTTCTTCCTGTTCCGGGTGGTGCAGTCCGAGCGGGTCAGCTTGTGCAGCCGCTCCAGCAGCGGGCCGGCGTCGGTGACGTAGCGGCGCACCGCCGAATCGGTCCACTCGCCGCCGCCGTAGCCGTGGAAGCGCAGGTGCAGCTCGACCAGGCGCGAGACGTCCTCGGTGAGCTCCTTGGAGTACTTCAGCTCGCGCATCCGCTTGCGGGTCATCTTGGCGCCGACCACCTCGTGGTGGTGGAAGGAGACCCGGCCGTCGGACTCGAAGCGGCGGGTGCGCGGCTTGCCGATGTCGTGCAGCAGCGCCGCCAGCCGCAGGGTGAGGTCCGGGCCCTCCCGCTCCAGGTCGACGGCCTGCTCCAGGACGGTCAGCGAGTGCTCGTAGACGTCCTTGTGCCGGTGGTGCTCGTCACGCTCCAGGCGCAGCGCGGGCAGCTCCGGCAGCACGTGGTCGGCCAGTCCGGTGTCGACCAGCAGCCGCAGGCCCTTGACCGGGTGCTTGGCCAGCAGCAGCTTGTTGAGCTCGGCCTGGACCCGCTCGGCGGAGACGATGGCGATCCGGTCGGCCATCGCGGTCATCGCCGCGACCACCTCGGGGGCCGGTTCGAAGTCCAGCTGGGCGGCGAACCGGGCGGCCCGCATCATCCGCAGCGGGTCGTCGGAGAAGGACTCCTCGGGGGTGGCGGGGGTGCGCAGCACCCGGGCCTCCAGGTCCTCCAGGCCGTGGTGCGGGTCGACGAAGCCGCGGCCGGGCAGGTCGACGGCCATCGCGTTGACCGTGAAGTCGCGGCGGACCAGGTCCTCCCCGATGGTGTCGCCGTAGGTCACCTCGGGCTTGCGGGAGGTGCGGTCGTAGGCCTCGGAGCGGTAGGTGGTGATCTCGATCAGGAAGGAGCCCTGCGGGGTGTCCTTGCGCGCGCCGACCGTGCCGAAGGCGATGCCGACGTCCCAGACCGCGTCGGCCCAGCCGCGGACCAGCTTGAGGACCTGCTCGGGACGGGCGTCGGTGGTGAAGTCCAGGTCGTTGCCGAGCCGGCCCAGCAGGGCGTCCCGGACCGAGCCGCCGACCAGCGCGAGCCGGTGACCGGCCGCCTGGAAGCGGCGGGCGATCTCGTCGGCGACCGGGGACACCCGCAGCAGCTCCTGGAGGCCCAGGGTCTGGGCCTCGCTCAGGCCGGGGACGACCTGGACGGCGGAACTGGAATGATGGGCGCCGGTCGGGTGGGCGGTGGGCTCATTGGCAGTGGACACGGCTCACAAGGGTACGTGGCCCGGCGGCCCCGCCGCCCGCGCGTTTCCACCCGCTCACTCCCCGGCCCGCAACACCGCACCCCTCACCACATCGTTACCATGCCGGTGGGACGAGTCCGGGGCACCGACGGCGGGTCGCGGTCCCGTGCGCCGTCATGGCCGTCCGGGCGGCGGCCGGCCACATCTTCTTCACGGCTGATCCTCACGGCATCCCCCACGGCCGGCGGAACATCCGCAGCAGCACGGCACCAGCAGCAGCGATCGAGAACGGCGAGGGCGAACCCGTGAGCGAGGGCGGACCGCGTGAGTGAGCCGGCACGGCACCCGGGACAGCGGGCGGGCGGACGCCCCGGGCGGGTCCTGCGACGAACCGCCCGGCGGCTGGCCGGCGCGTTCGGCGCCGCGCTGGTGCTCGCCTCGGCGCTGCCCGGCCTCCCGACGGCCGCCGCGGCCCCGGCCACGGCCGGCGAGGCGCGCCCGGCAACCGAGTCGACGGTCACCGCCGAGTACCCGGTGACGCTGACCATCGAGTCGGTGAACAAGCCGACGGCCGTCCAGAACGGCATCGTGACCATCTCGGGGCACGTCACCAACGGCGGGAAGTCCGTCCTCAAGTCCGCGCACGCGACGGTCCGCAAGCCCTGGGCGGGCAAGCCGCTCACCACCCGCAGCGAACTCGCCGGGGTGCTCACCCGGACCACCCCGCAGGGGGCGGACGGCATCTCGCTGGACAGCCCGCAGTACGCGCTGAACGAGCTCGGCCCCGGCCAGAGCCAGCCGTACACGCTGAGCGTCGCCGTCGCCGACCTGCAGCTCACCACCGAGGGCGTGTACGAGCTGGCGGTGGACGTCTGGGGCTCGACCACCGACAACCAGCGCGAGCGCCCGCTGGGCATCGCCCGCACCTTCCTGCCGTACAACCCGACGCCGACCGAGGCGCAGCCGTCCAAGGTCACCACCCTGTGGCCGCTGGTGCACGCCCCCGTGCTGGCCGCCCAGACCCTCTCCGACAACGACCAGACCGTCCCGGTGCTGCGCGACGACAGCCTGGCCGCCGAGTTCGCGCCCGGCGGGCGGCTGTACGCGCTGGTCGAGACGGGCGCCTCGCTGACCGGGCTGACCTGGGTGGTCGACCCGGACCTGCTGGACACCGCGTTCGCGATGACCAAGGACTACCGGGTGCAGAAGCCCGGCACCGCGGGCAACGCGGCCAAGGAGGACAACACCGTCCGCGGCACCGGCACGGCCGCCGCCACGGCCTGGCTGGAGAAGCTGCGGGCCGCCGTCGCCAAGCCGGGCAGCCAGGTGGTGGCGCTGCCCTACGCCGACCCGGACCTCGCCTCGATCGCGCACAACGCCCCCGAGCTGGAGGGCATCGACGCCGCCCTGGGCAAGGCGGCCACCGCCGGCCGGCTGACCGTCGAGGGCCGGCTCTCGGTGGACACCCGCTCCGACGTCGCCTGGCCCTACCGGGGCTACCTGGACCAGCGGATCGCCTCGGTCGCCCAGCGCGCCGGCGCCGGCCTGGTGCTGGTGAACGGCGCGAGCCTGCCCGAGTCGGACGCGCTGAAGTACACCCCCACGGCCGCCCGGCCGATCGGCAACGGCCAGACCGCGCTGGTCGCCGACCAGGTGATCTCCACGCTGTTCGAGGAGGACCTGGCGAACCCGCAGGACCAGACCCTGGCGGTGCAGCGGTTCCTCGCCGAGACCTTCGTGATCTCCCGGCAGGAGCCGCAGAACCCGCGCGGCCTGCTCGTCATGCCGCCGCGCGACCTCACCGCCGGCACCGCCAAGGTGCTGGCCGGTGCCCTCCAGGCGGCCCAGGACGGCAAGTGGGTGGAGCCGGCCAGGCTGGACGTGCTCGCCCAGGCGACGCCGGACGCCAGGGCCAACAACGCCGTCCCGGCGTCCACCGACTACCCGGGCCGGGTCCGCGACTCGGAGCTGCCCGCCGCCGACCTGACCGCCACCACCCGGATCCAGGCCGACCTGGACACCCTGATGCAGGTGCTGACCCTGCCGCAGCGGGTGCGCGGGCCGTTCAGCGCGGCCATGGTCCGCTCGCTGTCGACCGGGTGGCGCACCCAGGCCCCGGCCGGCGGCGTCTACCGCGACGGCGTGCAGAGCTACCTCGACGAACTCACCAGGGCGGTGAAGGTGCCGCCCAAGCGGGTCATCACCTTCGCCGGGGACACCGGTGTGCTCCAGGTCAGCGTGCGCAACGACCTGACCCAGACGGTCACCAACCTCAAGCTGGTGCTGAGCCCGAGCCAGCCCAACCGGCTGCGGGTCGAGCTGCCGGCGGAGGAGCTGGTGCTGCCCGCCTCGCAGAGCGTCACCCTGCGCTTCCCGGCCGAGGCCAAGAACAACGGGACGGTCAACATGACCGCCCAGCTGTACACCACCGGACCCGACCCGAAGCCGTACGGCGAGCCGGTGGTGTTCCGGGTCGAGGTCACCTCGGTCACCAACGGCGTGCTGTACGTCTTCGGCGGCGGCCTGGTGCTGCTGCTGCTCGCGGCCCTGCGGTTCCTGCGCCAGCGCAAGCGGCGGGTGGTGCGCGACGACGAGGGCGACGCGCCGCTCGCCCCGGCCGACGGGCCGGACGACGGCCCGGCCGCGGACCCGGGGGCCGGCCCGGCGGACGGTCCCGACGACGGGGGCGGCCCGGACGGAGCGGCGCGGACACCGCGCGACAGCAGCGCGGATGGCCGGGATCGGGCCACCA
This sequence comes from Kitasatospora sp. NPDC008115, assembly GCF_042957205.1. Classification (NCBI taxonomy): domain Bacteria; kingdom Bacillati; phylum Actinomycetota; class Actinomycetes; order Kitasatosporales; family Streptomycetaceae; genus Kitasatospora; species Kitasatospora sp. NPDC008115. The sequence goes on along the minus strand of NZ_JBIBHU010000003.1, from coordinate 308,050 downwards.
GTGATGAGAAGGTTGGTCCTTGACACCGCCGACACCGCCCGTTCCCGGGGCGGCCTCCCCCACGACAGCGAAGAGGTGACATGACCGGGCGCAGCGAGGAGCGGCCTCCGGGCCGCGGAGAGGTCCGTCCGGGCGCCGAGTCGCCGTCCGGCGACTGGTACGTGGCCGACACCTACGCCCAGGACCCGTACGCGGCCGACGCGTACCAGGGCGGTCCGGGCGAGCAGGACCCGTACGGCCTGCGGGCCGCCCGGCCCGCCGCGCCGCAGCAGCCGGCGGCCGCGTACGACGTGCCGCCGCAGCTGCCGCCGCAGGGCGGCGACTACCCGGCACCGGTGCCTCCGACGCCGTTCTCCCCGCCGGTTCCGCCGGTGCAGCCCGGCTGGGACACCCCGGCGCCGGCCGCCTGGCGGGACGCGCCGCCGCCGCAGGGCGCCGCTCCGGCGGCTCCGGCCGCCCCCGCGGTCCCGCCCGCCGCTGCGGCCCAGGGCTGGGGCGGCCAGCCGCAGTGGCAGCCAGGACCGGCGCACTCCTCCTGGGACTCCGAGTCCACCGAGTACGTGGGGGTGGACGGGCTGTTCGGCGGGAACCAGGTGACCGCCGAGGCGCCCCGGCCGCCCGCCCAGCAGTCCCCCCACCAGCAGCAGGCGGCCGTCCAGCCGCCCGTCGCGCAGTTCCCGGCCGCCCCGCCCGCGCCGTTCCCCCCGGCCGGCGCGTACCCGGGGCAGCCCGCTCCGCAGCCCCTGTACGGGCCCGGCCCCGGCGGCCACGGCCAGGACGGGCAGCGCCCCTTCGTACCGCCGATCGAGTTCGACCCGCCGCTCGCCGAGGACGAGGCCACCATGCAGGTGGCCGCCGTGCAGCTGCCGCCCGCGGTGGAGCCGCTCGCCGACCTCGCGGCCGAGGAGCAGTCCGCCCCCGCGGCCCCGCAGGAGAGCGCCGGCAAGACCTCCGGCGGCAAGGTCGCCTCGCTGCTGAACTCCAGTGCGATCATGGCGGCCGGCACCCTGGTCTCCCGCGGCACCGGCTTCCTGCGCACGATGGTGATCGCCGGCGCGATCGGCATCGCCGTGATGGGCGACTCCTACAACGCGGCCAACACCCTGCCGACCCTGCTCTACATCCTGATCGGCGGCGGCGCGCTGAACTCCGTCTTCGTGCCGCAGCTGGTCCGCAGCATGAAGAACGACGCCGACGGCGGCACCGCCTACGCCAACCGGCTGCTCACCCTGGTGATGGTCGGCCTGGCCGGCGTGGTCCTGCTGGCCGTGCTCGTGGCACCGCTGCTGGTCCAGCTGATCGCCCACAAGATGATGGTGGATCCGGCCCACGCGGACACCACCGTGGCGCTGACCAGGTACTGCCTGCCGACCATCTTCTTCATGGGCATCCACGTGGTGATGGGGCAGATCCTCAACGCCCGCGGCCGGTTCGGCGCGATGATGTGGACCCCGGTCCTCAACAACATCGTGGTGATCTTCACCTTCGGCGCCTACATCTGGGTGTACGGCGGCTTCGACGGCACCCGCGTCACCCCGGCGACCATCACCCCCGAGGGCGTCCGGCTGCTCGGCATCGGCACCCTGGTGGGCCTCGTCGTGCAGGCGCTGGCGATGATCCCCTACCTGCGGGCGGCCGGCTTCTCCTTCCGGCCGCGCTTCGACTGGCGCGGCCACGGCCTGGGCAAGGCGGCCCGGCTGGCCAAGTGGACGTTCTTCTTCGTGCTCGCCAACCAGGCCGGCTACCTGGTCATCACCCAGCTGGCCATCGCCGCCGGCAGCGCCGCCGCGGCGGACGGCCACGGCGGTGTCGGCCTCGCGGCCTTCTCCAACGCCCTGCTGATCTGGCAGCTCCCGCAGGCCGTCATCACCGTCTCGATCATGAGCGCGGTGCTGCCCCGGCTGTCCCGCGCGGCCGCCGACGAGGACGCCGGCGCCGTCCGCGACGACCTCTCCTACGGGCTGCGCACCACGGCCGTCGCGGTCGTCCCGGCGGCGTTCCTCTTCCTCTCGCTCGGCCCGGCCATCGGCCAGTCCATCTACGCGGTGGGCGGCGGCGACGTCGCCCTGGGCGACGCCCGCAACGTGGGCCTGATGCTCTCCGCCTTCGCCCTGGGCCTGATCCCCTACTCGGCGCAGTACGTGATGCTCCGCGGCTTCTACGCCTACGAGGACACCCGCACGCCGTTCTCCAACACCGTCTGGGTGGCCGCCTGCCAGGCCGTCTTCTCGCTGCTCTGCTGGCTGCTGCTGCCCGCCGAGTGGACGGTCACCGGAATGGCCCTCGGCTACGGTGTCGCCTACGCCGTCGGAGTGACGGTCGCGCTGCCCAAGCTGAAGAAGAAGATCGGCGGCCTGGACACCAAGCGGATCGGCAAGACCTACTCCCGGCTGGCCACGGCCTCCGTCCCCGCCGCCCTGGTGGGCCTGGGCGTGAGCCTGGCGATCACCCGGGTCGTCGGTGGCTGGGCCGGGGCCGTGCTGACCGTGCTGCTGGCCGGCGGACTCCAGCTGGCCGTCTTCGTGCTCATCGCCAAGCGGCTGCGGATCGAGGAGCTGAACGCCATGCTGGGTATGGTGCGCGGCCGACTGGGCCGCTGATCCGGCATCGGGCCGCCCGCGCGCCCCGGACCGTCCCGGGCCTGGGCCCGGCGGCCCGATGCCGATCTGCACCACATCTCTCCACCGTCAGGCAACCGCCCGGACCTCTCGGCGGTCGTACCCGGTGGAGAACAGTGGGCACAATTGTCCTGGAGCACCGGGGCCACCGGCCGAAGCGCTCCAACGACTCTCTCTCAGGCCCGGGGCGACACAAGGGGAGGCTGGACCACGGTGGCTGATGGCACCAAGGCGGTCGTCGACACGTCAGCAGCTGACGGAGCGGCGGACGAGGCCGCGCTGGCCGAGGCGATCGACGCGCTCGCCGACGGCACGGCCCGGCCGGCCGCGGCCGCCGGCGGGAAGGCCGCCGGGAAGAGCGCCGGGGAGGCGACCGCCTCCACCGAGGACACCGGCGACGGCGCCGAGGACACCGGCCGCGCCGGGACCTCCCCGGCCGGGAGCGAGGAGACCTCGGAGATCACCGCCCCGCTGTCGGCCACCGAGATCGCCGCCGAACTGGCCGCCGGCGACGCCGCCGCCCGCCGGGCCGCCGACGCCGCCGCCAAGCGCCCGCCCCGGGACCCGCAGCCCACCCACGACCCCCGGGACACCGCCACCCTGCCGCAGACCCTCCCCGCCCCGCTGCGGCACAGCGGCGACATGATCGGCAACCGCTACCGGCTGGAGGAGTGCATCTCCTCCACCGAGACCTTCAGCAGCTGGCGCGCCGTCGACGAGAAGCTGCGCCGCGCCGTCGGCGTCCACCTGATGGCCGCCGGCCACCAGCGCGCCCGCAAGGTGCTGGCCGCCGCCAAGTCCGCCGCCCTGCTCGGCGACCCGCGCTTCGTCCAGGTCCTGGACGCCGTCCAGGAGGGCGAGCTGGTCTACGTCGTGCGGGAGTGGCTGCCGCACGCCTCCGACCTCGCCAAGCTGCTCGCCGACGGCCCGATGGAGCCGCACGAGGCCTACCAGATGGTCCGCCAGGTCACCGACGCGGTGGCCGCCGCCCACCGGCGCGGCCAGGCCCACCTGCGGCTCACCCCGCGCTGCGTGCTGCGCACCGACAGCGGCCAGTACCGGATCAACGGCATCGCGGTGGACGCCGCCCTGCGCGGCCTGCCCGCCGGGAACGCCGACGCGGACGCCGGCACGGACGCCGAGCGCACCGACACCCGGGCCATCGGCGCCCTGCTGTTCGCCGCGCTCACCCACCGCTGGCCCTTCCCCGAGGACCGCTACGACCTCCAGGGCCTGCCCAGGAACATCGGCGAGGTGGCACCCGACCAGGTCCGCGCCGGCGTCCACAAGGGCCTGTCCGAACTGGCCTCCCGCGCCCTGTTCGACCACCCGCCGCACCACGCCGAGCCGATCACCACCCCCGAGGACCTCGCCCGGGCGGTCGCGCTGATGCCGCGCATCCGCCAGCCCGAGCCCGAGCTGCCGGTCTTCACCAACCCGCCGCGCCACAACACCCACGCCCTGCCGACCGCGCCCAACCCGACCCGGGTGGTCGCCGCCCCCGGCACCGGGCCCACCCCGGTGGCCGCCCCGGTGCGCAACGCCGGGCGACGGCTGCGCCGGGTGGTCAAGGTGACCGCCTGGACGGTCGCCCTCGGCGCCATCGGCGTGGCCTCCTGGCAGCTGGTGGACAACCTGCGCCCGGGGAGCTCGGCCGCCGCGGCGCCCCAGCCCAGCAACACCAGCGCCACCCCCACCGCCCACGCGGCGACCCACGACCCGGTGGCGGTCCCGGTCGCGCAGGCGATCTCCTACAACCCGCTGGGCGGCGGTCCGGAGGGCACGTCCGTCCTGGACAAGGCCACCGACGGCGACCCGAACAGCGCGTGGACCACCAACTGGTACGGCGACCCCTTCGGCCCGAAGGCCAAGGAGGGCACCGGCCTGCTGCTCGACCTCGGCTCGCCGCAGACCGTCTCCAGCGTGAACGTCAAGCTCGGCACCCCCGCCACCGCCGAGCTGCGGATGCCCGGCAAGGGCGTCGCCAACCCCACGGCGGCCAAGCCGAAGGACTTCAGCGTCATCGGCAAGGAGTCCGGCACCAGCCTCACCTACAAGCTGGACAGCCCGGTCACCACCCGCTATCTCTTGATCTGGCTGACCAGCCTGTCCAGGAACCCGGACGGCATGCAGTACTCGGGTCAGTTCCAGGGCCACATCGCCGACGTGAAGGTCTTCGGCTGACCGCGGGCTGCGAGGGCGTGGCGCGAACGGCGAGGGGTGGACGTGGCGGAGGACGGACCGGAGCGCGGCGACGACGACGCGGCGCTCCTCGCCCGCCACGTCGCGGGTGACCGGGAGGCCTTCGGCCGGCTGGTGAACCGTCACCGCGACCGGCTCTGGGCCGTCGCCCTGCGCACCCTCGGCGACCGCGAGGAGGCCGCCGACGCCGTGCAGGACGCCCTGGTCTCCGCCTTCCGCTCCGCCCACACCTTCCAGGGCCGCTCGGCCGTCACCACCTGGCTGCACCGGATCGTGGTCAACGCCTGCCTGGACCGCGCCCGGCGCACCGCCACCCGCCGGACCAAGCCGCTCGACGACGACCCGAAGCGGCTGGACGCCCTGGTCGGCTCCGCCGAACCGGCCGACACCCCGGTGGTCCGCGCCGAGGTGCACCGCGAACTGACCGCCGCCCTCGCCGAGCTGCCCGCCGAGCAGCGGGCCGCACTCGTCCTGGTCGACATGCAGGGCTACCCCGTCGCCGAGGCCGCCGAGCTGCTGGGGGTGCCGGTCGGCACGGTGAAGAGCCGCTGCGCCCGCGGCCGGGCCCGGCTGCTGCCGCTGGTCCGGCACCTGCGCGAGGAGCCCGCGGAGGCGGGCGGTGTTTCACGTGAAACACCGCCCGCCTCCGGGGCCCTCCGCCCGTCCGGGAACCCACCGGGGCCCCGTACCGTCACAGGGACAGCCCCTGATCCAGCCCGGCCGATTCTGGAAGGAGACGCGAGCACGCGATGACGGCGCCCCTCTCCTCCCCCGACCCCGCCGCAGACGTGCACCCCGACGTCGACGAGCTGGCCGACCTTGCCGAGGACCTGCTCGCCCCCGCCGACGCCGAGGCGCTCCGGCGGCACCTGGCCGGCTGCGCCGACTGCCGGGAGACCGTCGAGGCGCTCGCCGAGGTGCGGACACTGCTCGCCGGGGCCGGGAGCCCGGCCATGCCGGCCGATGTCGCCGCCCGGATCGACGCCGCCCTCGCGGCCGCGGCCCAGGACGACCGCCCCGCCCCCGTCCCCGCCCCCGCCCCGGCCCCGTCCGTGCGGTCCGTCACACCGTCCGCGTCGACCGCTCCACCGGCCCGTCCCTCCACGGCCACCGGTCCGGGCCGCACCGGCCGCCCCCGGCGCCGCAGGGCCCTGCTGCTCGGCTCGGCGGCCGCCCTGCTCGCCCTCGGCCTCGGCGGCGCCTTCCTGTCGCTCTCCCCCTCCCAGCGGGGCGACGGCCTCACCACCAGCTCCGCCGGCGGCCCCGCCGCGGCCCCGGCCGCCCCGGAGAGCGCCGCGGCCAAGGCCGACCGGGCACCCGGCGGCACCGTCTACCAGGACGAGCGGCTCGCCGCCCAGGTACGGCAGCTGCTCACCGAGGCCAAGGCGGCCACCGAACGGCCCGTGCTGCCCGTCAAGCCCTCCGCCGGGGCCGGCGCGGGCAACCCCTCGGATGGCTCCGGCCCGCCCGCCGTACCGCCCGCCGAGGGCGGCGAGGACCTGGCCGGCAGCAGCCGCCCCGCCTCCGCCTGCCCGCCGCCCAGCACCGCCGCCCTGCTGGCCACCGACCACGGCAGCTATGACGGCGCCCCCGCCGAGCTCCTCGTCCACGCCCTGCCCGGCCACCCCGACCAGCTCGACGTCTACCTCCGCTCCCCCGGCTGCGCCCTCCTGCTGCACCGCGTCGTCGCAGCCGGCTGACCGATGGTTCCCGTGCGATCCATGCCACGGGCCGCACGACACTCCCAGAGTGCGGGCACCTGGTACTGATCCTCCTGGGAATGCGAGACACTGGTCAGTCGTTGTCCCGGGCGGCGGAGCAGGACCGCCCTCCCCGCAGCAAACGCGGGTCGCGATGCGAACCAGGAGATGCAGTGAGCGACGTCCGTAACGTGATCATCATCGGTTCCGGCCCGGCCGGCTACACGGCTGCGCTCTACACGGCCCGTGCCTCCCTCAATCCGCTGGTCTTCGAGGGGGCCGTCACCGCCGGTGGTGCGCTGATGAACACCACCGAGGTCGAGAACTTCCCGGGCTTCCGGGACGGCATCATGGGCCCGGAACTGATGGACAACATGCGGGCGCAGGCCGAGCGCTTCGGCGCCGAGCTGATCCCCGACGACATCGTGGCCGTCGACCTCACCGGTGACGTCAAGACCGTCACCGACTCCGAGGGCAACGTCCACAAGGCCCGCGCCGTGATCGTCACCACCGGCTCCCAGCACCGCAAGCTGGGCCTGCCCAACGAGGACAAGCTGTCCGGCCGCGGTGTCTCCTGGTGCGCGACCTGTGACGGCTTCTTCTTCCGCGACCAGGACATCGCGGTGGTCGGCGGCGGTGACACCGCCCTGGAGGAGGCGACCTTCCTCTCGCGCTTCGCCCGCAGCGTCAAGGTCATCCACCGCCGGGACACCCTGCGCGCCTCCAAGGCGATGCAGGAGCGCGCCTTCGCCGACGAGAAGATCAGCTTCGAGTGGGACAGCGCGGTCGAGAGCATCCACGGCGACCCGAAGCTGTCCGGTGTCACCCTGCGCGACACCACCACCGGCGAGACCCGCGAGCTCCCGGTCACCGGCCTGTTCATCGCCATCGGCCACGACCCGCGCACCGAGCTCTTCAAGGGCCAGCTGGACCTCGACGCCGAGGGCTACCTCAAGGTCGAGGCCCCCTCCACCCGCACCAACATCCCCGGTGTCTTCGCCGCCGGCGACGTCGTCGACCACACCTACCGCCAGGCCATCACGGCCGCCGGCACCGGCTGCTCCGCCGCCCTGGACGCCGAGCGCTACCTGGCCTCGCTGGCCGACCTGGAGGCCCAGGCCGCCGCCGTCGCGGTCTGACCCCCACCGACCCCACCGTCCGGGTGGGCGTGTTCCACGTGAAACACGCCCACCCCCGCCGGGCCGAAACAGAACCGCCCCGCGCGGCGTTGTAGACCTGGCAGCCCCTCCCCCGTTCGACCCTTAGGAGTGATCGTGGCCGGCGCCACCACCACCGTGACCGATGCGACGTTCGATGCCGACGTCCTCAAGAGCGACAAGCCCGTCCTCGTCGACTTCTGGGCCGAATGGTGCGGCCCGTGCCGCCAGGTGGCCCCGGTCCTGGAGGACATCGCCTCCGAGGAGGGCGACAAGCTCACCATCGCCAAGCTCGACGTCGACGCCAACCAGCAGACCGCCGCTGCGTACAACGTCATCTCCATCCCGACCCTGATCCTCTTCAAGAACGGCGAGCCGGTGAAGCAGATCACCGGTGCCCGTCCGAAGGCCGCGCTGCTGCGCGAGCTGGACGGCCTGATCTGAGGCACGTCCCCCCAGGACGCCACGAGGGCGGGGCTCCCCACCGGGAGCCCCGCCCTCGTCGTCCACCGGCACCCGGCGTCCGCCGGAAAGCGGCCGCGCTCAGAACGGCCGCAGCGCCGGCTCCTTCCGCCCACCGCCCAGCAGCCGCTCCAGCGCCCCCTCGACGTCCCCCCGCCAGGAGAGCGTGGTGCGCGCCTCCAGCCGCAGCCGCGGGTAACGGTGGTGCGGGCGGACCGTCTTGAAGCCCACCGCCAGCAGGTGCTCGGCCGGCAGCACACAGCTCACCGGCTGCCGCCCCACCGCCCCGAACGCCTCGATCGCCCGGAAGCCCCGGCCCAGCAGGTCCTTGGCCACCGTCTGCACCAGCACCCGGCCGATGCCCTGCCGCTGGAAGCCCGGCAGCACCCTGCTGACCATCAGCTGAACGGCGTCCGAGGAGACCGGACTGGTCGGGAAGGACTGCGCCCTCGGCACATACGCGGGCGGGGCGTAGAGCACGAAGCCGGCCGGCCGGTCGTCCACGTAGACCACCCGCCCGCAGGAGCCCCACTCCAGCAGGACCGCCGAGATCCACCCCTCCTTCTCCAGCTCCGGCTTGCCCGACTCGACCGCCGCCCGGCCACTGACCGGGTCCAGCTCCCAGAACACGCAGGAGCGGCAGGTCGACGGCAGGTCCGCGAGGTTGTCCAGCGTCAGCGGAACGATCCGGCGTCCCATGCCCCGCACCTCCTCGTCCACTCCACAGTCGAGCATTCCCCCTGAACGCCGATGGGTGCATGTTTCACGTGAAACAGCGCTCACGCGGAACATGCACCCATCGGCACGCCAGGTCGACCCGGCTCAGCCCTGCGACAGCCGCAGCCCGTCGTCGCCGGGCGCCATGCTGTCCAGGATCCGGTTGAGGTCGTCCACCGAGCCGAACTCCAGGACCACCTTGCCCTTGCCGAGCCTGCCGCCCCGCTGCGAGACCTCGACCTTCACCCGGGTGTCGAAGCGGTCGGAGAGCCGGCTCGCCAGGTCGTTGAAGGCCGGTGAGAGGATCTTGCCCGCCTTGGGGGACGGCCGCTTGGGCTTCTCCTCGCGCTGCATCAGCGCGACGAGCTCCTCGGTGGTCCGCACCGAGAGCCCCTCCGTGATGATCCGCTTGGCCAGCTCCTCCTGCCGCTCGATGTCCGGAGCCCCCAGCAGCGCCCGGGCGTGGCCGGCCGTCAGCACCCCGGCGGCCACCCTCCGCTGGACCGTCGGCGACAGCTTCAGCAGCCGCAGGGTGTTGGACACGTGCGACCGGGAGCGCCCGATCCGGTCCGCCAGCTCGTCATGGGTGCAGGAGAAGTCCCGCAGCAGCTGGTCGTAGGCGGCCGCCTCCTCCAGCGGGTTGAGCTCGGCCCGGTGCAGGTTCTCCAGCAGGGCGTCCAGCAGCAGCTTGTCGTCCTCGGTGGCCCGGACGATCGCCGGGATCTGCTCCAGACCGGCCTCCCGGGAGGCCCGCCAGCGCCGCTCGCCCATGATGAGCTCGAAGCGGCCCGGCGCCGCCTGGCGCACCACCACCGGCTGGAGCAGGCCCACCTCCTTGATCGAGGCGACCAGCTCGGCCAGCTTGTCCTCGTCGAACACCTCGCGCGGCTGACGCGGGTTCGGAGTGATCGCGTCCAGCGGCAGCTCGGCGAAGTAGGCGCCGTCCACCCGCGCGAGCTCCGCCTCGACGGCCTGCTCCCGCAGGCTCTCCGCGGCCGCCTTGGCCGCCAGCGTCCCGCGGCCGGACGGCAGCACCGGCACCGCGGTCGGCGAGACCGTCCCGGGCGAGGCCACCGGGGCCGCCGCCGGCTGCGCCGCGGCGCCGGTCCCGGCTCCACCGCCCGCCGGGGCGGCGGGGCCGATCAGCGCCCCCAGCCCTCGTCCCAGACCCCTGCGACCACTCACCGATTGCCCTCCGTCGTACCGTGCTGTGCCCCCGGGGCACCCTGCCCCGAACCGTCCCGCTGCTGCCCCACCAACGAGCCGCCGGCCCCCGCGGACACCGCCCGCTGTGCCAGCTCCCGGGCGGCCTCCAGGTAGGAGAGCGCACCGGTGGAGCCCGGATCGTAGGTGAGCACCGTCTGACCGTAGCTGGGCGCCTCCGAGATGCGGACCGAGCGCGGGATCGCGGTGTGCAGGACCTCCTGCTGGAAGTGCGTCCGGACCTCCTCCGCCACCTGGGCGGCCAGCCTGGTCCGGGCGTCGTACATGGTGAGCAGGATGGTGGAGACGTGCAGTGCCTGGTTGAGGTGCGCCCGGACCAACTCGACGTTGCGCAGCAGCTGGCCGAGGCCCTCCAGCGCGTAGTACTCGCACTGGATCGGGATCAGCACCTCCTGGCCGGCGACCAGGGCGTTGACCGTCAGCAGGCCCAGCGAGGGCGGACAGTCGATCAGGATGTAGTCCAGCGGCTGCTCATAGGCGGCGATCGCGCGCTGCAGCCGGCTCTCCCGGGCCACCAGCGACACCAGCTCGATCTCGGCGCCGGCCAGGTCGATGGTGGCGGGCACGCAGAACAGCCCCTCGACCTCGACCACCGGCTGCACCACGTCGGCCAGCGGCTTGCCCTCCACCAGGACGTCGTAGATCGACGGCACCTCGGCGTGGTGGTCGATGCCGAGCGCGGTCGAGGCGTTGCCCTGCGGGTCGAGGTCGATCACCAGGACGCGCAGGCCGTGCATGGCCAGCGAGGCGGCGAGGTTGACGGTGGTGGTGGTCTTGCCCACCCCGCCCTTCTGATTGGCCACCACCATCACCCGGGTGGCGGCGGGGCGGGGCAGTCCTTCGCCCGCTCGGCCGATGGCCTGGACCGCAGCCTGGGCAGCACGCGCGATGGGCGTGTCATCGATCTGGTCGATGGTCTCCGAGTCCTGCATGGGGCTCAGTGTTTCACGTGAAACCGGAGCGGCAACAGTCGCCGCCCGGCTGCGCGAGAGGATTCCCGAGAGGAGAGAGCGACGTTTCACGTGAAACACCATGCCCGCAATGTCGGAATTCTGACGATGCGACACTCCGATGGCCGGATGTCGTCCTGCGGTCCGCCCTCCCGTCACCCGGATGCCACCACCACCGGAAGACAGCACGGGCGGGGGATCCGTGGACCACCCCGCCCGTGTCAGGCATCACGTCCGGCTCAGCGGCCGCGCCGCCGGGGGCTGCGGCCCCGGTCGCCGCCGCGGGCGGAGCCGCCGGCCCGGCCGGCCTTGGCCGCGGCCTTCGCCCGGCGGGTCGCCGCCTTCACGCCGCCCGGGCTCTCCCCCACCTTGACCTGGACCACCCGGGTCGAGGTCTCCAGGGTGCCCTCGCCGACCGCGATCACCGAGCACTCCACCGCACCGAGCTTCGCCAGCCCGGCCCGCGAGTCGGCCAGCTCCTGCTCCGCGCTGTCGCCCTTGAGCGCCAGCATCTGGCCGTGCGGCCGCAGCAGCGGCAGCCCCCAGCCGGCCAGCCGCTCCAGCGGCGCCACCGCGCGGGCGGTCACCACGTCCACCGCCAGCTTGCCGACCATCTCCTCGGCCCGGCCGCGGAGCACGGTGACGTTCTCCAGCCCCAGCTCGCGGACCACCTCCTCCAGGAAGGTGGTGCGGCGCAGCAGCGGCTCCAGCAGGGTCACCGAGACGTCCGGCCGCGCCAGCGCCACCGGGATGCCGGGCAGACCGGCGCCGGAGCCGACGTCGCAGAGCGTCGTGCCGCCCGGAAGCAGCTCGGCGAGCACGGCGCAGTTCAGCACATGACGGTCCCAGAGCCGGGGCACCTCACGCGGGCCGATCAGTCCCCGGGTCACCCCCGCGGTGGCCAGCAGCTCGGTGTAGCGGACCGCGGCGTCGTACCGCTCGCCGAAGACCTCCCGGGCCACGGCCGGCGGCGCGGGCGGCGGCTCGACCGCCGGGCGCCCGCCGACGGCCTCGCCCTCGGCACCCGGGCTCCCGGCGCCCGTTCCCGGCCCGCCGGCAGCCGCGCTCTCCGTGTCCATCTCGAACTCTCCGCTCCCCGGATCCACCGACCCGCTCCTGCACCGTTTCACGTGAAACATCTCTCGCCGGGCCACCGCCCCGCGAAGGGACGACGACCCCGCCCGCGCGTGGCGGACGGGGTCGGGTCCTCGTGTCGCTTGCCGACCGCCAAAGCCGCCGGCGGTCACCCTGCCGTCAGGCCGGCAGCACGACCACGCACCGCTGGGGCTCCTCGCCCTCCGACTCACTGCGCAGACCGGCCGCGGCCACCGCGTCGTGGACGACCTTGCGCTCGAACGGGGTCATCGGGCGCAGCTTGACCTGCTCCCCCGAGCTCTTCACCTGCTCGGCGGCCTGGGCCCCGAGCGTCGCCAGCTCCGAGCGCTTGCGGGCCCGGAAGCCGGCGATGTCCAGCATGAGGCGGCTGCGCTCGCCGGTCTCCCGGTGGACGGCCAACCGGGTCAGCTCCTGCAGTGCCTCCAGCACCTCGCCGTCCTGGCCGACCAGCCGCTGCAGGGAGCGGTCGTCGCCGTCACCGACGATGGAGACCAGGGCGCGGTCGCCCTCGACGTCCATGTCGATGTCACCGTCGAGGTCGGCGATGTCGAGCAGACCCTCCAGGTAGTCCGCCGCGATGTCGCCCTCCTGCTCCAGGCGGGCGACGAGGCTCTCGTCGGCGCCGGCCTCGGCCTCGGCCTCGACGGCGGAGGTGATGCCTTCCGTCACTGATGGACTCCTTAGGAGATCGGGCCCGGGTGGTGGGCCGGTAACGAGGTTCAGGGGGCCGCGGGAGCGGTCCGGAGTGGACCGGTCACTTCTTCTTCGGCCGCTGACCGCCGCGCTTGGGCTGCTGCCGGCCGCCCTGCTGGCGGGCGGCGCCCGACTTGGCGCCCGTCGGACGGGCCGCGGTCTGCTTGGCGGCACCGGTGCCGCCCGACGAGCCGGCGGCGCCGGTCTCGGCGGACTCCGCCGGGGCGGCGTCGGCGGGCTGCTCGGCCGGGGCGTCCTTGGTCAGGCTCGCCGCCGGGGCGGCGCCGTGCTGGCGCTGCGACTTGCTCTGCTTCCGCGGCTGCTGCCGGCGTACCTGCACCGACTCCTCGACCACGGCCTCGGCGGTGACGGCCGACTTCTTCGCGGGGAGCAGGCCGAACAGCGGGCCCTTGATGACCGAGCCGTCCGGGTTCAGCCGGCCGGCCTTCTTCAGCCGGTCCTGGCGCTCGTCCCAGGCCTTGCTGCCCGGCGTCGGGTTGTTGCGGATGACGATCAGCTGCTGGCCCATCGACCAGACGTTGGTGGTCAGCCAGTAGACCAGGACACCGACCGGGAAGTTGATGCCCATCACGGCGAACATGATCGGGAAGACGTACATCAGCATCTTCTGCTGCTGCATGAACGGCGTCTTCACGGTGAGGTCGATGTTCTTGGTCATCAGCTGGCGCTGGGTGACGAACTGCGACGCCGACATCAGGATGATCATCACCGCGACGACGATCTTGACGCTGACGTCGGTGCTGCCGACGAAGGTCGCCGAGAGCGGGGCACCGAAGATGTGGGCCTGCTGGGCGCTGTCGAGCAGGGTGCCGTCGATCACGCCGATCGGCTTGCCGTCGGCGACCTTGGCGAGCACACCGTAGAGCGCGGTGAAGAACGGCGCCTGCACGAGGATGGGAAGGCAGCTGGAGAACGGGTTGGTACCCGCCTCCTTGTACAGCTTCATCATCTCTTCGGACTGGCGCTGGCGGTCGTTCTTGTACCGCTCCTGGATGGCCTTCATCTTCGGCTGGATCGCCTGCATGGCCCGGGTCGCCTTGATCTGCTTCACGAAGAGCGGGATCAGGCAGATCCGGATGACGACCACCATCGAGGCGATGGCCAGACCCCAGGCCCAGCCACCGTTCGGATCGAAAACGTGGCTGTACAGCGAGTGGAACTGGACGATGATCCAGGACACCGCTGTGTACAGGGGGTTGAGGAAGGAGAAGGTCACCGGTCAGGCTCCTTGGACATTGGGATCGGCCCCACGGGACCAATGGTCGCCGGGCCCTCGGGGTCCGGACCGGCGGGGGGCGTGATCACCGGCTGGTCGGCGGCGGACCGGCCCTTCAGCCGGTCCCGCAGCCGGCGGTGCCACACCGGATGCTTGCGCGGCGGGACGTGATCGACCCCGCCGGGAGTCCACGGATTGCAGCGCAGGATGCGCCACACGGTCAGGGCGCCGCCCTTCACCGCCCCGTGCGTCTTCACGGCCTCGAAGCCGTAGTGCGAGCAGGACGGGTAGTAGCGGCACACCGGACCGAGCAGTGGGCTGATGGTCCACTGGTAGACCCTGATCAGACCCATCAGCAGGTACTTCATCGACCTGTTCCCGTCGGCGCCGAGGCGGTGTGCTCGGCCTTGAGCAGCCGCTTGAGCGCCGCGTCCAGGTCACGTTCGAGGTCCTGGTACGAGGCGGACGCGGCCGGGGGCAGCGCACGCACCACTATCAGGCTACCGGCGGGCAGCCGGGACAGACGATCACGCACGAGATCGCGCAACCGGCGCTTGACCAGGTTGCGGGTGACCGCCGGGCCGACGGCCTTGCTCACGACGAAACCCGCACGCGCCGAAGGAGTCCCCTCGGCGACGTGCGGGCGGGTGTCGCTGGTCCGGTCGGTGCGGCCCCCGGTGGCGTCCTCTCTGGCGAGATGGACGACCAGCAGGGGCCTACCGGCCCGGCGACCGCGTTTCACCGCGGTCGCGAAGTCCTGGCGCCGCCGCAGCCGATTCTCGGAGGGCAGCACAGCAGACTCTGGTGCGGATCAGGCGGACAGGCTGGCGCGGCCCTTGCCACGGCGGGCGGCCAGGATGGCGCGGCCGGCGCGGGTACGCATACGCAGCCGGAAGCCGTGGGTCTTCGCGCGACGACGGTTGTTCGGCTGGAAGGTGCGCTTGCTCACTCGGGGGCTCCTGAGGTGAATCGTAGGATGACGGGGAGTCGCTTGGCCGTCACCGTGCGTCCGCGTGATCTCCCCTGTTTCGGAAATCCGGCCCCGTTTCCCCAGTTCGGCTGGGGTTTGAGGCAATCCACGGCGCCCGTGCTGCGCGCCTTATGGAGCGGGCGGACCCGCGGACATGCGGCAGCGGCCATCGACAACTCGACCTGGTTACGGTACGCGGGACGGGGCGCGAGGGTCAAACCAGCCCTTCGGGGCCCGTTTACCCACAGCCTGTGGACAACGACTTGATCCGTCTCTGTTCGCTGACTACCGTTGCAGGACTTGTCTGGTTTGTTCATCGGAAAGCGTGCACCAGTGGCTGATGTCAACAGCGACCTCGTCCCGGTCTGGGCGAGGGTCGTAGAGCGGCTGGTCGGCGACCCGGACATCGGGGAGATGGACAAGCAGTGGGTGCAGCGCACCCAGCCCATGTGGATGATGCACGACACCGCCCTGCTGGCGGCCCCGAACGAGCGGGCCAAGCAGGTGCTGGAGGGCCGGCTGCTGCCGCAGCTGACCGAGGCGCTCTCCCGTGAGCTGGCCCGCCCGGTGCGGATCGCCGTGATGGTCGACGCCAACGCGATGCCGACCTCCCCCGGCCCGCAGGCCCCCGCCGAGCCGTACCCGAGCCCGTCCGAGCAGGACGCCGGCGGCTACGGCGAGCAGGGCTACCCGCAGTCCTACGAACAGGACTACAAGCAGGACTACGAGCCGGAGTACGAGCAGGGCTACGAGCGGCCCCGCTACGACACCGGCGGCTACGAGCAGCACCGCCCGCCGTACGGCGCCCCGGCGGGCGGCAACCAGGCCTGGCCCGGCTACCACGAGCAGCCGCCGGCCTACCGCGAGCCCGACGAGCCGGCGCCCCGGCCCGCGCCGCGCCCCGTCCCCGCGCCGCCCTCGACCACCCAGGGCGACCTCTTCGGCGGCGCCTACGGCCCCGGCCCGGGCGAGCACCCGCGGACCGCCTCCGGCCGCCGCTCCCCCGCGGCCCGTCCGGCCGCCGCCCGCGGCGGGGAGAAGGCCCCCGCCGAGCGTGCCACCGACCGCCCGGCGGTCCCCGGTGTGCCCGCCCCGCCCGGCGCGCCCCCGGCCGGCGGCTCCCGCAAGGACGAGCCGGCCGCCCGGCTGAACCCCAAGTACCTGTTCGACACCTTCGTCATCGGCGCGAGCAACCGCTTCGCGCACGCGGCGGCGGTGGCGGTCGCCGAGGCCCCGGCCAAGGCGTACAACCCGCTCTTCATCTACGGCGAGTCCGGGCTGGGCAAGACCCACCTGCTGCACGCCATCGGGCACTACTCGCGCAGCCTCTTCCCGGGTACCCGGGTGCGGTACGTGTCCTCGGAGGAGTTCACCAACGAGTTCATCAACTCCATCCGGGACGGCAAGGCGGACACCTTCCGCAAGCGCTACCGGGACATGGACATCCTGCTCGTGGACGACGTGCAGTTCCTGGCGAGCAAGGAGTCCACGCAGGAGGAGTTCTTCCACACCTTCAACACCCTGCACAACGCCAACAAGCAGATCGTGCTCTCCTCCGACCGGCCGCCCAAGCTGCTGACCACGCTGGAGGACCGGCTGCGCAACCGCTTCGAGTGGGGTCTGATCACCGACGTCACCCCGCCGGAGCTGGAGACCCGGATCGCGATCCTGCGCAAGAAGGCGATCCAGGAGCAACTCAACGCTCCCGCCGACGTGTTGGAGTTCATCGCGTCCCGGATCACTCGGAACATCCGGGAGTTGGAGGGGGCCCTCATCCGGGTCACCGCCTTCGCCAACCTCAACCGGGCGCCGGTCGACCTGGAGCTGGCCGGGATCGTCCTCAAGGACCTCATCCCGGGCGGCGACGAGGACGCCGGGCCGGAGATCACCGCCCAGGTGATCATGCAGCAGACCGCCGCCTACTTCGGGCTCGGGGTGGACGACCTCTGCGGATCCTCGCGCAGCCGCGTGCTGGTGACCGCGCGTCAGATCGCCATGTACCTCTGCCGGGAGCTCACCGACCTCTCACTGCCGAAGATCGGCGCGCAGTTCGGCGGCCGCGACCACACCACCGTGATGCACGCCGACCGCAAGATCCGGTCACTCATGGCCGAGCGGCGCTCGATCTACAACCAGGTCACCGAGCTGACCAACCGCATCAAGAGCTAGCCGGCCGGGCCCGTCGGGGGACGGGCCCCAGGTGGCCGGAAAAGGGCGTCAGGAGCGATCCTGGCGCCCTTTCGGCATATCCACAGGTGTGCACGGCGCGGCCGCGGGGCAGGGATGGCGGTGACGGACGCTCCGCCAGTCCACAGCCCGCGCCGAACATCTGACCGGGGATTCGAACGCCACCGGTGCGCGAGGCGGAAATCCACAGGTGGGGCCGGTTCTCCGTCATCCACAGGCCGTGGCGCCGGAAGTTATCCAGAATTCCTCCACAGGGCCGCCGCCGCTACGCTCTTCCGCGCAGGTCAGGTGCCTGTGGACTTGTGCACAACCGTTATCCACAGGGTGTGGACAATTGTGGGCCCGTCAGTGGGCCGTCCGGGTTGTCCACCGGTTGTCCCCAGGCCGGGCGAGGTTATCCCCAGGTTGTCCACAGGCGTGTCCACAGTTCGACAACCTTCTGCCCCCGTTCATGCCCAGGTGTGAAAGCCGTCACGAAAAGTTGACCGGCGCCCGTGGATAACCACGCCCGGATCTGGGGACAGTGCTGGGGATAACCTGTGGATACTCAGCGTGCCCTGTGGGTAACGCTCCGCCGTCCACAGGGGGCCGTGTTCGTCCACAGCCGCCATCCACATGTCCTGTGGACAAAAAACCGGGCCTGACCTGCGCAAACAGGGTTATCCACGGTTTCCACAGGCCCTACTACTACCACTACACCTATAGACCGTTCGCCTGGTTCAAAAGCGGGTGGGCTCGAAATCTGTGGACAACCGCTCCCCGACATCCGTTCGAGTTGCTTCCGCCCGTCTGCCCCGTCTGTCGGTGGAGTACGTCAGACTGTCCTCGGCGACTGGAAGCGGAGCGGCGGAGCTCGGCGGCCAGCCGCGCCGAAGACCAAGATCAGAAGAACCAGACGTGCGAGCGGGAGCGCTCGATCCAGGAGGCGGTTACCGGTGAAGTTCCGGGTGGAGCGTGACGTCCTCGCGGAGGCGGTGGCCTGGGCTGCCCGCAGCCTCCCGGCACGGCCGCCGGTGCCGGTGCTGGCCGGCCTGCTGCTGACGGCCCAGGACGGCAGCCTGGCGCTGTCCGGCTTCGACTACGAGGTCTCGGCCCGGGTCGAGTTGGAGGCCGACATCGAGGAGGCCGGCACCGTGCTGGTCTCCGGCCGGCTGCTCAACGACATCTCGCGCAACCTTCCCAACAGGCCTGTGGAGATCTCCACCGACGGCCAGCGGGTCAGCGTGGTCTGCGGCAGCTCCCGGTTCACCCTGCCCACCCTCCCGGTGGACGAGTACCCGGCGCTGCCCCAGATGCCGACCGCGACCGGCACCGTCCCCGGGGACGTCTTCGCCTCCGCGGTCAGCCAGGCCGCCGTGGCCGCCGGCCGCGACGACACCCTGCCGGTGCTCACCGGCGTCCGGGTCGAGATCGAGGGCGACCGGATCACCCTGGCCGCCACCGACCGCTACCGCTTCGCGGTCCGCGAGCTGCTGTGGAAGCCCGAGCAGTCCGACATCTCGGCGGTCGCGCTGGTCCCGGCCAAGACCCTCCAGGACATCGCCAAGTCCCTGGGCAGCGGCGACAGCGTCTCCATCGCGCTCTCCTCGGGCGGCGCGGGCGAGGGCCTGATCGGCTTCGAGGGCGCCGGCCGGCGGACCACCACCCGCCTGCTGGAGGGCGAGTTCCCCAAGTACCGCAGCCTCTTCCCGACCGAGTTCAACGCGATCGCGGCGATCCAGACCCAGCCCTTCCTGGAGGCCCTCAAGCGCGTCTCCCTGGTCGCCGAGCGCAACACCCCGGTCCGGCTGAACTTCGAGGAGGGCGTGCTCACCCTGGAGGCCGGCTCCGGCGACGACGCCCAGGCCACCGAGCGGATCGACGCCTCGCTGGAGGGCGACGCCATCTCGATCGCGTTCAACCCGGGCTACCTGGAGGAGGGCCTCAAGGCCATCGACTCCGCCTACGCCCAGCTGAGCTTCACCACCCCGACCAAGCCCGCGCTGCTCAGCGGCAAGGCCGCGGTGGACTCCGAGGCGGACGAGGCCTACCAGTACCTGATCATGCCGGTCCGCCTCTCCGGCTGAGCCGACACCGCTCCCGGGCCGGTCCGGCCGCCACCGGACCGGCCCGGGAGCCGTTCCTCCACGGCTCCGTCCACAGCCCTGTGCACAAACCTGTGGAACCCTCCCCCGGTCGGCCCGACCACGCGGAGGCCCTTCCGCTCCAGCACGTAGGCTCAAGGTGGCGCGGCAACGGCGCCGCCCGCAGGGACGTCACCACAGGTAAGGATTTGGCTATGGAGCTCGGCCTCATCGGTCTCGGCAAGATGGGCGGCAACATGCGCGAGCGGATCCGCCGCGCCGGCCACACCGTCATCGGCTACGACCGCAACCCCGACATCTCCGACGTCGAGAGCCTCCAGGAGCTGGTCTCCAAGCTGCAGGGCCCGCGGGTCGTCTGGGTCATGGTCCCGGCGGGCGCCGCCACCCAGGCCACCGTGGACGAGCTGGCCGAGCTGCTCTCGCCCGGTGACGTGGTCGTCGACGGCGGCAACTCCCGCTGGACCGACGACATCAAGCACGCCGAGGCGCTGGCCGCCAAGGGCATCGGCTTCGTCGACTGCGGTGTCTCCGGCGGCGTCTGGGGCCTGGAGAACGGCTACGCGCTGATGTACGGCGGCGACGCCGAGCACGTGGCCAAGGTCCAGCCGGTCTTCGACGCGCTCAAGCCCGAGGGCGACTTCGGCTCGGTGCACGCGGGCGCCGTCGGCGCCGGCCACTTCGCCAAGATGGTCCACAACGGCATCGAGTACGCGATGATGCAGGCCTTCGCCGAGGGCTGGGAGCTGCTGGAGGCCGCCCCCGAGGTCACCGACGTCCGCGAGGTCTTCCGCAGCTGGCAGGAGGGCACCGTGATCCGCTCCTGGCTGCTCGACCTGGCCGTGCGCGCCCTGGACGACGACGAGCACCTGGCCAAGCTCAAGGGCTGGGCCGCCGACTCGGGCGAGGGCCGCTGGACCGTCGAGGCCGCGATCGACCACGCCGTGCCGCTGCCGGCGATCACCGCCTCGCTGTTCGCCCGCTTCGCCTCCCGCCAGGAGGACTCGCCGCAGATGAAGATGATCGCCGCGCTGCGCAACCAGTTCGGCGGCCACGCGGTCGAGTCGAAGTAGTCCCCGCAGTCCCTCCCCAGAAGGCGAGCGCAGTCCACCGTCATGCACGTCGCGCACCTGTCGCTCGCCGACTTCCGTTCCTACGCCCGGGCCGAGGTCGCCCTCGACCCGGGCGTGACGGCCTTCGTCGGCCCCAACGGCCAGGGCAAGACCAACCTGGTCGAGGCGGTCGGCTACGTCGCCACCCTGGGCAGCCACCGGGTGGCCACCGACGCCCCGCTGATCCGGCTGGGCGCCGAGCGCGCGGTGATCCGCACCTCGGTGGTGGACCGCGGCCGCTCCACCCTGGTCGAGCTGGAGATCACCCCCGGCAAGGCCAACCGGGCCCGGATCAACCGCTCCGACAACGTGCGCCCGCGCGATGTGCTGGGCCTGCTGCGCACCGTGCTGTTCGCCCCCGAGGACCTCGCCCTGGTCAAGGGCGACCCGGGGGAGCGCCGGCGCTTCCTGGACGAGCTGCTGACCGCCCGCGCGCCCCGGCTGGCCGGGGTCCGGCAGGACTACGAGCGGGTGCTCAAGCAGCGCAACGCCCTGCTGAAGACCGCCGCGATGGCCCGCCGGGCCGGCGGCGGCAAGGGCGCCGACCTCTCCACCCTGGAGGTCTGGGACGGCCACCTGGCCCGGGCCGGCGCCGAACTCACCGCCTTCCGCCTCCAGCTGGTGGCCGCCCTCCAGCCGCTGGTCACGGCCGCCTACGGGCAGCTCGCGCCGGGCGGCGGCGACACCGCGCTGGAGTACCGCAGCTCCTTCGAGGGCGAGCTGCCGACCAGCCGCGAGCAGGCCGAGGAGCAGCTGCTGCAGGCGCTGCGGACGGCCCGCAAGCAGGAGGTCGAGCGGGGGATCACCCTGGTCGGCCCGCACCGCGACGAGCTGGTGCTCAAGCTCGGCCCGCTGCCTGCCAAGGGCTACGCCAGCCACGGCGAGTCCTGGTCCTTCGCGCTGGCGCTGCGGCTGGCGTCGTACGAGCTGCTGCGCTCCGACGGGGGCGAGCCGGTGCTGATCCTGGACGACGTCTTCGCCGAGCTGGACGCCGCCCGCCGCGACCGGCTGGCCGAGCTGGTGGCCGGCGGCGAGCAGGTGCTGGTGACCGCGGCGGTGGCCGAGGACGTGCCGAAGGCGCTGGCCGGCGCCCGGTACACGGTCGCCGACGGCGACGTCCAGCGCGTCGACGGCTGACCACTCGACCGCGCGCGACCGCGCCCCGCCCGTGCCCGACCACGCCCGACCGCCCGCCGCCGGCGGTCGCACACCCGTGTCCGCACCCCCCTGTCGATACCCCCGGGACCGCCCACCCGAGCCGCCGCGTGCCCGCCCGGCTCCCGTACGCTGGACGGCTCACCGTTGTCCACAGGGTGGGGATAAGGAGATCGCCGTGAGCGATTCGGCGGAGCACCCCGGGCCGACCGGTGCCGACCTGGCGCGTTCGGCGCTGCGGGCGGCGCGGGCGCAGGCCCGCCAGCGCGGTGAGCAGGTGCGCGAGAAGCGCGAGGCGAAGCGGCACGGCCTGCGCAGCGGGGCCCGCTCGGACGGCCGCGACCCGGTGCCGCTGGGGGCGGCGCTGACCCGGCTGCTGACCGAGCGGGGCTGGGAGTCCTCGGCCGCGGTCGGCGGGGTGATGGGCCGTTGGCCGCAGATCGTCGGGCCGGACATCGCCGCGCACTGTACGCCCACCGCCTACGACGACGAGGCCGCGGTGCTCACGGTGCAGTGCGACTCCACCGCCTGGGCCACCCAACTCCGCTGGCTGGCGCGGCAGTTGGTGGCCCGTCTGAACCATGAGCTGGGCCACGGCACGGTCCGCACCATCAAGGTGCTCGGCCCCGCCGCCCCGGTGCGCGGCTACGGCCGGCTGCGCGCCCCCGGCAGCAAGGGTCCCGGCGACACCTGGGGCTGAGCCCGGAGGGCCCGCGGGCGGAGCGGACCGTAATCCTCCGGAACCCCTGACGGCCCTGCCAGGCGCTCTGAGCCCCCCGGGCGAGTATCGGGACATGTCCCGAGGGGATTCAGGGCGCCATTTCTGCCCTCAGAGGCTGCCAAACGCCCATCGATGTCAGTCGTACCGGTAGACTGGGGGCCAAACACTGTTGCTAGTGGCAACCGAGTCGAAACGCCGTGGTCGCACGCCCGCCCGCAGAGGGAGCGGGGATGCGGCCCGCGCTGTGCCAGAGAGGGCGCTTCGTGGCCGATTCCGGCAACCCCAGCCAGATCCCAGACCAGACCGACCAGTCCGACAGGTCCTACGACGCGAGCGCCATCCAGGTGCTGGAGGGCCTCGACGCCGTCCGCAAGCGCCCCGGCATGTACATCGGCTCGACCGGTGAGCGCGGCCTGCACCACCTGGTGCAGGAGATCGTGGACAACTCCGTCGACGAGGCGATGGCCGGGCACGCGGACACCATCGACGTGAGGCTGCTGGCCGACGGCGGCGTGCGCGTGATCGACAACGGCCGAGGCATCCCGGTCGGCATCATGCCGGGCCAGGGCAAGCCGGCCGTCGAGGTCGTGCTGACGGTTCTGCACGCGGGCGGCAAGTTCGGCAACGGCGGCTACGCGGTCTCCGGCGGTCTGCACGGCGTCGGCGTCTCGGTGGTGAACGCGCTCTCCACCCGGCTCGCGGTGGAGATCCACACCGACGGCCACCGCTGGACGCAGGAGTACAAGGCCGGCACCCCGACCGCCCCGCTGTCCCAGCACGAGGCCACCGAGCGCACCGGCACCAGCGTCACCTTCTGGGCCGACCCGGAGATCTTCGAGACCACGGTCTACTCCTTCGAGACGCTCTCCCGCCGGTTCCAGGAGATGGCGTTCCTCAACAAGGGCCTGACCATCGCGCTGACCGACGAGCGCCCCGAGCACGTCGACGAGGAGGGCAAGCCGCTCTCCGTCACGTACAAGTACGACGGCGGCATCGCCGACTTCGTCGCCCACCTCAACTCCCGCAAGGGCGAGGCCGTCCACCCCTCGGTGATCGACTTCGAGGCGGAGGACAAGGACAAGGCGATCTCGGTGGAGATCGCCATGCAGTGGAACTCCTCGTACACCGAGGGGGTCTACTCCTTCGCCAACACCATCCACACCCACGGCGGCGGCACCCACGAGGAGGGCTTCCGCGCCGCGCTGACCGGCCTGGTCAACCGCTACGCGCGGGACAAGAAGCTGCTCCGCGAGAAGGACGACAACCTCTCCGGCGAGGACATCCGCGAGGGCCTGACCGCGATCATCTCGGTCAAGCTCGGCGAGCCGCAGTTCGAGGGCCAGACCAAGGACAAGCTCGGCAACACCGAGGCGAAGACCTTCGTCCAGAAGGTCGTCCACGAGCACCTCAACGACTGGCTGGACCGCAACCCCAACGAGGCCGCGGACATCATCCGCAAGTCCATCCAGGCCGCCACCGCGCGCGTCGCCGCCCGCAAGGCGCGCGACCTCACCCGTCGCAAGGGCCTGCTGGAGTCCGCCTCGCTGCCCGGCAAGCTCAGCGACTGCCAGTCCAAGGACCCGGCCGAGTGCGAGATCTTCATCGTCGAGGGTGACTCCGCCGGCGGCTCGGCCAAGCAGGGCCGCGACCCGCGGATCCAGGCCATCCTGCCGATCCGCGGCAAGATCCTGAACGTCGAGAAGGCCCGGATCGACAAGGTGCTGCAGAACACCGAGGTCCAGGCGCTGATCTCGGCCTTCGGCTGCGGCATCCAGGAGGACTACGACGAGGCCAAGCTCCGGTACCACAAGATCGTGCTGATGGCCGACGCCGACGTCGACGGTCAGCACATCCGGACGCTGCTGCTCACCCTGCTGTTCCGCTTCATGCGGCCGCTGGTCGAGTCCGGCTACGTCTACCTGGCGATGCCGCCGCTGTACAAGATCAAGTGGGGCAAGGACGACTTCGAGTACGTCTACTCGGACCGCGAGCGCGACGCCGTGATCGCGGCGGGCGTGGCCGCCGGCCGCCGCCTGCCCAAGGACGACGCGATCCAGCGGTTCAAGGGTCTCGGCGAGATGAACGCCGAGGAGCTCCGGGTCACCACCATGGACCAGGCCCACCGCCTGCTGCTCCAGGTCACCCTGGAGGACGCCGCCCGCGCCGACGAGCTGTTCTCCGTCCTGATGGGCGAGGACGTCGAGGCCCGTCGCTCCTTCATCCAGCGCAACGCCAAGGACGTCCGCTTCCTGGACGTGTGACGCCTGCACCCAGGCCCCGCACGTACCAGTCCGCGTGAAAGGAAACTGACCACCAGTGGTCGACGACAACCGTCCCGAAGGCGAGCAGCCCGAGACCCCCGAGGCCGCCGCCGCGGTCACCCTGCGGATCGAGCCGGTCGAGCTCGAGACCGAGATGCAGCGCTCGTACCTCGACTACGCGATGAGCGTCATCGTCAGCCGGGCGCTGCCCGAGGTCCGCGACGGCCTCAAGCCGGTGCACCGCCGCGTGCTGTACGCGATGTACGACGGCGGCTACCGCCCCGAGAAGGGCTACTACAAGTGCGCCCGCGTCGTCGGCGACGTCATGGGCAACTACCACCCGCACGGCGACACCTCGATCTACGACACCGTGGTCCGCCTGGCCCAGCCGTGGTCGCTGCGGATGCCGCTGGTGGACGGCAACGGCAACTTCGGCTCCCCGGGCAACGACCCGGCCGCGGCCATGCGCTACACCGAGTGCAAGATGATGCCGCTGGCCATGGAGATGATGCGCGACATCGACGAGGAGACCGTCGACTTCGCCGCCAACTACGACGGCCGCTCGCAGGAGCCCACCGTCCTGCCGGCGCGCATCCCCAACCTGCTGGTCAACGGTGCCACCGGCATCGCGGTCGGCATGGCCACCAACATCCCGCCGCACAACCTCCGCGAGGTCGCCTCCGGCGCGCTCTGGGCGCTGGAGCACCCCGAGGCCTCCAACGAGGAACTGCTGGAGGCGCTGATCGAGCGGATCAAGGGCCCGGACTTCCCGACCGGCGCCCTGATCGTGGGCCGTCGGGGCATCGAGGAGGCGTACCGCACCGGTCGCGGCTCGGTCACCATGCGCGCCGTGGTCGAGGTCGAGGAGATCCAGGGCCGCCAGTGCCTGGTGATCACCGAGCTGCCGTACCAGGTCAACCCGGACAACCTCGCCCTGAAGATCGCCGACCTGGTCAAGGACGGCAGGGTCGCCGGCATCGCCGACGTCCGCGACGAGTCCTCCTCGCGCACCGGCCAGCGCCTGGTGATCGTGCTCAAGCGCGACGCCGTCGCCAAGGTCGTGCTGAACAACCTCTACAAGCACACCGACCTGCAGACCAACTTCGGCGCCAACATGCTGGCCCTGGTCGACGGCGTGCCGCGCACGCTCTCGCTCGACGCCTTCATCCGGCACTGGGTCAACCACCAGGTCGAGGTCATCGTCCGGCGCACCACCTTCCGGCTGCGCAAGGCCGAGGAGCGCGCCCACATCCTGCGCGCGCTGCTGCGCGCCCTGGACGTGATCGACGAGGTCATCGCGCTGATCCGGGCCTCGGCGAGCGCCGACGCCGCCCGCACCGGCCTGATGGAGCTGCTCTCGATCGACGAGCTCCAGGCCAACGCCATCCTGGAGATGCAGCTGCGCCGGCTGGCCGCCCTGGAGCGCCAGCGGATCACCGACGAGCACGACGAGCTCCAGCGCAAGATCGACGAGTACAACGCGATCCTGGCCTCGCCGTCCCGTCAGCGCGGGATCATCTCCGAGGAGCTCACCGCGATCGTCGAGAAGTACGGCGACGAGCGGCGCTCCACCCTCATCCCCTCCGACGGCGACCTCTCCATCGAGGACCTCATCGCCGAGGAGGACATCGTCGTCACGATCACCCGTGGCGGCTACGTCAAGCGCACCCGCTCCGACCTCTACCGCTCGCAGAAGCGCGGCGGCAAGGGCGTGCGCGGCGCGCAGCTCAAGCAGGACGACATCGTCGACCACTTCTTCGTGACGACGACCCACAACTGGATCCTGTTCTTCACCAACAAGGGCCGGGTCTACCGCGCCAAGGGCTACGAGCTGCCGGACGCCGGGCGCGACGCCCGCGGCCAGCACGTGGCCAACCTGCTGGCCTTCCAGCCGGACGAGCACATCGCCCAGGTGATGGCCGTGCGCACCTACGAGGACAAGCCGTACCTGGTCCTCGCCACCCGGGCCGGGCTGGTGAAGAAGTCCCCGCTGAAGGACTACGACTCCCCGCGCTCCGGCGGCCTGATCGCGATCAACCTGCGCCAGGACGACGAGGGCCGGGACGACGAGCTGATCGGCGCCGAGCTGGTCTCCGCCGAGGACGACCTGCTGCTGGTCTCCAAGAAGGCGCAGTCGATCCGCTTCACCGCCACCGACGAGGCGCTGCGCTCCACCGGGCGCGCCACCTCCGGCGTCAAGGGCATGGCCTTCCGCGAGGACGACGAACTGCTCTCGATGAACGTGGTCCGTCCGGGCACCTTCGTCTTCACCGCGACCGACGGCGGCTACGCCAAGCGCACCGGTGTGGACGAGTACCGTGTCCAGGGACGCGGCGGCTACGGCACCAAGGCGGCGAAGATCGTCGAGGGCCGGGGCTCGCTGGTCGGCGCGCTCGTCGTCGACGAGAGCGACGAGATCATGGCGATCACCCTGTCCGGAGGAGTGATCCGCACGAGGGTTTCCGAGGTTCGTGAAACCGGACGTGACACCATGGGCGTCCAACTGATCAACCTGGGCAAGCGCGATGCGGTCGTGGGCATGGCCCGCAACGCGGAGGCCGAGGACGAGGAGTCGGCGGAGGACGAGGAGTCGGGCACCGGGTCCACCGAGTCCACCGAGGTGGCCGAGGGTACGGAGACGGCGCCGGGCGGCGGGACCGCCCAGGCCTGACCTCGTACCGCGTCGGCCGGTACCGTCACGTCCGTACACGACGTGGCGGTACCGGCCGCCGACCAGTTCCGGGCAATCCCGCCGGGCGCTGGATGACGAGTGACGAAGCAGGGCGGTGACGCCGTCCTGGTGGGAAGTGCGGGAGGACCAGTGAGTGGAGCCACGGGTGCTGGGGGAGGCGCCACCGGCGGCCGTCCGGGCGCAGCACAGGGCGGCGCGTACGGCGTGCCGCAGCCGCCGGCCGAGCACCCGGCCGCGTCCACCTCGCTGATGCCCCCGGTCGGCGGGGCGGGCCAGGGCGGGACGTACGGCGGACAGTCGACGCCTCCTGCGCCGGGCGCCCCGGCGCCGGGCTCGGGCGGCTTCTCACAGCCGACCACCTACGCCAAGGGGCAGCCGACCCCGCCCCGGGGCACCCGGGTCGGCGGCGGCAACACCCCGCCCGGCGGGACGCCCGCCGCGGGCGCGCGCCGTCCGGCCGCCCCGCCGGTCTCCGGCGGCGGCCTGGGCCGGACCAGGAAGGCCAGGCTGCGGGTGACCAAGGCCGACCCGTGGTCGGTCATGAAGGTCAGCTTCCTGCTGTCGCTGGCCGTCGGGATCATCATCATCGTGGCGGCCGCGGTGCTGTGGATGACGCTGGACTCGCTCGGCGTCTTCGACTCGCTCGGCAAGACCCTGAAGGACGTCACCGGTTCGGAGAACAACGGCGGCGGCCTGAACATCATGGACTACGTGGGCTTCGGCAAGGTGATGACCTTCACCTCGCTGATCGCCGTGGTCGACGTGGTGCTGCTGACCGCGCTCTCCACCCTCTCGGCGTTCATCTACAACGCGGCGGCCGGTTTCACCGGCGGCATCGAGCTCACCCTGGCCGAGGAGGACTGATCCCCGGGGCGTGACCCCGGATCAGTTCCCCTCCCCGGCACGGTCCTTCCGTCCGCGGAGGGAATCAACGGGCCCCACCGGCTGTTGCAGCCGGTGGGGCCCGTCGGCATTTCGGGTGACAGCCGCCGGGTGCGGCGTGCCGCCCGGAGGGGCCGGGGACGCGGTGGGCTTAGCTTGGTCCGCCCGTTCCGCGTCACCCGGCCGGCGCAGGCCTCCCCGGTCTCCACCGGAGGGGTCCGGGACGGCTGTTCAGGCACGGCAGGACGGAGGCGCGCGATGGCGGAGCTCGCAAGGCGGCTGGTCGAGGCCCTGGACGGGCTGCTGGGGGTCCCGGTACCGCTGCGGGTGCAGGCCTGGGACGGCAGTGTCGCGGGACCGCCGGGGGCGCCCA
This sequence comes from Kitasatospora sp. NPDC008115, assembly GCF_042957205.1. Classification (NCBI taxonomy): domain Bacteria; kingdom Bacillati; phylum Actinomycetota; class Actinomycetes; order Kitasatosporales; family Streptomycetaceae; genus Kitasatospora; species Kitasatospora sp. NPDC008115. The sequence goes on along the minus strand of NZ_JBIBHU010000003.1, from coordinate 279,540 downwards.
CCGTGGTGCTGCGCAACCGCCGGGCGCTGCGCCGGCTGCTCTGGCGGCCGGGCGAGCTGGGCCTGGTCCGCGCCTATGTCTCGGGGGACCTGGAGGTCGCCCCGGGCACGGGGCTGTACGACGTGCTGCGGGCCGTCGCGCAGTTCTCCGAGCTCCCGGAGATCCGCCGGCTGCGGCTCGGCCCCGGCGACGTGCTGGGCGTCAAGGGCCGCCGGGTGGCGGGCGCGCTGCTGCGGGCCGGTGCGCTGGGCCCCGAGCCGGTGCCGCCGCCGGAGGAGGCCCCGGTGGGCCGCGGGCGGCTGCACAGCCGCGGCCGGGACCGTGCGGCCATCCACCACCACTACGACGTCGGCAACGAGTTCTACGGCCTGGTGCTCGGCCCGTCGATGGTCTATTCGTGCGCCTACTGGGAGCCCGCCGCGAAGAGCCTGGAGGCGGCGCAGGAGGCCAAGCTGGACCTCATCTGCCGCAAGCTCGGCCTGCGGCCCGGGATGCGGCTGCTGGACGTCGGCTGCGGCTGGGGCTCGCTGGTGCTGCACGCGGCCCGGCACTACGGGGTGACGGCGGTCGGCGTCTCGATCTCCGAGGAGCAGGTGGCGCTGGCCCGGCGGCGGGTCGAGGAGGCGGGCCTGGCGGACCGGGTGGAGATCCGGCTCCAGGACTACCGGGAGATCCCCGACGGCCCGTTCGACGCGATCTCCAGCGTGGGCATGGCGGAGCACGTCGGCGAGGCCCAGTACCGGGTGTACGCGGAGGGCCTGTACCGGCTGCTGGTGCCCGGCGGCCGGCTGCTCAACCACCAGATCGCCCGCCGTCCCGACCACCCCGGCGAGCCCTACCGGCCCAGCCCGTTCATCAACCGCTACGTCTTCCCGGACGGCGAACTGTCCCCGGTCGGTTCCACCGTCTCCCGGCTGGAGGAGGCGGGCTTCGAGGTGCGCGACGTCGAGTCGCTCCGCGAGCACTACGGGCTGACCCTGCGTGAGTGGGTGGCCAACCTGGAGGCGCACTGGACGGAGGCGGTCGGGCTGGCCGGGCGCGGCCGGGCGCGGGTGTGGCGGCTCTACATGGCGGCCTCGGCGCTGGCCTTCGAGGAGAACCGGATCGGGGTCAACCAGGTCCTCGCGGTGCGCACCACGGCGGAGGGCGCCGCACACCTCCCGGCGACCCGCGCGGAGTGGCTGGCGGCCCCCGGCACCGCCTCCGACCTGCCCGTCCCGGGGGGTCCGGGCGCGGGCCCGGCCGCAACGGATTTGGGGGATCGGGGATCGGTCCGCTAATCTTTCAGTGCGGCAAGGGGCTATAGCTCAGACGGTTAGAGCGCTTCCCTGATAAGGAAGAGGCCACAGGTTCAAGTCCTGTTAGCCCCACCACCGCGAAGGGCCCGGAGCGATGCTCCGGGCCCTTCGGCGTTTCCGGTGTCCGTTCCCGGAACCACGGGCCTGCGCCGGTTGTTCTACCGGTGGAGGCCGGGGCCGGTGTCCCGGCGGCGTCCGACGGTGAGGCGGTGGCGCAATGGGTCTGGTCTTCGCGATGACCATCCCCGGCCTGGTCTGCGTACTGGTGGTGCTGGCCTTCGTCGACCAGCTGGCGCTCCGGGCCAGCCGCTCGCGCCTGGTGCCCTGGCGGGGGACCGGACGGGAGGGGCAGGTCTCGGCGACCGGTTTCGAGCAGCTGCACGCGCAGTTCGCGGCCGGCAAGCAGCACCAGCTCGACGAGCGGCGGAGCACGCTGATGCTGCGCGACGAGGAGGGCGACGGGGCCCCGCCGCGCACCCGGGTGGACCTGGCGTCCGGGGTGGCGGTGGTGGTGGCGCCGTCCGGTTCGCCGTCCGGTTCCCCGTCCGCCGGGCGGAAACGGTGACGGCTCTGCGGAGGCTCTGCACCGGGCCGACCGTACGACAGGAGGTGTAACGTCAATCCTCCGGCCGGACCGGTCGGTTGGAGGCAGCGGTGGCTGGTCACGATTGGGACACCGGTGTGTATCATCGGCCGCAAGGGCAGTCCGGCATCCCGACCGCCCGTTCGTGCTCGTAACACAACCACGGACTCGTCGGCCCGATCGGAACGATCGGCGCCCGGCTGCTGAGTCCGTCAACGCAAGAAGGACGAGGTCCCGCGGTGAAGAAGCTTCTCCTGGTCGCCCTGGTCGCCCTCGGCGGCTTCTTTGTCTACCGTCAGGTCCAGGCGGACCGCGCCGAGCAGGACCTGTGGACCGAGGCCACCGACCCGGTTCCGGCCGGTCGCTGAAGCCCTCGGCGATCTGACGATCGACAGTCTTCGGAGGCGCCGCACGGCGCCTCCAGGGCCGGCCGGCCCGGTCGGGTGACCGGGTCGGCCGGAGGTTCCGGCCCCGCACGGCAGGAGTGCCGGGACGGGGCACCGGATCCGCGCCGGAACCGGGTACGCTAGTGTCCGGCGGTGCGCCTGGTGCCGCCCCGGGGCTTTAGCTCAGTTGGTAGAGCGCTGCCTTTGCAAGGCAGATGTCAGGAGTTCGAGTCTCCTAAGCTCCACAGTTCTCTCCACCGCGTGTGGACGGCGATCGGCCGCTGACCTGAATTCAGGTCAGCGGCCGATTCGCGTTCTCAGTGCGGTTTGCGCGGGTCCTGCGGCTCGGAGCGGTCCTCGGCGGGCTGGGTGGCCGGGGCGGAGCCGGTGGCGTCCGGCGAGCCGTTCACCGGGGTGTCCGGGCCGCTGTCGGCGGCGCTGTCGCTGTCGCCGCCCGGGGCGGGTGTGGCGGCCGGGCGGGCCAGTGACGGGGGCTCCACCAGCCACTCCGGGTTGCTGCGGTGCCGCCACCACTGCCAGGTGGCGATGCCGCTGCCGATCGCGATCACCCCGGCCACGGCCAGTCCGGTCGCCCAGCCGGCCCGGCGCGACCTGCGGGCGTTGCGGGCCGCCAGGTCGCTGATCTCGGCCGAGGTGACGTTGCCGCGCATGGCGGTCAGCGCGGCGGCGCCGCGGGTCTGGGCCTCGTGGGCGACCGGAACGACGGCCGCGCGGGCCTCCTCGACGGCGTGCACGACCTTGGGGGTGACCGTGCACCGCGCCTGGTCGGCGGCGCGGGAGGCGGTGTGGCGGGCGGCGAGGGCGGCCTCCTGGGTGCGGTGCAGGGCCTTCAGGGCGTTCTGCTGGGCCTCCGGCGGCAGGCTGGCGAAGGCGTGACCGACCTGGGGGGCGATGTGCCGGTCGTACTGGACGCGGACGGCCTGGGCGGCGTGTGTCGCCTGCTGCCGGGCGTTGTCCGCGAGGTTGCCGGCCGTCGCTCGGGCCGAGTCCAAACGGGTCACGAGTCTCTCCTCCTGGTGGCGTCCTTTATGCACATATCCACCTGAATGACGATCATGCATCCGGATTTGTCCGATGGCATGCCGGAATGGGCCGTACGCGGGGTGTGCTGGGCCGGTGGAGGGGGCCGGGGCGGAGGGGCCCGGGCGGGCCCGGGGCGGGCGGGGAGAGGTGAATGGGCCGTCCGGTCGCGGGTATGGCCGCAGTAGGCTGGCGGTTCCGGCGGGTCCCCGCCGGGAGCGCGCACGTGTCGTCGCAGCAAGTCGTGGCAGAAGGGGATAGCCGATGCTCCCGGACGAGCCGAGGCCGCCGATCGACCCGACCCCCGGGGCGGGCGGCGGGAGCGGGCTGTCCCGTTGCTACCGGCACCCCGAGCAGGAGACCGGCATCGGCTGCTCGCGCTGCGGCCGGCCGATCTGCCCGCAGTGCATGGTGAACGCCTCGGTGGGCTTCCACTGCCCGGAGTGCGTCAGCGCGGGCGGCCGCCAGGTCCGCCGGGCGACCACCCGCTTCGGCGGGCGCCCGGCCGAGGACGGTGCGCTGGTCACCAAGGCGCTGATCGGCATCAACCTGGTCGTCTTCGTGCTGGCCGCCTACGTGGTCACGCCCTGGCTGGCGATCGACCTCGAACTGCGCAGCTTCGCCCCCGACCCGTCCTACCCGTTCGCCAACGGTGTCGCCGAGGGCCCGGACCAGTGGTACCGGCTGCTGACCGCGGTGTTCCTGCACACCGCGCCCTGGCACATCGCCACCAACATGCTGGTGCTCTGGGTGCTGGGCCCGCAGTTGGAGACCGCCCTGGGCCGGGTCCGCTTCCTCGCGCTCTACCTGCTCTCCGGCCTGGCCGGCAGCGCCTTCGCCTTCCTGCTGGCCGGCGACGGGATGCGCTCGCTGGGCGCCTCGGGGGCGGTCTTCGGCCTGCTGGGCGCGACCGTGGTGCTCTACCGCCGGGTCCGGGCGCCGCTCGGGCCGATCATCGCGCTGCTGGTGTTCAACCTGATCGTCACGTTCTCGGTGCAGGGCATCGACTGGCGCGCGCACCTCGGCGGCCTGATCGCCGGGATGCTGACCGCGGCCGGTCTGATGTACGCCCCGCGGGCCCACCGGACGGCCGTCCAGGGGCTGACGCTGGCGGGGGTGGCCGGGCTGGTGCTGGTGATGGTGCTCGCCGGGACGGCCGCCTACGGCGGGTGATCCGCCGGCGCCGGGCCGCACGCACGGCCGTCCGAGGACCGCACGGTTGTCCACAGCGTGTGCGGACCTGTGCGCAGGCCGTGCGAACCACCGGACGCGGACGGCTGTTCTACGCGTGTCCCGCTGTACGGATCCACCGGGTGGGAGAAGGGCGCGCGGCGGTGTGGAAAGCGCCCCCGGCGCAAGTTATCCACAGGCCTGTGTGACTTTTCCCCAGTGTGGATAACCATGTGGATAAGCGCGATAAGCGGATAACCGGAGACGGTCCCGCGGCGGCCGCCCGCCGTCCGGGCGCACCACGACGCCGCCCCTGGACGAACCGTCCGGGGCGGCGGTGAAGGAGCTCAGGGCAGCAGCCCCGGCGTCACTTCCACTGGGTGGAGACGCCGAAACCCGCCGCGATGAAGCCGAAGCCCACCAGGATGTTCCAGTTCCGCCAGCTCTCCACCGGCCAGCTGCCGCTGGTCACGTAGTAGGTGACGATCCAGACCAGGCCGATCAGGAACAGCGCCAGCATCAAGGGGGCAACCCAGCCGCGGCCCGAACTGATCTTCACCGTGGCCGTGGTCGGCGGGGTGTAGTCGGACTTCTTGCGGAGTCGAGACTTCGGCACGAGGAGCTCTCCTGTCGATGCGCTGTGACCGCGCAGGGGTTCACGGGGGTGTGGCGGCGTCCGTTAGCGTAGTGGTTCGGCGGGTCCGAAGGAGATAAGGGTACGGTGCCTAATTTGTCGATTCCCCCTCGGCCTGCTCCCATCCGCGCCTCCGGCACCCGAATTGTCGGACGTGCCCTGACCTGCGCCGTCTTCGCGCTCGCCGGACTGCTTTTCTACATCAGCGCGCAGACCGCGCGCGGCACCGACCTGCGCACCGACAACTCGCTGCTCAGCCTCTCCGACGTGATACGGCAGCGCAGCGCGCAGAACCAGCAGTCCCAGGCCCAGCTCGCCGACCTCCAGGAGCGGGCCCAGCGGCTCACCGACCAGCAGGGGAGCCCGGCCGACGCCGCGCAGCTCACCGCCCTGGAGCAGGCCGCCGCCCTGGATCCGCTCCAGGGGCCCGGCCTGACCGTCACCCTCAACGACGCCCCGCCGAACGCGACCGCGCGCATCCCCGGGGTGCGCGAGCCGGACGTCAACGACCTGGTCATCCACCAGCAGGACATCCAGGCCGTGGTCAACGCGCTCTGGCGCGGCGGCGCCGAGGGCGTGCAGGTGATGGACCAGCGGCTGATCTCCACCAGCGCCGTCCGCTGCGTCGGCAACACCCTGCTGCTCCAGGGCCGGGTCTACTCGCCGCCGTACGTGGTCAAGGCGGTCGGCCGCACCGACGCGCTGCGCGCCTCGGTGGAGTCCGACCCGACGATCCGCAACTACCTGCAGTACGTACAGGCGTACGGACTGGGCTGGAAGGTGCAGGAGAGCGGCGACCTCGCACTGCCCGGCTACTCGGGAACGGCGGACCTGCGCGCGGCGACCGGCCAGCAGTAGAGGGGCGGCACGGGCCTGGCCGTCACGGGACGGGGTCTAGTCTTGACCCCAGTCCGCTACGACGAGGGAGCACCATGTACGGCTGGATCTGGCGACACCTGCCGGGGAACACCCTGGTCAAGGCCGTGATCTCGGTGCTCCTCGTGCTGGGGATCGTCTACCTCCTCTTCACCTACGTCTTCCCCTGGGCGGAACCGCTGCTCCCCTTCGGCGACGTCACAGTGGACGGAGAAGGCGACGGCGCCGTCGGCTGATCCGGCGGCACCGCTCCCCGCCCCAGTCCCCGCACCCCCCGGAGAACGCGCCCCCATGACCTCCCGGCCGACCCCGCCCCGCATCCTGGTCGTCGACAACTACGACAGCTTCGTCTTCAACCTGGTCCAGTACCTCTACCAGCTCGGCGCCACCTGCGAGGTGGTCCGCAACGACGAGGTGACCGTCGAGCACGCGGTGCGCCGTGACGGCGGCCGCGGCTTCGACGGGGTGCTGCTCTCCCCCGGCCCCGGCGCGCCCGAGGAGGCCGGGGTCTGCATCGAGATGGTGCACCACTGCGCCCGGGCCGGACTGCCGGTGTTCGGCGTCTGCCTGGGACTTCAGTCGATCGCGGTGGCCTACGGCGCCGTGGTCGGCCGGGCGCCCGAGCTGCTGCACGGCAAGACCTCGCCGGTCGAGCACGAGGACGGCGGCGTGTTCGCCGGCCTGCCCTCGCCGCTCACCGCGACCCGCTACCACTCGCTGGCGGTCGACCCCGCGACCGTGCCGGACGAGCTGGTGGTCACCGCGCGCACCGCGAGCGGCGTGATCATGGGGTTGCGCCACCGCGACCTCGCGGTGGAGGGCGTGCAGTTCCACCCGGAGTCGGTGCTCACCGAGGGCGGCCACCGGATGCTCGCCAACTGGCTGGCCGAGTGCGGCGATGCCGCGGCCGTCGACCGGTCGGCCGGGCTCGCCCCGGTGATCGGCCGGGGCTGAGGGGCGTGACCGCGGTGCGTCCGGAGGGGCGCCACCAGCCGGAGGCGGACCCGCAGGACGGCGGCGCGTACCAGGGCGGCGGGCCGTACCGGCAGCAGTACCCCCAGGGCGCGTACGCGCAGGCGCCGGACCCGTACCAGCAGGGCCAGTACCAGCAGGGCCACCAGCAGGGGCAGTACGGCCAGGGCCAGTACCCGGCCGGGCCGTACCAGCAGGACGCCCATGGGCAGGGCGGGTACGGCGGGCAGCAGTACCCGCCGGGGCCGTACCAGCAGGGCCAGTACCAGGGCTACGACCCGTACCAGGAGCAGCAGCTGCGGCGGGGCGGCCACATCCCCGCCCAGCCGGGCCCGGACCAGGGCGGCTGGGCGGCCCAGAACGGCGCCGAGGACGGCTGGTCCGTCTACGAGCAGGCCGCGCCCCCGGTGGCGCCCCAGCGGGCGGAGGAGACGCTCCGCCTGCACCTGGAGAGCCCGGAGGCGTCCGGGACGGCGCAGGCGGTGCTGGCCGCCGCCGAGACGGTCACCATGGACGTGGTGGACGCCGTGGATGCGGGGGCCGGCGAGTCCGACCCGCCGGCGCCCGGCGGGCGGGCCGAGCGCCGCAAGGCCGCGCAGGGGCGCGGACGGCGCCGCGCGGGCGGCCGGAGCGCCGCCGCGGAGCGGCCCCGGCCGAAGGAGTCGGTGGCGGTGGTCTTCGCCCGCTTCCTCGGCGAGCTGTGCATCACCCTCGGCCTGGTGATGCTGCTCTTCGTCTCGTACCAGCTCTGGTGGACCAATGTGCAGGCCGACGCGGCCGCCGACGGGGCCCGCAGCCAGCTGGAGGAGCAGTTCGACGCGGCCGTCCCGGCCCCGGCGGCGGGACAGCCGGCGCCGGACCCGGCCAAACCGGAGACCTTCGAGCCCGGCAAGGGCTTCGCGATCATCCACATGCCGAAGCTCGGCCAGAAGTTCCCGATCGCCGAGGGCACCGCCAAGGGGTCGGTGCTCGACAAGGGCCTGGTGGGGCACTACACCGGGACCGGGATGCCGGCCGACAAGGCGGGCAACTTCGCGCTGGCCGCGCACCGCAACACCCACGGCGAGCCGTTCCGGCGGATCAACCAGCTCGGCAAGGGCGACAAGATCGTGGTGGAGACCGCGAGCGCGTTCTACACCTACGAGGTCACCGGCGGCATCCCGGAGACCCCGCCGTCCAATGTGAGCGTGATCAAGCCGGTGCCGAACGGCGCCGGGTACAGCGGCGCGGGCCGGTACATCACGCTGACCACGTGCACGCCGGAGTTCAGTTCGAAGTACCGGCTGATCGTCTTTGGCAAGATGATCGAGGAACGGCCGCGCAGCCAGGGCAAGCCGGCCGCCCTCACGGGAGGCTGACCGCGAGCGGGCGAGTAGCAAGGGGAGAGACGTGACGCAGGAGACCGAAGCGGTGGCCGAGGAGGCCTTCCCGTCCGGGCCGCGCTCCGGGCCGCGGCCCGTCGGCGGTCACGCGCGGCGGCGCGGGCGCGGACGGGCGCTGGCCGTGCTGGGGGTCTTCGGCGAGCTGCTGATCACCATCGGACTGGTGCTCGGCCTGTTCGTCACCTACTCGCTCTGGTGGACCGACGTGCTGGCGGACCGCTCCGCCGCCGCGGCCTCCGACCGACTGCGCGATTCCTGGGCGGCCGGCGGCCCGGCCGGCCTCCCGCCGGGCTCCGCCGCCACCCCGGGCGCCGCGGCCGCCACCGACGGCCCGGCCGTCCTGGCCGACCCGAACGCTCCCGACGCCGCCGACGGTGCGGCCTCCGGCGACGGCCCGGCGGTCGGCGCGGGCGGTTCCGGGGCGTCCGCCGCGACGGGCACGGGGATCGGCTTCCTGCACGTCCCGGCGATGGGCCGGGGCTACCAGGTGCTGATCCGGATGGGCACCGACACGGACACCCTGGCCGACGGCGTCGCCGGGGTCTACGAGCAGCCGTACCGCGCGGCGATGCCCTGGGACGCCTCCGGCAACTTCGCGCTGGCCGCCCACCGGGACGGGCACGGGGCGAAGTTCCACAACCTGGACGCCCTGCGCAAGGGCGACCCGATCGTCGTCGAGACCCGGGACAAGTGGTACGTCTACCGGGTCGACAACACCCTGGCGGAGACCTCCAAGTACGACACCGGCATCGTCGCCCCGGTGCCGAGGGGCTCCGGCTACACCGAGCCCGGCCGGTACATCACCCTGACCACCTGCACCCCGGTCTACACCTCGCGCTACCGGATGGCGGTCTGGGGGAGCCTGGTGCGGGTGGACGACATGGACGCCAGGCGCACCCCGCCCGCCGAGCTGAAGCGCGGCTGAGACCCGCCGCTCCCGGCCCGCCGGGGAAGTCCGTCCCACGGGGGAAGCCACGCCGGAACGCGCGAGGGCCCGTCGACATCGTGTCGACGGGCCCTCGCGTTGCCGGGGAACGACTCAACCTGCCGGTCCTGGACCGAACTGCTCAGAGCCAGGGGAACCAGGGCTTAGTTGTTGCCGTTGGGTCCCCCTTTGGTGTTCGTGGGGTTGGGGTTGGGAATCCCGGGGATTCCGGGAAGTGTGGGGGTGTCGTTCCCTTTGGGCGGCTCCACCGGCTTGGTCATCAGCCCGACGGAGGTGTTCGGGTCCACCTGGGTCCCGGCCGGCGGGTTCGACACGGTGACGATCGCGTTCGGGTCCTGCGGGCCGGAGACGACGCTGTACTGCAGGCCCATGCCCAGCAGGGTCTTGGTGGCCTTCTCGAGCGACTGGTTGACCAGCGGCGGGACGGTGATCTTGTCCGGCGCCTTGTAGATGGTCAGGGTGATCTTGGTGTTGGCCGGCTGCTTGCCGCCCGCCGGGTTCTGCGAGGCGACCGTGTTGACCTTGGCCGGGTCGGTGGTCTGCGCCGTCTTCGAGGCGTCCACCTGGAAGCCCGCGCCCTCCAGCGCGGCCTGCGCGGCCTCCTTCTGCTGGCCGACCACGCTCGGCACGTTGATCTTGGCCTTGCCCTGCGAGACGGTCAGCTTGACCGGGGCGGACGGGTCCGCGCCGCCGGAGGCCGGGTCCTGCGAGACGACCTGGTCCAGCGGGACGTTGTCGTCGTCCTTGTAGTCGGTCGTGACGTTGGCGAAGCCGGCGTCCGCGAGGGCCTTGATGGCCTGGTCCTTGGTCTTGCCGACCACGCTCGGCACGGGGGTCTTGGCCGGGCCGGAGGACAGCTGCACGGTGATCGTGGCGGCCTCGGCCACCTGGGTGCCGACCGCGGGGTTCTGCGTGCAGACCTGGTCCTTCTTGACGTTGGTGTCCGGGCAGGCGATCTTCTCGCCCTCGGCGACCACCAGCTTGGGACCGGCCTGGGCGAGGATCGTCTTGGCCTCGGCCAGGGTCCTGCCGACCAGGTTGGGCGCCGAGACCTGCGGGGCGTCCTTCTTGCCGTCGTCCTTCTTGTTGCCGAACATCGCCTGGGCGACGAAGAAGGTGCCGACCAGGACCAGCACGGCGGCGACCGCCAGCAGGATCCAGGAGGTGTTGCTCTTCTTCGGCGGCTCCTCGGCCCGCCGGCCGCCGCGGCCGTAGCCGTCGTCGTAGCCGTCGTTGCCGCCGCCCGGGGCGCCGGCGTAGGTCTGGCCGTAGCCGTCGTCGTAGCCGCCGGCCTGGGACTGGGCGGGGTAGCCGGCCGGGGCGGCCTGCGGCAGCACGGTGGTCGGTCCGCCGGGCGCCTGCTGCGGCAGCACGTTCGTCTGGCCGTACGGGTCGTGCTGCTGCGGGTAGCCGTTCTGGTCGTAGCCGTACCCGGCGGCGCCCATGCCGTACGCGGCCTGCTGGGCGGCGGCCACCGGCAGGCCGTCGAGGAAGCGCTCGATGTCGTCGCGCATCTCGTCGGCGCTCTGGTAGCGGTAGTCGCGGTCCTTGGCGAGCGCCTTCAGCACGATCGCGTCGACCTCGGGGCGGACCTCGGGGTCGAAGACGGACGGCGGCTGGGCCTCCTCCCGCACGTGCTGGTAGGCGACCGCCACGGGGGAGTCGCCGACGAACGGCGGGCGGACGGTGAGCAGCTCGTAGAGCAGGCAGCCGGTGGAGTAGAGGTCGGAGCGGGCGTCCACCTGCTCGCCCTTGGCCTGCTCCGGGGAGAGGTACTGGGCGGTGCCGATGACGGCGGAGGTCTGCGTCATCGTCATGCCGGCGTCGCCCATCGCGCGGGCGATGCCGAAGTCCATCACCTTGACGTTGCCCTGCCGGGTGAGCATGACGTTGGCGGGCTTGATGTCGCGGTGCACGATGCCGGCCCGGTGCGAGTACTCCAGGGCCTGGAGGATGCCGATGGTCATCTCCAGCGCCCGCTCCGGCAGCAGCCGGCGGCCGGAGTGCAGCAGCTCGCGCAGCGTGGAGCCCTCGACGTACTCCATCACGATGTACGGGATGGAGATGCCGTCGATGTAGTCCTCGCCGGTGTCGTACACGGCGACGATCGCGGGGTGGTTCAGTGACGCCGCGGACTGTGCCTCGCGGCGGAAGCGGGCCTGGAACGACGGATCACGGGCCATGTCGGCCCGGAGCGTCTTCACGGCGACGGAGCGGCCGAGCCGGGTGTCATGGGCGAGGTACACCTCGGCCATGCCGCCGCGTCCGAGGACGCCGCCGAGCTCGTACCTGCCGCCGAGGCGACGAGGCTCTTCCATAGTTCCGACCCTCTCCCTCACCCGCCGGTGAGGTTGTGACGTAGGTGTCCCCGCACGCTCCGTGTGACGCCGTCCGGGACCCGGATGGTTCTGTTTTCAGGACCGCCCGGCACCGCGCGGACGGCAACGGGTACACCCGTTGCTGCGGATACGCTACCGGTCGGACCGCGCGGGACCCGAGTCGGCCGCAGGCCGATATCAGACCGGTATCCGGACAGGGGTGCCGATCGTGACATTTCCCTCACCCGCCGGCGCCTGCCGTCACTTGCCCAGGACGGCCTGCATCACCGACTTGGCGATCGGTGCGGCGAGCCGGCCGCCGCTGATGCCGTCGCGGTTGTTGGAGCCGTCCTCGACGACCACCGCGACCGCCACCGAGCGGCCGTCGGAGGCCTTGGCGTAGGACGTGAACCAGGCGAACGGCAGGCCCGCGTTGCCCTCGCCGTGCTGGGCGGTGCCGGTCTTGCCGCCGACGGTGAGGCCGGGGATCCGGGCGTTCTTGCCGGTGCCGTTCTCGACCACCGAGACCATGAGCTCCTGGAGCTTGGCCGCGGTGGCCGGGCTGACCGGCTGGGAGAACTGCTTGTCGGTGTGCTTGGAGATGGTGGTCAGCGAGGCGGAGCGCTCCTCGGCGACCAGGTAGGGCTGCATCAGCGTGCCGTTGTTGGCGATCGCCGCGGAGACCATCGCCATCTGCAGCGGGGTGGCCTGGGTGTCGTGCTGGCCGATCGAGTCCTGGGCGGTGCCGTCCGGGGTGGAGTTGGACGGGAAGACGCTCTTCTCCGAGCGGATCGGGGTGTCGACGGTGCTGTTGAAGCCGAACTTCTCGGCCTGCACCCGCATCTTGTCTTTGCCCAGGTCGGCGCCCATTTTGGCGAAGACCGTGTTGCAGGACTGGTCCATGCCCGACTTGATGGTGGCGTTGCCGCACTTCTCGTTCTCGGACTCGTTCTTCAGCACGAAGTTGGTGCCCGGCAGGGTGTACGGGTCCGGCGTCTGGGTCTGGTCGTCGATGTTCTGGTAGAGCCCGTTCTCGAACGCGGCCGCCGCGGTGACCAGCTTGAAGGTCGAGCCGGGCGGGTACGTCTCGCGCAGCGCCCGGTTGAGCATCGGCTTGTTCGGGTCGGCGTTGAGGTCGGTCCAGGCCTTGGTGTCCGAGTCCTCGTTGCCGGCGAAGCTGGCCGGGTCGTAGGAGGGCGTGGAGACCAGGGAGAGGATCGCGCCGGTCTTCGGGTCGAGCGCGACGACCGCGCCCTTCTTGTTGCCGAGCCCGTCGAAGGCGGCCTTCTGGGCCTTGGAGTTGATCGTGGTGACCACGTCGCCGCCGCGCTTCTGCTCCCCGGTCAGCATGTCCAGGGTGTTGCGGAAGAACAGCCGGTCGTCGCTGCCGGAGAGGATGCCGTCCTCCAGTTGCTCCAGCTGGCTGGACCCGAAGGCCTGCGAGGAGTAGCCGGTCACCGGGGCGTACATCTGGGGGTCGGTCCAGGACCGCTTGTACTTGTAGCGCAGGCCGTTCACGAAGGTGGACTGGGTGATCGGCTGGCCGTCGACGACGATGTTGCCGCGCGGGTAGGCGTAGCGGTCGTAGACCTGGCGCTTGTTGTACTTGTTGCTCGCCCAGGCCTCGGCCTGCACGCCCTGGATCCAGTTGGTGCGCACCATGAGGGCCAGGACCAGCACGAGGCAGAAGATCGAGACCCGGCGGATCGGCTTGTTCACGAGGCGGTACCTCCTGGGATCTCGGGTGTCGGGGTGGGTTCCACCCCGGGTCTGCGGGCGTTGTCGCTGATCTTCAGCAGGATCGCGACCAGCGCCCAGTTGGCGACCACCGAGGAACCGCCCTGGGCGAGGAACGGCATGGTCATACCCGTCAGCGGGATGAGTCCGGTGACACCGCCGGCGACCACGAAGACCTGCAGCGCCATCGCGGAGGAGAGGCCGACGGCGAAGAGCTTGCCGAAGGGGTCGCGGGCGGCGACCGCGGTGCGCAGGCCGCGCTGGATCAGCAGGGCGTACAGCATGAAGATCGCCATCATGCCGGTGAGGCCGAGTTCCTCGCCGAAGGAGCCGAGGATGAAGTCGCTCTTGGCGGCGAAGCCGATCAGCCAGGAGCGGCCCTGGCCGAGACCGGTGCCGGTCACCCCGCCCGAGCCGAAGGACATCAGCGCCTGGCCGATCTGCTCGGTCGAGCCGTCCGGGCGGTTCGGTTCGAAGGCGGCCATCGGGTTGAGCCAGGCGTCGATGCGGGTCTTCACGTGACTGGTGGTGGAGGCCACCATGACCGCGCCGCCGATCGACATCAGCAGGCCGAAGACGATCCAGCTGGTCCGCTCGGTGGCGACGTAGAGCATCACCACGAAGAGCCCGAAGAACAGGAAGGACGAGCCGAGGTCGTTCTCGAAGATCAGGATGAGCAGGCTGAGCAGCCAGATCACGATGATCGGGCCGAGGTCGCGCCCGCGCGGCAGGTACAGGCCCATGAAACGGCGGCTGGCCAGCGCCAGGGCGTCCCGCTTGACCATCAGGTAGCCGGCGAAGAAGACGGTCAGGATGATCTTGGCGAACTCGCCGGGCTGGATCGAGAAGGAGCCCATCCGGATCCAGATCTTGGCGCCGAAGTCCTCCTTGCGGGCCGGGAAGAACGCCGGCGCGGCGAGCAGCACCAGGGCCACCGCCATCGAGATGTAGGTGTAGCGCTGGAGGACCCGGTGGTCCTTCAGGAAGACCATCACCACGATGAAGAACGCGATGCCGAGGCCCGACCACATCAGCTGGTTGGCGGCGGCCGGGAAGTTGCTCTTCAGCAGCGGACCGGCCTTGTCGAGCCGCCAGATCATCACCACGCCGAGCCCGTTCAGCAGGGTGGCGATGGGCAGCATCAGCGGGTCCGCGTACGGTGCGAACCTGCGCATCACCAGGTGGGCGATCAGCGCGAGGGCGCCCATGCCGAGGCCGTAGCCGAGCATGCCGGCCGGCATTTCGCCGTCCATCGCCAGGCCCACGTTGGCGTACGCCAGGACCGGCAGCACCACCGCGAAGGCGAGCATCGCCAGCTCGGTGTTGCGCCGGTTCGGCGACGACTGCGGGGAGATGGTGGTGTTGCGCCGGCGCCGCGAGGACGCGCGGTCGGCCGGCACACCGGTGTCCCGGCGGTTGGCGTCGCTGCTCACATCGAAGGTGCTCACGTCGTAGCCGCTCCCTGACGGCCGGCGGACCCGCGCCGGGCGGGCCTATGTCGGGTCGCGTCCATCACGGCTTGGGGCAGGAGTCGGCGCGCTGCCGCTCCTCGTCGGTCAGGCCGGGCAGGTCGCCCTGCGGGGCCGCCGGGGCTGCGGCGCTCTGGCTGGGTGTGGCCGCCGGGGTGGTGACGCCCGGGGCCGGTGTGTTCGCGGGGACGCCGGCGGCCGGGGCGCGCCCGGTGGCCGACGGGCTGGGCGTGCTCGCCGCCACGAACCCGGCGTGCGTCGCCACCGTTCCGGCGGCCTGCTGGACCGGCTGCTGGCCGGGCGCCGGGGTGGCGCCCGGCGCGGGCGGGTTGGCGGCCGCGGCCCGGACGTCGGCGACCTTGCGGCAGAACGCGGCCTGCTCGCCCAGCTTCTTCACCTTGTCGTCGGCGTCGCCGAGGCTGCTCGCCGAGATGGTGTTGGTGACGTGGCTGCGCTGGTCCTGCGGGAGGTACTTGAGTTCGATGTCCTTGTACGGCGTGTGCACCGAGGACAGGCTCAGCCCGGCCAGGCTCTGGTTGACGCCCTGGTAGACGGCGACGTGGTCGCCCTCGGCGCCGACGTAGTACTGGCTCTGGGTCCACTGGTATCCGAAGAAGCCGCCCGCGCCGAGCAGGCCCACGGTGACCAGGCCGACCAGCGAGAAGGTCAGCGCCCGGTTCCTGCGCTTCTTCCGGGGCGCCACGTCGTCGTAGTCCTCGGTCCCGTAGGCCCCGGGCTCGGTGCCGTGGCCCTCCGGGTAGCCCTCGGCCGGTCCGAAGCCGCCCTGGCCGTCGGGGTGGCCGGCGCCGTAGCCCTCGGCGGGGCCGAAGGCGCCCTGCGGGTTGCGGCCCAGTCCGGCGGCGCGGCCGGCCGGGGTGTCCGCGATCGAGCGGTCGGCGGCGGCCGAGGACGGCGGGGTCTCGGCGACCGCGCCGACCACCACCGGCACGTCGTTGAACTGGCCGCTCAGGGTGTCCGTGGCGCCGACGTCCAGGACGTCCGCCACGATGCAGGTGATGTTGTCCGGGCCGCCGCCGCGCAGGGCGAGCTGGATCAGCTCCTGCACGGTCTGCTCGGGCGAGTAGAAGCTGCCCAGGGTCTCCTGGAGGGTCTGGTGGCTGACCGGGCCGGAGAGGCCGTCGGAGCAGATCAGGTAGCGGTCGCCGGCCCGGACCTCGCGGATCGACAGGTCGGGCTCGACCTGGCCGCGGCCGTCCAGGGCGCGCATCAGCAGCGAGCGCTGCGGGTGGGTCTCGGCCTCCTCGGGCGTGATCCGGCCCTCGTCGACCAGCCGCTGCACCCAGGTGTGGTCCTGGGTGATCTGCACCAGCGCGCCGTCCCGCAGCAGGTAGGCACGGGAGTCGCCGACGTGCACCAGGCCCATCCGCTGGCCGGTCCAGAGCATCGCGGTGAGGGTGCAGCCCATGCCTTCGAGCTGGGGGTCCTCCTCGACCATCTGGCGGAGCCGGTCGTTGGCGCCCTGGACCGCGTCGCCGAGCAGGGTCAGCAGGTCGGCGCCCGGCACGTCCTCGTCCAGCCGGACGATCGAGCCGAGCACCTCGGAGGACGCGACCTCACCGGCCGCCGCGCCGCCCATGCCGTCGGCCACGGCCAGCAGCCGCGGACCGGCATAGCCGGAGTCCTCGTTCCCCTCCCGGATCAGTCCCTTGTGGGAGCCGGCGGCGAAGCGCAGCACCAGGGTCATGCGACCTGTGCCCCCCTCTGGGTCATGGACGGGATGCTGTCCCTCATGCGCTACTACTTCCGCAGTTCGATGACGGTCCTGCCGATACGGATCGGCATGCCCGGCTGGAGCGGGGTCGGCGCGGTCAGGCGCTGACGGTCCAGATAGGTGCCGTTGGTGGAGCCTAGATCCTCCACCGTCCACTGCCCAGTCTGGTCGGGATAGATCCTGGCATGCCGGGATGACGCGTAGTCGTCGTCCAGCACGATGGTGGAGTCATGGGCGCGGCCGAGCGTGATGGTCTGGCCCTGCAGCGCGACGGTGGTGCCGGCCAGCGAGCCCTGCACCACGACGAGCTGGGTCGGGGCGCCGCGGCGCCGCCCGCCGCCCTGGGTCGGCGGACCGCCCGGGGCGGGCTGGCCCTGCGGGGCGCGCCCGGGTGCCGCCGGTGCGGGTGCGGCCGTGGCGGCACCGCCGCCCCGGCGGGAGGCCCGCGGGTTCACCCGCGTTCCGAACAGGTCGCTGCGGATCACCTGGACCGCGACGATCACGAACAGCCACAGCACGGCCAGGAAACCCAGCCGCATGACCGTGAGGGTCAGTTCTGACATAACCGCGCCCGCTCTACCCTTCGACCTGTCGGTAGACGATGGTGGTGGAGCCCACGACGATTCGAGAGCCGTCGCGGAGCGTAGCGCGCTGGGTGTGCTGCCCGTCCACCACGATGCCGTTGGTGGATCCGAGGTCCAGCACCATCGCGGGGGTGCCGGGCCGGATCTCGGCGTGCTTGCGCGAGACCCCGGGGTCGTCGATGCGGACGTCCGCCTCGGTGGAGCGGCCGAGCACGCAGGCGTTGCCGGTGATCTGGTGGCGGGCGCCGTTGACCTCGATCCAGCGGCGGACCGCGGTGCCGTGGCCGGCACCGGGGAACGGGCGCACGTTGCCGCCGGCCGGAGCGGGCGGGCCGGGGGGCATGGCCGGGGGCGCGGCGGGCGGCGGCGGGGGCGCGCCGTACGGGGCGGCGCCGGGCTGCTGCCACGGCGCGCCGGGGGCCTGGGCGGCCGGCGGGCGGCCGTAGCCGGGCTGGGTCGGGTGCGCGGGGGCCTGCTGCTGCGGCTCCTCGGCGGCGAGGGTGCGGCTGCGCACCCGGTACAGGCCGGTGTCGAGGTCCTCGGCCTTCTCCAGGTTCACCTGGAGCGGGCCCATGAAGCTGTAGCGCTGTGCCTCGGCGTACTCGCGGACCATGCCGGCGAGCTCGTTGCCCAGCTGTCCGGAGTAGGGGCTCAGCCGCTCGTAGTCGTGCGAGCTGAGCTCGACGATGAAGTCATTGGGCACGACGGTCCGGTCGCGGTTCCAGATGCTCGCGTTGTTGTCGCACTCGCGCTGCAGCGCTCCGGCGATCTCCACGGGCTGGACCTCGGACTTGAACACCTTGGCGAAGGTGCCGTTGACGAGACCCTCAAGTCGCTGCTCGAACTTCTTCAGCACTCCCATGGGGCACCCCCTTCCAGGGTTCGTTCGCCTGCCTGCCGACCGGTGTCCGGGAGGAGCCGGTCGTGCCTACTTGCGGTACTTCCGTACTGATCGTATCCACGCCGGGGCCATCCGTACGGTTCCCGGACCACGTGGTGCCCGGGGGTGGGCTCGGACACACAGGGTGACGCATCCGGGCGGCACCGTGCCAGGGCTACCCGCCGGTCGGGGCCGCCATCCCTCGCTCGCCTGTCCGTCGGGCATCCGTTCGGATGCGCTCGGGTGCCGCGGGGAACGGATTCGGAGGTGACCCCCAGGTCGTGCTAATGTTTTCCACGTCGGAAGGGGCGCCCACCGGGTGGCCCGATCGAAGAGCCGCGAAGACCACATGGTACCGAGCGGATCGGCTGATCGACCGGCAAGCGGTGAAAACACCCATGCGCGGGTGGCGGAATAGGCAGACGCGCTGGATTCAGGTTCCAGTGCCCGAAAGGGCGTGGGGGTTCAACTCCCCCCTCGCGCACAGCGAAGCCCCGCAGATCTTCGGATCTGCGGGGCTTTTTTGTTCTCCTTTCCCCATCGGGACGGCGGCACCCCGGGGGATTGCCCGCGCGGTCAGGAGGAAGGGGCCGGCAGGTCGGCCCGGACCTCGAAGCCGCCGTCCGGGGTCGGGCCGGCGGTGAGCGAACCGCCGAGCAGCTGGGCGCGTTCGCGCAGGCCGACCAGGCCGTGGCCGCCGCCCGGCAGGATCTGCGCGGGGCGGACCGGCGGCGCCTCGTTGCGCACCTCCACCCGCAGCCGCCGCCCGCGGGCCCGCACCCGGACGTGCACCGCGGCCTCGGGTGCGTACTTGGTGATGTTGGTGAGCGCCTCCTGCACGGTGCGGTAGGCGGCCCGCTCGACCGCCTCCGGCCAGGGCCGGTCGCCCGGGAGGAGCTCGGCGTCCGCGGCCAGCCCGCTCTCCTCGATCAGCCGGGGCAGGTCGGCCAGCCGGGGCTGCGGGGCCAGCGGGGTGCCCGTCCGCGGGCCTCCGGCCCGCAGCACCCCGACCATCTGGCGCAGCTCCTCCAGGGTGCGCACGGACAGTTCGCGGATGGTCCTGGCGACGCCGGCGGCCGCCGGGTCGGGGGTGGACACCTGGAGCGCGCCGGCCTGGATGCTGATCAGGCTGACCTGGTGCGAGACCACGTCGTGCATCTCCCGGGCGAGCCGGCCGCGCTCCTCGCTGAGCACGCGCTCGGCGAGCAGCCGGCTCTCCCGCTCCTGGCCGCGGGTCAGCTCGTCCAGCCGGGACGCCAGCTCCCGCCGGGTCCGGGAGAGCAGACCGGTGGCGGCCGGGCCGGCCGCCAGCATCACGGACTGGATGGCGTACAGGGCGGTGTCCCGGCTGATCGTGAAGGTCTGCTCGGAGACCGGCCAGTGGAAGAACTCGACCAGGGCGAACAGGGTGGCGCAGGGCACCACCACCCGGGGCCGGGGGCGTTCGGCGGCCACCGTGTAGACGGCGGTGATCGGGGCCAGCCAGATGTCGTCGAGGTAGCTGCCGGGCATGGTCAGCAGCAGCACGGTGACCGGGAAGCGCCGCCGCCACAGCAGGGCGACGGCGGCCAGTACCGAAAGCAGGGTCTGCCACAGCGGGGCGCCCCGGGCCACCAGGGCGGCGTCCACCAGGGAGTAGAGGGCGGGCAGCAGGAGCATCAGCCAGGGCGCGGTGAGCCCGGCCGGCGGTCGTCGGGCGGCAGCGGGGTCGCCGCTCATACCCCGTCGCTCGGCTTCGGGCGCACCAGCCCGGCCCGGTGGGCGATCACGGCCGCCTGGACCCGGTTGGCGGCACCGAGCTTGCCGAGGATCGCGCTGATGTGGTCCTTCACGGTGCCGGTGCCCAGGAACAGCCGGTCGGCGATCTCGGCGTTGGACAGGCCCTCGCCCAGCAGCGCCAGCACGTCCAGCTCCCGGCCGGTCAGCGTGCGGGCCAGGGTGGCGGCCTCGGCGTCCGGGCCGCCGCCGTCCACGTAGCCGCCGATCACAGTGCGGGTCACCGTCGGGGAGAGGATGTTGCCGCCCGCCGCGAGCACCCGGACGGCGTGCACCAGCTGCTCCGGGGCGGTGTCCTTGAGCAGGAAGCCGGAGGCCCCGGCGCGCAGCGCGGTGCCGATGTGCTCCTCGGTGTCGAAGGTGGTGAGCATCGCCACGGCCGGCGGGTCGGGCAGCGCCCGGAGCCGGCGGAGCACCGAGATGCCGTCCATGTCGGGCATCCGGATGTCGAGCAGCACCACGTGCGGACGCAGCCGCTTGACGTGCTCCTCGGTCTGCGCGCCGGAGCAGTCGCCGACCACCTCCAGGTCGGGGGCGGAGCCGACGATGAGGCCGAGCCCGGACCGGACCAGGATCTCGTCGTCCACGATCAGCACGCGGGTGGTGGCGATGGGGCCCTCCTCGGTTCGGCGGCCGGGCCGGGCCGGTCCGCATGACTGGAATCGAGAGTAGGGCCTGACCGGCGGCTTTGCCGGTGCCGTACCGGTCGGGCGACCCCCGCCGAACGGCGGGGGTGTGAATCCGCTACCTGGTTCACGCAATTCTCATCGTCGGTGGGGAACCATGGAAATTGGCTGCCGCTCAGTCGGCCTGCCGGCCGAGGTGGGCGTCCAGCCGGGTCGTCTGCGGATGCGACCCACCACCTGATCGTTTGGAATTGAGCTGTGTCGTCCACTGTGAAGCCGGAGCCGTCCACCTCCCCCACCGGGTCCGGTTCCGGACCCGGCGCCGTCATGGCGCGCTGGCGTCCGCGGGCCGCCGTGGCGACCGTCTGGTACCTGCGGCTGATCGCCCTGCTCAACCTCGTCACCGTGCTGCTGGTGCCGTTCCGGGACCAGGTCGAGACGCACAACGAGGGCGAGTACTTCACCCCCTACCTGATGACCGCCGGCCTGAGCAGCGCGGTGCTCTCGGTCTTCCTGGCGATCGCCATGCGGCGCCGCAAGCGGGCCGCGTGGATCTTCAACGCCGCCCTGGCCGGGCTGTTCGCGCTGCTCTACCTGGTCGCCATGTCGCTGCCCGACGAGGGCTTCGACCGGCACCCGCTGAACTATGTCTCCACCGTGCTGACCTGCGGTTTCGTGGTGGCGCTGCTGGTCGGCCGGAAGGAGTTCACCTCCAAGGGCGACCGCTCCAACCCGAAGACCGCCGCCGCCACCTTCGTGGCCGGCCTGGGCTTCGGCGGCGTGGTCGGCGCCGCGCTGGTCATGCTGACCAACAGGCTGCCGGACGCCGACTTCTGGGACATGTTCCGCTACTCGGTCGGCCGGATGGTCACCGTCACCCCGTCCGAGCACCTGCGCTCCGTGATCGACGCGCCGACCTGGGTGAACGCGGTCATCAACACCATGGGCGGGCTGCTCTTCCTGCTCGTCCTCTACGTGGCGTTCCGCAGCCCGCGCGGCAAGGAGCTGCTCACCGCCGAGGACGAGCAGCGGCTGCGGGTGCTGCTGGACAAGCAGGGCGAGCGGGACTCGCTCGGCTACTTCGCGCTGCGCCGGGACAAGGCGGTGATCTTCTCGCCGAGCGGCAAGGCGGCGGTCACCTACCGGGTGGTCGGCGGCGTCTCGCTGGCCTCCGGCGACCCGATCGGCGACCCGGAGGCCTGGCCGGGCGCGATCGACGCCTGGCTGGCCGAGGCCCGTGAGCACGCCTGGGCGCCGGCCGTGATGGGCGCCTCCGAGGAGGCCGGCGTGATCTACGCCCGGCACGGCCTGGACGCGCTGGAGCTGGGCGACGAGGCGATCGTCGAGCTGGACGAGTTCTCGCTGGACGGCCGGGCGATGCGGGTGGTGCGCCAGGCGTACAACCGGGTCAAGCGGGCCGGGTACACGGTGCGGATCCGCCGCCACGAGGAGATCCCCGAGAGCGAGATGGCCGACCTGGTCGCCAAGGCCGACCAGTGGCGCGACGGCGCGACCGAGCGCGGCTTCTCGATGGCGCTCGGCCGGCTCGGCGACCCCGGCGACGGGCGCTGCGTGATGCTGGAGTGCCACGACGCGGACGGGGAGCTGAAGGCGTTGCTCAGCTTCGTGCCGTGGGGGGCGGACGGGCTTTCGCTGGACCTCATGCGCCGGGCCCGGGACACCGAGAACGGACTGATGGAGTTCATGGTGATCGAACTCCTGCAGCGCGCCCGCGAGGTGAATCTGGCCCGGGTCTCGTTGAACTTCGCGATGTTCCGGTCCGTTTTCGAGCGCGGTTCGAAGCTCGGCGCCGGGCCGGTGCTGCGGCTCTGGCGTTCCGTTCTCGGCTTCTTCTCGCGGTGGTGGCAGATCGAATCGCTCTACCGGGCCAATGCCAAGTACCGGCCGATCTGGGAACCGCGTTATCTGCTCTTCGAGAAGAGCAGCGAGATTCCGCGGATCGGTATCGCCAGTGCCC
Organism: Kitasatospora sp. NPDC008115; assembly: GCF_042957205.1. Taxonomy (NCBI): domain Bacteria; kingdom Bacillati; phylum Actinomycetota; class Actinomycetes; order Kitasatosporales; family Streptomycetaceae; genus Kitasatospora; species Kitasatospora sp. NPDC008115. Next base: position 257,152 of record NZ_JBIBHU010000003.1, on the reverse strand, counting down.
GGGCCGAGGGCTTCATCACCGCGCCGAGCCTGCCCGCGCTGTTCCGTCGCCGGCACCAGGGGCCGCCCGCCGTCGAGGCGCCCCGCGTGCCGGTGGCGGCACGGGACGGGAAGGGGTAGACCCTCCGCCGGGGGGCGGAGGGGGCCGGTCGCCCGGATGGGGGGATTTCGGGGTGGCTCCTCCCCCCTGAGGATGACGGGGATCGGCACAAATGCCGATGTGGTTCCGTAAAGCGCCTTCTAATGTGGGGGTAGTCGGAAGGCGCTTGCGACCACGGGGATTTGGAGAACGGATTGTGATGCGGAGGACCCACGAGGGGGGCGTGCGAAAGGGGCCGGTGGCTATTGCCCGCGAGGCCGCTGTCGCCGAGTGGGGAACGCTGTTCGGAACGGTCCGGGAGCGGGTGGTCCGCAGGAAGTTCGCGGCCGTCCCGTTGGCCACCGCGGCGACCTGTCTGATCCTGCTGTTCAGCATCGTCCAGCACCTGCCGGGCGGGGAGCGCCTGGTCACCCAGATCGGGGTGGTGAAGGCGGCGCTGCCGCTGGAGGTCTCGCTGCTGCGGACGCCGCTGTCGCTGTACGTGCCGGCCCTGGACCTGCCGGTGTGGGGGGCGCTGGCGCAGGTCTTCGTGGTGTTCGGGATCGCCGAGATCGTGCTGGGCCGGCGGCTGACCCTGGTGGTGGCCTACACCTGCACCCTGGCCGGGACGCTGTTCGCCCGGGTCGGCGTGGCGATCGGGCCGGACCACCTCTTCGGGTTCCCGGGGTGGGTCGCCCATGTGCGGGACACCGGGCCGTCGGCCGCGGTGGTGGCGCTGGCGATCTGCATCGCGTTCCGGTGCCGGGCCTGGTTCACCGCCGGGCTGGTGGTGGCGCTGATGGTCGGTGAGGCGATCGTGCTGCCGAACCTGGCGGGCATGGAGCACGTGGTGGCGGTGATCGCGGCGCTGCTGATCGCGGTCTCGGTGGAGGTGTTCGGGGACTTCTGGCCGCGGGTGCTGGCCGGGGTCGGGGCGGCCGCCGTGGTGGGGGCGGCCACCGCCTCCCTGGAGGCGGCCGCCGACGCCCGCCTCCGCACCCCGGCCGGCGCCGCCGCCGTGCCGTAGATCAGAGGGGCAGTTCGAACCAGACGACCTTGCCGACGGCCTTGCGCGCGGTGCCCCAGTGGTCGGCGAGTTTGGTGACCAGGGTGAGGCCGCGGCCGGTTTCGCCGAGTTGTTCGGCGGGCTCCAGCGACGGCAGGTTGTGGTTGTCGTCGCTGACCTCGACCAGCAGCTTGTCGACCCGGATCAGCTGGAGCTGGACCCGGTCGCGGGCGACCCGGACGGCGTTGGTGACCAGTTCGCTGACCAGCAGCACGACGGTGTCGCTCAGCGACTCCAGGTGCCAGGCGGCGAGCTGCTCGCGGACCAGGGCGCGGGCCCGGCCGACCTCGCGCTGGTCGACGGTGAGGTCCCAGGTGGCGACCTCGCTCGGCGCGACTCCGTCGAAGCGGGCCACCAGCAGGGCGACGTCGTCCTTGCGGTCGTCCGAGTGCAGTCGCTCCAGGACCACGTCGCAGGCCTGTTCGGGGCTCTGCGTGGGGTCGATCAGATTGCCGCAGAGCGCGGCCAGCCCGGCTCCTATGTCGCCGCCCCGCACCTCGACCAGGCCGTCGGTGCAGAGCACCAGCATCGAGCCGTCCGAGACGTCGATGGTCTTGGCGACGAACGGGACCCCGCCCACCCCGATCGGGGCGCCGGCCGGGATCTCCAGCAGTTCGCCGGTGCCGTCGGGGTGGACCAGGACCGGCGGGACGTGGCCGGCGCTGGCCAGCTCGCAGGTCCGGTTGATCGGGTCGTAGACCGCGTACAGGCAGGTGGCGAGGTGGTCGTCGCCGAGCTTGTGGGCCAGGTTGTCCAGGTGGCGCAGCAGCTGGCCGGCCGGCAGGTCGAGGGCGGCCAGGGTCTGCATCGCGGTGCGGAAGCGGCCCATCGCGGCGGCCGAGTGCAGGCCGTGGCCCATGACGTCGCCGACCACCAGGGCGACCCGGCTGCCGGGCAGCTGGATCGCGTCGAACCAGTCGCCGCCGACCTCGGCCCGGGAGTCGCCGGGCAGGTAGCGGTGGGCGATCTGGACGCCGGGGATCTGCGGCGGGCGGGTCGGGATCATCGACCGCTGGAGGGTGGTGGCGACCCTGGACTCGGCCCGGTGCAGCCGGGCGTTGTCGAGCGAGAGCGCGGCCCGGGCGGCCAGTTCCTTGAGGGTGGCGGCGTCGCCCTCGTCGAAGGGGCCGCGGTCGGGGAGCCGGAGCAGTTTGAGGGTGCCGAGCACGGTGCCGCGGGCGGAGAGCGGCACCACCAGCATCGAGCGGTCGGAGACCACCGGGACGAGTTCCGGGCCGCCGAGCGCGGCCGCGTAGTCGACGGCGACGTCCCGGGTGATCACCGGGACCAGCACCGGCTGGTTGAGCTGGAGGGCCATGCCGGGCGGGGTGCGGCGGGGCATGGCGACCAGGGAGCCCTCGGCGAGCACGTGGTCCCACTGGCCGGTGGACTCGTTGCAGGCGAGCGCGACCCGGCGGAGCATCGTGTCGTCGTCCGGGCGGGCCTCGGGCAGCTCGGAGTCGGAGATCAGGCCGTCGACGAGGTCGACGCAGGCGAAGTCGGCGACCCGGGGGACCAGCACCCGGCACAGCTCGTGGGCGGTGAAGCCGAGGTCCAGGGTGGTGCCGACCTTGCCGCCGACCTCGTTCAGCAGGGCGAGCTGCTCGCCGGCGTGGCCGTTGGTGAGGAACGGGCCGAACCGGCCGGACGACGGCGCGGGGGCGGGCGGCGGCACGGTGGCGGCGACGGCGGGCGGTCCGACGGTGGTCTGCTCGATGGTGGTGCCTCCTCTCGGCGGGGCCGGGACGGCCGGGCCGGTGGCCGGCGCGCCGAGACCGGCGGCGGCCGGGGTGGTGGCCTGCGCGGCCGCGGCCTCGCGCTGGGCGGGCAGCGGTCCGGCCGGGCGGCGGCCGGGGGCGGACTGTTCGGGCTGCGGCGGCGGGCCGAGCCGGGCGGTGCGCTGCTGCGCGGTCGGGTAGCGGCGGCCGATCCCGGCCGCGGCGTGCGCGGTGCCGGCCGCCGGGTCGGCGGGCCGCACCGGCAGCACGGTGGCCGGGTCCAGCCGCAGGGCGGGCAGCCCGGCCCGGGCCAGTGCGCCGAGCAGCGGTCCGCGGCGTTCGGGGGAGCCGGGCAGCAGGGCGGCCAGCGGCGGGGGGACCGGCGGGCCGGCGGTGGTCAGCGCGGCGCAGAGCCGGTGGAAGCCGCCCAGCGCGCCGGGAGCGGGGGCGAACGGCAGCAGCCGCTCGCCGACGGCCAGCCGGGGGCCGGACGAGCGCAGCGGGCGGGCGTCGGCGGCCAGGGCGAGCAGTCCGCCGGCCGGGCCGTCCACCGGGTAGGCCCACCAGAACACGTCCCGCGGGTGCTCCTCGCGGTCGACCACGGGCAGCCGGCCCGCCCAGGCGGCGTCGGCGGTGAGTCCGGCAAGGGCGGTGAAGGCGTCCCGGCGGCGTCCGGCGGCCGGGGCGGCCGGGCCGGTCCCGCCGCGTGACTCCGCGGCGGGCAGCAGGCCGGCCGCGGGGCGGTCGTGGACGGCGTCCGCGCGGTGTCCGAACAGTTCCTCGGCGGCCCGGCTCCACTGGGCGATCCGCCCGTCGTGGTCGACCAGCACGAGGGCGAGCCGGACCAGGGCGACCACGCCTGACGGCTGGTCACCCGGTGCGGTGCCGGGCGCCGGGTCGGTGCCCGCCGGACGCGGTGTGGAGTTGGGATCGTCCACCATGGATTGGGTCTGCTCCCGCCTGGCCGCCATGTCGGGAGACGGCCGTTTCTCCGGAGGAAGGCATGCTGTGCGGATACCAGCGAAGCACGGACGGGCCGGGAGTCGGTAGCGAAACGGGGAGATTCCTCGGTATCGGTTGCGTGTCACGTGCCGTGCGCCGCTCCGCACTCCCCGCCCGCCCCGGATCGGCGGCGGGCTCGTGGACGGTAGGGTCGCAGGACGGCACGCAGGAGGAGGCGAGAGGTGACCGCGCAGATCCCGGCCCGCTGGACGGACCCGGAGCAGCAGGAGCTGGAGGAGCGGGTCGAGGCCGCCGAACTCGCCTGGCTCACGATGGACGTCGACGTGCGGACGCTGCGGGTCGAGATCGACAACTTCGCGCTGATCCACCACCAGCTGCTCGGACCGCTGTACGCCCGGCTGGACGAGCTGGACGCGCTGCTCGCCGAGGCGGTGGCCGCCCGCACCGGGGACCCGGAGGACCTGCGGCGGGCCCGGGAGGCCCGGCAGCGGGTCGAGGACCTGCCGGACCTGGACGCGCTGTTCGACAGCGTCCGGGAGCGGGGCGCCCAAGAGGATGCCCCGCCGCCGCCCGCCGCGCCCGCCCGGGTGCGGCCCGGCCGGGACGCCCAGCGGATCTACCGCGAGCTGGTCCGCCGCGCCCACCCGGACCTGTCCACCGACCCGCAGGAGCAGGGCCGCCGGGCGGCGTTCCTGGCCCGGGTCAACGAGGCCTACGCGTACGGCGACACCGGCGCGCTGGAGGCGCTGGCCGACGAGTGGTCCACCGCGCCCGAGGCGGCGCCCGCCGTCGGCTCCCCCGACCGGCTCGGCTGGCTGCGCCGCCGGCTGGAGTGGCTGACCGGCCGGATCGGCGAGCTCGCCGCCGAGCAGGTCCGGCTGGAGCGCAGCGCGATGGGCGAGCTGCTGGCGCTGGCTCCGCAGGACCCGGACGGGCTGCTGACCGAGCTGGCCGAACAGCTGCTGGCCAGGGCCGCCGCCCGGCAGGCCGAGCTGGAGAACCTGCTCGGCGGGCCGGTGGGGGACAATGGCGGGGCCGATCCCGACGCCCAGGAGAACCAGACGATGTTCGCGCAGATCCCCGCCATCGACGCCGCCGCCGTGCCCGCGGACGCCGCCCTGCTGGACGTCCGGGAGCAGGACGAGTGGGACGCCGGGCACGTGGAGGGTGCGCTGCACATCCCGATCGGCGAGGTGGTCGCGCGGATCGCCGAGCTGCCGGACGAGCGGCTGTTCGTGCTCTGCCGGGTCGGCGGGCGCTCCGCGCAGGTCGTCCAGTACCTGGTGCAGAACGGCCGGGACGCGGTGAACGTCGACGGCGGGATGTACGCCTGGGAGGGCGCGGGCCGTCCGATGGTGAGCGGCACCGGGCAGGACGCCTTCGTCCTGTAGCGGGAGGGCGGGGCGGACCGGGCGGACCGGGGGCTCCGCAGGACGCCGGGAGTAGGGCAGGATGGGCGCGCGACCGGGCCGGCGCGGTGCCGGTCCAGCCCGTCCCCGGGGGAGTCCATGGCCGAGAGCGCCGAGGCCGCCGAGCACGCCGAGCACGCTGAGTCCGCCGATCCCGAGGAGGACGGTGAGCTCGCCGAGAGCAAGGACCCGCCGCCCGTCCTCCGCCGGGTCCGGTCGGCGCCCGGCCGGGTGCTCCTGGGCACGGCCGCGGTCCTGCTGGTGACGGCCACCGGGCTGTTCCTCGGCGCGGTCTTCCTGCACGTGGCGCCCGCCAATTCGCTCTCCCGGGAGTACCGGGAGCAGCTGGACGGCCTGATCTACCCGGAGTTCGAGCAGAACTGGAAGCTGTTCGCGCCCAATCCGCTGCAGCAGAACGTCGCGGTGGACGCCCGGGTGCGCACGGCGTCGGTGGACGGCGACGCCGTGGTCCACGACTGGGTGGGGCTGACCGCGCAGGACGTCGCGGCGATCCGGGGCAACCCGGCGCCCGGCCACGCCGACCAGAACCTGCTGCGCCGGGCCTGGGACTTCTACGACGGCTCGCACAACGCCCAGGACGAGTCGCGGACCACCCCGCGCGGGTTGCTCGCCGAGGAGTACCTGAAGCGGATCGCGGTGCAGCGGATCGGCCGCAGCGTGGCCGGCCGGCCGGTGGTGGCGGTCGAACTGCGGGTGACCACGACGACCGTCGCCCCGCCGGAGTGGAGCGGGGAGACGGCGCCGCCCGCGCCGAGGGTGCGCGAGCTGCCCTGGTGGCCGGTGGGCGACGAGGACCTGCGGGGGCTGTGGTGAGCGGCACCGCCCTCGACGAGGCGCCCCGTCCGGCCGGGCCGCCGCCGGCCGCCGACGGTGCCCCGGACGGTCCGCGCCGGCCGGGTCCGGCCGGGCTCGCCGCCCGGGCCTTCGAGGTGTTCGCCGGCCGGGTGCTCGGGCGGTACCAGGCGGCGGCGGTGCGGATCGGCTTCGGGCTGGTCTGGCTGGCGTACCTGCTGCGCGAGTGGCCGAACCGGCGGCTGCTGTACGGCGACACCTCGCCCTGGTCGATGGACCTGGCGGAGCAACTGCTGGCCGACAACGGGGCACTGACGGTGCTGCCGTGGTTCGGCGGGCGGCCCTGGTTCGAACTGGTCTACCACCTGGCGGTGCTGGCGGCGCTGGCGGTGCTGCTCGGCTGGCGGACCAGGGCGGCCACGGTGCTGTTCCTGGTCACCGTGCTGTCGCTGCAGAACCGCAACGTCTTCCTCGGCGACGGCGGTGACAACATCGTCCACCTGATGGCGGTCTACCTGGTCTTCACCCGGTGCGCCGAGGTGTGGTCGCTGGACGCCCGGCGTACCGGGGCCGGGCGGGGCGGGGCGGCCGGGGCGCTGCTGTGGGCGGTGCTCGGGGCGGTGCTGCTGGTCTGTCAGCTGGGCGGCTTCTCCGGGACCAGCCTGGCCTGGGCGGTCCCGGCGTTCCCGTACGTCGGCTGGGGGCCGTTCTTCTGGACGCTGTGGGCGGTGGCCGGGCTCTGGTGGCTGGTGGACCGGCTCGCGCCGCTGGGCGAGACCCGGGCGGTGCTGGACGCGCTGGCGACCATGCTGCACAACTGCGCGATGCTGGTGATCGCCGTCGAGGTGGTGCTGATCTACGCCACGGCCGGCTGGTACAAGGTGCAGGGTTCGCGCTGGCAGGACGGCACCGCGCTGTACTACCCGCTGAACCTGGACTACTTCACGCCCTGGCCGGCCCTGTCCGGGCTGGTCGGCGGGGCGCTGCTGCCAGTCTTCCTGATCACCTACGGGACGGTGCTGCTCCAGGTGGCCTTCCCGTTCACGCTGGTGAACCGGCGGCTCAAGAACGTGCTGCTGGTGGTGATGATGGCCGAGCACGCGGGGATCGCGGTGCTGCTCGGACTGCCGGTGTTCTCGATGGCGATGATCGCGGCGGACGCGGTGTTCCTGCCGACCGCGGCGCTGGTGTGGGCCGGGGAGCGGGTCGCGCGGATCCGGCCGGGGAGCCGCCACTAAGCTGACCGGTATGTCCTGGTTCGCTGCGCTTCGAGACACCGCGCGGACCGGACTGACCATCGACCGGACGCTCACCGACCCCAAGCGGGCGCTGCGCGGCGCGGTCGCCGTCGCCCTGGTGCTCTTCCCGACCCTCGCGCTCGCCGACGCCCGGCTCGCCACCTCGGCCGCGATGGGCGCCTTCATCGCCGGGACCGCGACCTTCCAGCGCAGCTTCCGGCCGCGCGCCACGCTCGCCGTCGCCGCCGGGGTCGGACTCGGCGTCAGCACCTTCCTCGGCTACCTGGCGGCCGGGGTGACCGGGGCGTTCCCGGTGCTGCTGGCGGTCTGGGCCTTCGGCGCCGGGCTCGCCTGGGCGATAGGGCCGACCGCCGGGGTGGTCGCCGCCAACACCCTCTCGGTGATGCTGATCGTCGTCCAACTGCCGGTCAGTCCGCTCACCGCGCTCGGCCACGGGCTGGTCTGCGCGCTCGGCGGCGTCGTCCAGGCGGTGGTCATCACCCTCTGGCCGATCGGCAGCTGGACCGCCCAGCGCGAGGCGCTCGCCGACACCTACGCCGAACTCGCCGACTACGCGCGCCGGCTGCGCCAGGACCCGACCGCGCACGTCGACCCGGAGCCGTTCATCGAGGCCCGTCACGCCGCCGCGCTGACACCCTGGCAGGACCGGCGCAGACCGCCCGAACTGCGCGGACTGCGCGGCCTCGCCGAGCGGATCCGGCCCACCCTGGCGGCGATCGCCGACCCCAAGGTGGGCGCCCCCGCGGAGGGCCCGGAGCGCGACCGGGCCCGGGAGGTGCTGGCCGCCTCCGCCGAGGCGATGGACGCGCTGGCCCGGGCGATCCGCACCGGCGACCCGCTCCAGCTGCCCCGCTCGGCGCCGGCGCTCACCCTGGTCGCCCGGACCGAGGGCCCGGAGCTGCGCGGGGCCGCCCGCCGGGCCGCGCGCCGACTGGCCGGGCTGCTCCGCAAGGCCGCCGACGCGCTCGACCGCGCCTCCGAGGACACCATCGACACCCCCGTCGTCCAGCCCGGCGGGGCGCTGCGCAAACCGCCGCTGGTGCGGATGCTGCCGACGGCGCTGCGCGCGGTGCGGCGGCAGTTCCACCCGCACTCGGCGGTGTTCCAGCACGCCGTGCGGATGACCGAGGTGGTCACCGCCGCCTATCTGCTGGCCCGGCTGGCCGGCTTCGAGCACGGCTACTGGGCGCCGATGACGGCCGCGATGGTGATGCGGCCGGACTTCGCGCAGACCTACAGCCGGGGGGTGGCCCGGCTGGCCGGGACGGTCGTCGGGGTGGCCGTCTCCACCCTGGTGGTGCAGCTGGCCCGGCCCGGCGAGTGGGTGCTGGCGGTGCTCGCGGTGGTCTCGATCGCCGGCGCCTATCTGACCTTCCGCACCGGCTACGCGGTGATCACCGCCTGCATCTCCTCCTATGTGGTCTTCCTGCTCGGGCTCCAGGAGGGCAACCCGCTGGTCACGGCGGTGGAACGGGTCGGCCTCACACTGCTCGGCGGCTCGGTCGCGCTGCTCGTCTACGCGCTCTTCCCGACCTGGCAGACCGCCCGGCTCGGCGAGCGGCTGGCCGAGTGGCTGGCCGCCGCCGGGCGGTACGCGGCCGAGGTGATCGCCGTCTACGAGCGGCCCGCCGCGCCGCGCGGACGGGAGGTGCGCTCGGCGCTGCTGGACTCCAGGGAGGCGCGCTCGGAGCTGCTCCAGGCGATGCAGCGGGCCGACGCCGAGCCCGGCCGGCACGCCTCCGGGCTGCCCGGGGTGAGCCGGCGCCAGCTGGACCGGGCCCGCGCCGCGGTCGGCCACCTCGGGCGGGTCGCCGTGCTGCTGGAGGCCCACCTGCCGGGCGTGGACGCCGAGCCGGTGCCGGGGGCGGCCGAGTTCGCCGAGGAGCTGCGGCTGGCCACGGCGCTGGCGGCGGGCGCGCTGCTGACCGGGCGACCGGTGGAGTTCGGCGCCGTCCGGGAGGCCCAGGAGCAGTTGGAGCGGCGGCTCGCCGAGGAGCCCGCCGGGGTGCAGGGGGACGTCGTGCGCTCCGGCACCCGGCTGCTGCTCCAGGCGCTCAAGGACCTCGAACGGGCACTGCGCGGCGGCGGTACGGCGTCCGCCGCCGAGCGGCGCGAGCCGGAGCCCACGGGGCGTTGAGGCCCGCCCCGGCGGGGATGGCAGAGTGAGCGGGATGAACGAGGAACTGCTGCGGGTCTGGCGGGCCGGCGCCGAGGAGCCGGGGACGGTGCTGCTGGACGGGTTCCACCCGCTGAAGCACGCGCTGCGGTTCGGCGGCGCCGTCCGGCAGGTGCTGACCGCCGACCGGGCCGCGCTGCTGGCGCTCGCCGCCGAACTGGCCCCGGACGTGGCGCCGGCGCTGGACGCGCTGGCCGTCGAACTGCCGGAGGCCGCGCTGCGCGCGCTGGCGCCCCGGCTGCACCCGACCGGGGTGATCGCGCTGGCGGTGCGGCCGACCGCGGCGGCGAACCGCGCCGCGCTTGCCGTGCGGCCCCGGCCGGCCCCCGTCGTGCTGCTGGAGAACCCGCGCAACCTGGGCAACGTCGGCGCGGTGATCAGGCTGGCGGCCGGCTTCGGCGCGGCGGGTGTGGTCACCACCGGCGAGCTGGACCCCTGGCACCCGGCGGTGCTGCGCGGCAGCGCGGGCCTGCACTTCGCGACCGCCGTCGAGCGGCTGACCCTTGCGGAGCTGCCGGCCGGCCCGCTCTACGTGCTGGACCCGGAGGGCGCGGACATCCGGACGACGGCCTTCCCGGACGACGCGGTGCTCGCCTTCGGCACCGAGCGGCACGGGGTGACGCCGGAGCTGAAGGCGCGGGCCGACGCCCTGGTCGCGGTGCCGATGCGGCCCGGGGTCTCCAGCTTCAACCTGGCGACCAGCGTGGCGATGGGGCTGTTCCACTGGATGTCCGGACGCCCGCCCGGCGCGCCGGTCTGAGCCGGCGGCCGGGCGGGCCGGGAGCGGTGGTGGCGGTCCGTCAGGAGAACAGCCGCTTCCAGGTGTCCGGGCCGGGGTAGCCGTCCGCCTCGGCGCCGCGCCAGCCCTGGGCCTCCTGGAAGGCCTGCACATTGCGCCGGTCGGAGTCGGTCCAGCGCGGGCCGGGGCCCTGGGTGTAGTAGCGGCCGTAGCCCTTGCGGACCAGCTGCTCGCCGAGCTGGCGCACCCAGTCGTTGTTGGCGCCCGGGCCGAACCTGTCGGCGCCCGGGAAGGCCGGCACGCCGGTACCCGGGTTCACCGGAGGCGTCACGGGCGGGTTCACCGGCGGGGGCGGCAGCGGGGTGCCGCCGTCGATGTTGCGGCCCTTGCCGTTGACCAGGTAGTCCCAGGTCGCCTTGCCCGGGATGCCGTCCGCCTCGGCGCCGCGCCAGCCCTGGGCGAGCTGGAAGGCCTCGGTGGCCCGCCGGTCGGCCTCGCCCCAGCGCGGGCCCGGCCCCTCGCTGTAGAACCGGCCGCCGCCGCGCTGGGTCAGCATCTGACCGAGCGTGGTGACGTGGCCGTTGTTGGCGCCGGGACCGAACTTGTCGGCGCCCGGGAAGGCCGTCGACGAGGAGCCGCCCTGGTTGCCGCCCCCGCCGGCGGAGAGCCCCTTGTAGCGGTAGGGGACGTAGGAGGCCGAGTTGTTCCAGTACGCGTACGGGGTGGAGCGCTTGACGGTGGTCGGTGAGGTCTGTTCGTAGGCCACGTAGCGGGTGCGGGAGGAGTCGGCCCAGCCGCCGAAGATCGTCACGTGCGAACCGGACTGCGGGCTGGCGGGGTTGTTGTAGACCAGGATGTCACCGGGCTGGAGCTCGGCCTTGGTGATCCGGTCGGCGAAGTTCGGCAGGGTCCAGGTGGTCTGGCTGCTGCCCAGCCCCCAGGCCATCGAGACGAAGCCGGAGCAGTCCTGGCGGTAGCCGTCCGACCAGTAGCGGCTCATGCTGTACGGGACCTTCTGGTCGACCCAGCGCTGGGCCCGTTCGATGATCTGGGCCCGGGTGACCGGGGCTGCCGCGGCGCGCGGGGCGGCGAAGGAGCGGGCGTTCGGGGAGTCGCCGAAGAGGCCGCTGACCTCGCCCTGCGGGGTTTCGCTGCGGGGGCTGTTCGAGCCGCCGGGGGTCGGGGCGGGGGCCGCGGCCGCGGTGGCCGCACCGGCCGCGCCGCCGCCGAGGGCGGTGCCGACGGCGGCCATCAGCACGGCGGCCCGGCGGCGGACGCTGCGGGCTGCCGCGTGACCGCCCTCGTGCACCGGAGCGGCACGCATCCGGGCCCGGCGGCGGGCGCAGCAGCCCCCGCATATGCAGTCCTCGTCCGGCTCCACCTCGTCGAATTCCAACAGGGGGGTCAGCTGCTCGGTTCGGGTCATTCTCCGCCTCTTGTCTCTCCTGTGGGGGACGGTGCCGGTCAGGCCGCTGGCGGCGTGACAGCACGGTCCTTCCCAGGGGCACACCGCGTGTTATCGGGACCAAAGTCCCAAACCGGGCGCATGATCGTCACGGCGGGTTACGCCGAACGGGTGACGGCCGTTCGGCGTCCCGGGCGTGGCGGGTGCCGGCGGAAGGCGGTAGGGGTGGTCGGACGGGGCGTTGGTGGCGGTTCGTCGGGCCGATCCGGCGTCAGGCGACGGCGGCTTCAGCGGATGGGCGGGTTGGCGGGCGAGTAGTCGGGGGCGGTCCAGCTCAGCGGGGTGGCGTCGGCCAGTTCGACGACGCCGGTGACGGTCAGGTCGACCACCCGCTCGGCGCCCGGCAGGCCGGCGGTGGCCGGGCCGGTCCAGTCGGTCCTGGCCTCGCCGGTGATCAGCAGCGCGCCGCCGTTCTCCCACTCCGGGATCAGCAGCCCGGCCCTGGGGTCGAGTTCCAGGTTGCCCAGGGTCATGAACATGCTGTTGCCCGCGTAGTCGGGCCAGCGCAGCCGGTCCGGTCCGAGCACCCGCAGGAAGCCCGGGTTGCCGCCGCGGTGCGAGGCGTCCATCCGGCCGTCCGGCCCGGCGGTGGCGATGAAGAAGGTGTCGGCGGTGGCCGCCAGCAGCTGCTGGGCGGTGCTCAGCGCGGAGCCGGCCGCCACCCGGCGCGGGGCGCCGGCCCCCGGGCGGTCGGCCGGGGCGCGGCGCTGGATGTACTTCGGGCAGTTGGCGTAGACCTGGTCGGCGCTGATCACCAGGCCGCCCCGGCCGTCCGGCACGGAGCGGCCGTTGACCCGCATCCGGCGCCGGCCGGCCGGGTCCAGGGCGATGGTGCCCACCTCGGCCGGGCCGGCCAGGGCGTCGGCCAGCGGGTCGTCCCCGGCCGGGTGGGCGGCCACCGTCACGGTCCGCTCGTCGGGGGCCCGCAGGAAGCCGGCCGGGCCGCTGAGCTGGGTGGCCCAGAGCCGGCCGTCGGCGTCGGCCGCGCCTGCCACCAGCACCCGGCGCTCGGTGAGGAAGCGGGCGGCCACGGCCGGGACGGTGCTGCCGACGGCCCGGCCGGAGTGGTCGGCGCGCTCCGTCCGGCCGGCCCGGTCCTGCACGGCCCGTTCGCCGGGGTGGTAGGGCGTGGTGGCGGCGGTCATCGCGGTGCCTCCCTCGCGGTCGCCGGGCCTAGAAGAAGCCGCAGGTCGGGGCTGACTTGGTAGGGGCCTCGGCGCCGGTCGCGTCGACGCCCGCCGGGGTGTAGATCTCCAGCCGGATGCCGTCCGGGTCGGTGAAGAAGATCCCGCCCGAGGCGGCGCCCTCGCCGTGCGGGACGACGCCGTCGTAGGCGAAGGAGGCGTCGAGCCCGCGCAGCACCGCCTCGGCGGCGCGCACCTCGTCGAGCGAGTCGACCTGGAAGGAGAGGTGGTGCAGGCCGGGCGCGCCGGTGGGGAAGGTGCCCTCGCTCTGCTGCCAGAGCGTCAGCACCAGGCGGCCGTCGCGGCCGAGGAAGGCGAAGCGGTGCTCGGGGTCGGTGCCCTCCTTGACCAGCTCCAGGCCGAGGACGTCGCGGTAGAACGCCGTCGAGCGGGCCAGGTCGGTGACGTTCAGTCCCACGTGGCCGGTCTGCAGGGTGCTGCTGATGGTGCCGGACATACCTGGTCACTCCCGTGGTCGGGGCGCCCCGGGGCGCCGCACTTAACCGTTACTGAGGACAGTAGTGGTTAGGCTGGGCGAGGGTCAACCGGTATTGTTCGTTTCAACGGTTAGATTTCCCGGGTATGGCTCTGCCATGACAAGGAGGTGCAGGCGAGGTGCGGAGGAGCGGGCGCACGGGCGCCGGACCGCGGTGCGGCTACTCCCACTCCCAGCGGATGCCGATGTGACCCGGCTGCTGGTCGGGGGCGAGGACGTGGGCGCTGGCCGAGGCACCGATCCAGAGCTGCTCGCGGCGGCGGTCGACGTCCGCCCCCGGGTCGCGGTCGTACCGCTCGCAGTGCACCGGCACGGTCGCCGGGTCGAAGTGCACCTGGAGCACGTACTCGCGCACCGGCGTGGCGAAGCGGCGGCTGTACTCGGTCGTCTGGGCGCCGCCGGACGGGATCTCCACCTCGTACTCGAAGACGGTGCTGTCGCCGAGGCCCAGCGGGCGGTCCAGCATCACCTCGCCGACGATCAGCCCGGCCTCCGGGCGGCGGCGCACCCGGCCGAGCCGGCCGTGCCGCACCCCGGTGATCTCCGGACAGCCGGTGGCCTCCTCGTCGGCCTTGTGCACCACCAGGCAGCGGGTCACCCCGGACACCGTGGCGCGGACCACCTGACGCAGCCGCAGCAGGTTGCCGCGGCGGTCGGCGTCCACGTAGTAGGAGTCGTGGACCGAGAGCCGCTCCAGCTCGCCGGCCGGCGGCGCGTCCAGCTCGGCGAACATGTCGGAGATCTCCCGCTCGCCCGGCCAGACGTCCTCCAGCCGCAGGTGGCTGGTGGTGGCGTTGGCCGCCCAGCGGCCGCGCGGGCGGGGCGGGCCGAGCAGCGCGGACAGTGTGGAGTGCGGCAGGCCGAGCAGTTCCTCGAGCAGGTGAACGGCGCGCAGCGAGCTGGCGCGCTCGGGCTGGCTGCGCCCGCGCCGCCAGTAACTCAGCGTCGTGACGCTGACCCTGACGCCCCGTTGGGCGAGCGCGGCGCGGATCCGGTCCAGGCTGAGGCCGCTGGCCTCGATCGCCACGTGCAGGGTGTCGGCGAAGCCGCCGGTGGGGCTGGGGCGTCCGGGCGTCGGGGCGGGCGACAGCGGCGGAGCGGGTGGCCGGGAAGCGGGCGCGGGTGTGTCCTGGCGCGGCCCGACCAGTCTGAGTCGTGCGTCCTGGGGGTGCTGTGAGGCCATGTGGTTACCTTCCCCACCGAGCGGGTTCGGCAGACCCGGAGCGGCGCCGGAACGCGCCGTCAACGGCCTCGCCGAGCTGTGGGGAACCCTATGCACGGTCGAGAGGCTACGTCATCAGTCGTGCGGATGACAGTGGTCACAGGCGGTGGGCCGCCGGGTGAGCGATCTTGAAACAGTACGGAAACACACCGCCCGCTCCCCGCGCGGGCGACGGGATCCGGCCGGTGCACTGTCCTGTTCCGGCCAGGAACCGCCCGGGCGGGGCCGGACGTAGACTCGGGGGCTGTTCGAGAGCTTGGGAGTGCCGATGACGGAGCGGACAGCAGACCCGCGGGACCCGCGCCCGCTGCTCGGTGAGCCACTGGCGCTGGACCTGCTGAACACCCGCTGGGCGGGGGTGCCGGTGAACGACCTGCTCGCCCTGCCGGACGGCTACGCGATCTGGCTCTCCTCGGCCGGTATCGCCGGGCGGTGCGCGGTGGACGAGGCCGGGCTCGGCGCCCTGCGGGAGGCCCGGGAGGCGCTCGCGGCGGCGGTCCGTGAGCTGGACGCCGGCCGGCTGCCCGGGGCCGGCGAGCTGGCCGGGCTGGACGCCGTGCTGCGGCACGGGCGGGTGCGGCGGGAGGCCTCGGCGGATGGCCCGGTGGACCGGGTCGAGGTGGACGAGCCGCACCGGCTGGCCGCCTGGCTGGTGGTGGACGACTTCCTGGGGCTGCTGGCCCAGGGGCCGCGGCGGATCAAGAAGTGCGCGCACGAGGCCTGCATCCTGCACTTCTTCGACACCTCGCAGAACGGCCGCCGCCGTTGGTGCCGGATGGCGGTGTGCGGCAACCGGGCGAAGGCGGCCCGGCACTACGAGAAGGCGAAGGGCTGACCCCGGGACGGTCCGTCCGCCCGGGGCCGGCCCGGTGGGTCAGGCCTCGCCGAGCCACTCGGTGAGGGCGGCGCGCAGTTCGCCGGTGCCCGGGTCGACGGCGGCCCAGGCGGCGTAGCCGTCCGGGCGGATCAGCAGCACGGTGTCGCGCAGCTTGCCGTGCGGGTCGGCCGGGGCGGCGGTGACCAGGCGCTCCGACCACGGGTCGGCGGCCGTCACCTCGTCATTGCTGACCAGCACGAACTTCCCGGCCCGCAGGGCCTCGTAGAGCCGCTGCGGCGCGGCCGGGCCGTCCTCGCGGGGCGGCTCAAGGCCGGTCAGCCGCAGGTCCGGGACGCGCTTGCCGACCAGCGGGTGGGCGTCCTTGGGCGCCGGGTAGGCGATGCCGATGCCGGAGATGGTGCGGGCGCCGCGCTCCACGACCAGGTCGACGTGCTCGGCGATGGAGGCGAGCGCGCCGCGCAGCGCCCGGGTGGCCGCCGACTGGGCGAGGGCCAGCCGGATCAGCGCGCCGGAGGTGCGCAGCACCGCCCGGCCGACCGGGTGCCGCTCGGTCTGGTAGGTGTCGAGCAGCGCGTCGGTGGCCCGGCCGCGGACGGCGGCGGCGAGCTTCCAGGAGAGGTTGGCGGCGTCCTGGAGGCCGGTGTTCATGCCCAGGCCGCCGGCCGGGGAGTGGCAGTGGGCCGCGTCGCCGGCCAGCAGGACCCGCCCGGAGCGGTAGTTGGGGACCTGCCGCTCGTCGCTGTGGAAGGTGGAGCTCCAGCGGACTCCGTGCAGGCCGTAGTCCTCGCCGAGGGTGTCGCGGGCGATGTCGGCGATCACGTCGAGCGGGGGCGGGGTGCCGTCGGCGAACCGCTCGGCGCGGTCCCAGGCGATGATCCGGTACCAGCCGTCGCCGAACGGCACCAGGAAGGAGAAGCCGTGCTCGTTGGCGCCGACGGTGACCGCCTCGGCGGGCTCGCGCTCCAGCCGGACGTCCGCCAGCAGCACCGACTCGACCACCGACTCGCCGGGGAAGGGCAGGCCGAGCAGGTCGCGGACGGTGGAGTGGACGCCGTCGGCGCCGACCGCGTAGCGGGCCCGGCGGGTGGTGGCGGCGCCGTCCTCGACGGTCTCGACGGTGACGCCGTCGGCGTCCTGGCGCAGGCCGGTCACCTCGGCGCCGCGCAGGATCGTCGCGCCGGCCTTCACCGCCCGGTCGTGCAGCAGCTGCTCGGTGCGGTACTGCGGGGTGATCAGGACGAAGGGGAAGCGGCTGGGGAGGTCGGTGAGGTCCACCCGGAGCTTGTTGAAGAGCCGCAGGTGGCCGAGCGGGGTGCCGGCGGCGATGAGCTCGTCGGCGAGGCCGCGGGCGTCCAGCAGCTCGAGGCTGCGGGCGTGCACGGCGAAGGCCCGGGTGAGGTTGGACTCGGCGGCGCGCTTCTCCAGCACGGTGACGTCCAGCCCGGCGGCGGCGAGGTCGCCAGCCAGCAGCAGTCCGGTCGGGCCGGCGCCGACCACGATGACGTCGGTGACGGTCTGCTTCTCGCTCATGTGTCAGCTCCCGGTGCTCGAACAGCGGCTGGACGCCGGGTGTGGCGTTTCCCCGCCTCCATCATCGCCGCCCGGGAGCGGCGTTGTGAATCTCCGGTCCCCGGCGAGTGGCCGGGGACCGGAGACGAGCGGGCGATCAACTGTGGCGGCGGACCTCCACGGTGCGGAACCGGTTGGCGACGAACGCGCCGTCGCAGTACGCGGAGTTGGCGGCCGGGTTGGCGCCGGTGCCGTGCAGGTCGGAGAAGGCGGCGGTCTGGTTGGCGTACACCCCGCCGGTGAGGTTGAGCGAGAGCGAGACGCCGGCGTCGAGGGCGGCCTCGACCAGGGCGGCCTCGACCTCGGGCGAGGTGGTGTAGCCGGAGGCGGTCATCGCGCCCCGGGTGCGGACCGTGTCGCGCAGCAACTCGACGGCGGCGGCGGTGTTCTCGACCGCGACGGCGAAGGAGACCGGGCCGAAGCACTCGCCGCGGTAGACCGCGCGGTCGTCCGGCTTGTCGGCGTCCAGCTTGACCAGCGCGGGCGTGCGGACCGTCGCGCCGGGGAACTCCGGGTGCTGCACCGCCCGCGGGGCGAGGGCGAGTTCGCCGTACTCGCCGCCGGCCGCGGCGGCCGAGCGCTGCAGCACGCCCGGGTTGACCACGGCACCGAGGATCGCGGTGGCGCGGGCGTCGTCGGAGAGCAGGCCCTCGACGGCGGCGGCGAGGTCGCGGACCACCTCGTCGTAGGACCTGGCGCCCTGGTCGGTGTCGATGCCGCCGCGCGGGATCAGCAGGTTCTGCGGGGTGGTGCACATCTGGCCGCTGTACAGCGAGAGCGAGAAGGCCAGGTTGTTCAGCATGCCCTGGTAGTCGCCGGTGGAGTCGACGACGACGGTGTTGACGCCGGCCTTCTCGGTGTAGACCTCGGCCTGCCGGGCGTGCTCCTCCAGCCAGTCGCCGAAGGCGGTGGAGCCGGTGTAGTCGATCAGCCTGATCTCCGGGCGCACGGCCAGGGTGGCGGCCACCGTGCCGCCCTCGTGCTCGGCGGCCAGACAGACCAGGTTGGGGTCGAACCCGGCCTCGGCGAGCACCTCGCGGGCGGTGCGGACGGTGAGCGCCAGCGGCAGGACGGCGCGCGGGTGCGGCTTGACCAGCACCGGGTTGCCGGTGGCCAGCGAGGCGAACAGGCCGGGGAAGCCGTTCCAGGTGGGGAAGGTGTTGCAGCCGATCAGCAGCGCCAGGCCGCGCGGGACGACGGTGAACTCCTTGGTCATCACCAGCGGGTCGCGCCTGCCCTGCGGCTTGGTCCAGCCGGCGCTCTCCGGCAGCCGGGTCTGCTCGGTGTACGCGTAGGCGACGGCCTCCAGGCCGCGGTCCTGGGCGTGCGGGCCGCCGGCCTGGAAGGCCATCGGGTACGCCTGGCCGGTGGTGTGCATGACGGCGTTGGCGAACTCGTGCGAGCGGGCGTTGATCCGGGCCAGGATCTCCAGGCAGACGGCGGCGCGGGCGAGCGGCCCGGCGGCGGCCCAGGCCGGGCGGGCGGCGGTCAGCGCGGCGATCAGGGCGTCCGGGCCGGCGTGCGGGTAGCCGATGCCCAGCTCCAGGCCGTACGGGGAGGCCTCGCCGCCGACCAGGTCGCCGTCGGAGGGGTGGCCGGGCAGCTCGAACGGCCGGTGCAGCAGCGAGTCGAAGGCGGCCTTGCCGTCCGCGGCGGCGCTCTCGCCGTAGGCCTTGGGGAACTCGGGGTAGGGCGACCAGTAGTCGCGCTTGGCGGCGGCGTCGACGGCGGCCTCCAGGGTGACCCGGTGGCGTTCGACGAGCTCGGCGACGTGGGGGTGGGTGACCGCTGCGGACATGGTGTGCGCTCCTCAGAGGGGAGGACGGGACACGTCACAGAGTAACCGAACGATCGGTCGGCTCAAGAGGGCAAAGGAGAAGCGCGCCCGGGCGATGCCGGACGCGCTTCCCGTGGGTGGCAGTCGTTCTACGGGATGCCCAGCTCGAAGATCACGTAGCCGGCGTACCAGCCGGAGGCGAGCGCGCCGGTGCCGAGCACGCCGGCCAGCACCGGCCAGCTCAGCTTCCGCATCGCCACCGCGAGCGCGATCAGCAGCGGGAAGGCCGGCAGCAGGTAGCGCGAGGTGTTGCCGAAGATGCCCAGGCTGCCGAGCACCGAGACGATGGTCGCCAGGGTGTAGGCGGTCAGCACCAGCGGCGGGCGCAGCCGGATCAGCAGCACGATCAGCACCGGCAGGCTCAGCACCAGCAGCGTCGCCAGCATGTCCGTGGTGTGGTACGCGAACGGGTAGTCGTTGCGGCCCAGCAGCACGCCGCGGATCGCGTTCCAGGTGCCCTGGCCCCAGTCGAAGTAGTGCAGCCAGGCGTCCCGCTGGAGCGTGAAGTAGCCGCCCCAGTCGCCCATCCGCCAGCCCACCCAGCCGACGTAGCCGAGCAGTCCGAGCGGGGCCAGCAGCATCGCGGCCAGCGGGCGCAGCACCCCGCTCTCCCGCCGGTACAGCTCCACCAGCGCGGCCAGGCCGACGGCGCCGATCAGCGCCGCCGAGGTGGGCCGGTTGAGGCCCGCGATCAGGGTGATCACCCCGGCCGTCACCCACTGCTTGGTCATCGTGAAGTAGCAGGCCCAGGCGGCCAGCGCGATGAACAGCGAGTCGGAGTAGAGCGCCCACTCGGCGCCCGCGCCGGGGGCGATCGCCCACAGCCCGGCCGCGATCACGCCGGCGCGCGGGCCGGCCATCCTGTCCACCACGGCGTAGATGCCGGCCGCGGCGAACAGCGAGGCGACCACCGAGACCAGCATCCCGGCGCCGTACAGGCCGAACGGGCTGATCTCCGAGACCAGCCGCATCAGGCCCGGGTAGAGCGGGAAGAAGGCGGCCGAGTTCTGCTCGATGGTGAAGCCGGGGGTGCCGCCGGGCACCGGCACCAGCGCCGGGTGGTAGCCGAACTGGGCGACCTGCTGGTACCACCAGCCGTCCCAGCTGGCCAGCACGTCCCAGGGGTTGGTGCCGCCGCCGAACCGGGGGTGCTTCTCCAGGTAGTCCCCGGAGAAGGAGAGCAGCTTCATGAAGACGGTGAAGCCGAGCAGCTTCAGGACGGCGTAGCACCACACGGCCGGGCCGAAGCGGAGCACCAGGTCACGGGCGCGTTCGCGCCAGTCGGCGGCGGGGTCGGCCGTGGACGCGCCGCTGCGCTGCTCGGGCAGATCGGATTCGACTGCCGGTATTGCGCTCATCGACTACCCCACCTGCTCGGCCTCGGACGGATCGTCCGCCGAGTCTAGGGTCTGCCGCCGGGATTTGGTGTGGACCAAGGTACCCGGGCGCGGTCGTGACGGGGCGGGCGGGGATACTCGGAGGATGGCCGATCACACCACGCGTACCGCCTACACCGTGGAGTCCCTGCTCGCGGTGACCGTCGACGTGTTCAACGAGCGCGGCTACGACGGCACCTCGATGGAGGACCTGTCGCGTGCGGCCGGCATCTCCAAGTCGTCGATCTACCACCATGTGCGCGGCAAGGAGGAGCTGCTCCGGCTCGCCGTGGGGCGGGCGCTGGACGGGCTGTTCGCGATCCTGGCCGAGCCGGGCGCGGTCGGCGGGCCGGCGGTGGAGCGGCTGGAGCACGTCGTGCGGCGGACCGCCGAGGTGCTGCTGACGGAGCTGCCCTACGTCACCCTGCTGCTGCGGGTGCGCGGCAACACGGCCACCGAGCAGTGGGCGCTGGAGCGCCGCCGGGAGTTCGACCACGAGGTGGCCGAGCTGCTGCGGGCCGCCGTGGCGGACGGCGCGCTGCGGGCGGACGTCGAGCCGCGGCTGGCCACCCGGCTGCTCTTCGGCATGATCAACTCGATCGTGGAGTGGTACCGGCCGGGCCTCAAGTCCGCCGACGGGGTCGCCGACGCGGTGGTCCACCTGGCCTTCGACGGCCTCCGGGCCCGCTGATCTAGTCCGGCGGTACCTGGTCCGTCTCCTCGAAGACCAGCATGGTCCGGGTGCCGAGGACCTGGGGGATGGACTGGATGCTGCCCAGCACCAGTTCCCGCAGGGCGCGGTTGTCGGCGGTGTGCACCAGCAGCAGGACGTCGAAGTCGCCGCCGACCAGGGCGATGTGCGCGACCCCGGGCAGGGCCAGCAGCTGCTCGCGCACGGTGCGCCAGGAGTTCTGGACGATTTTCAGGGTGATGTAGGCGGACGCGCCCTGACCTGCCCGTTCGTGGTCCACCCTGGCGGTGAAGCCGCGGATGACACCGTCCTCGACCATCCTGGATATCCGGGCGTAGGCGTTCGCCCGGGACACGTGCACCCGCTCGGCCACCGAGCGGATGGAGGCCCGGCCGTCCTGCTGCAGCAGCCGCAGGATCGCCCGGTCCACCCGGTCGAGTCTGGACATCTGTTCAGCCGACATGACCCCCCACCCCCACGGATTGGACGCACTGCCACCAGTCGACCGCCACCCGGGCCGATTGTCCACCACCTTCGCACGCTTCTGGTCAAGATGAACAGACGACCGAACAATCGGTAGGGAGCCCCCACCACCCCCGGAGGTGCCCGAGATGACCGTTCTCGACCACAGACATACGGCCGTGCCCGGTTGGCTGCCCGGGGCCACCGCCCCCCGCACCGACCCGTCCCCGCTGCTCCCGGACCCCGCTCCCGTCCGGGTCCTCGGGACCCCCGCGCTGGAGAAGTACGACCCCGCCCTGCTCCGCGAGCTGTACCGCCGCCTGGTCGTCGGCCGCCGGTACAACCAGCAGGCCACCACCCTCACCAAGCAGGGCCGGCTCGCCGTCTACCCGGCCTCGACCGGGCAGGAGGCCTGCCAGGTCGCCGCCGCGCTGGTGCTCGGCGAGCGCGACTGGCTGTTCCCCAGCTACCGCGACACCCTGGCCGTGGTCTCCCGGGGCGTGGACCCGCTGGAAGCGCTCACCCTGCTGCGCGGCAACGCCCACACCGGCTACGACCCGCGCGCCAGCCGGACCGCCCCGCTCTGCACCCCGCTGGGCACCCAGGGCCCGCACGCCGTCGGGCTGGCGCACGCCGCCCGGCTGAGCGGCGACCCGGTGGTCGCGCTGGCGCTGCTCGGCGACGGCGGCACCAGCGAGGGCGACTTCCACGAGGCGCTGAACTTCGCCGCCGTGCTGGGGGCCCCGGTGGTCTTCCTGGTGCAGAACAACGGGTACGCGATCTCCGTCCCGCTCAGCGCGCAGTCCGCCGCCCCGACGCTGGCCCACAAGGCCGTCGGCTACGGGATGCCCGGCCGACTGGTGGACGGCAACGACGCCCCCGCCGTGCACGGCGTCCTGACCGAGGCCGTCGAGCGGGCCCGCAGCGGCGGCGGGCCGACCCTGGTGGAGGCGCTGACCTACCGGGCCGAGGCGCACACCAACGCCGACGACGCCACCCGCTACCGGACCGAGGCCGAGGTGGCGGCCTGGCGCGAGCACGACCCGGTGCTGCTGATGGAGCGCGCGCTGCGCGGTCTCGGGGTGCTGGACGACGCCCTGGTGCGGGAGGCGGCCGACGAGGCCGAGGCGCTCGCGGCCCGGATGCGGGCCGAGTTCCACGCCGATCCGGAGCTCGACCCGATGTCCCTGTTCACCCATGTGTACGCCGAGCCCACCCCGCAACTGCGCGAGCAGGCGGCGCGGTTGGCCGAGGAGCTGGCCGCCGAGGCCGAGGTGCAGCACTGATGTCCACGGCCGCTTCCCCCACCGCCTCCCCCGCCGCCGGCGCCCGGACCGCCAGCATGGCGCAGGCGCTCAACGCCGCGCTGCGCGACGCCATGCGCGAGGACCCGACGGTGCACGTGCTCGGCGAGGACGTCGGCGCGCTCGGCGGCGTCTTCCGGATCACCGACGGGCTGACCGCCGAGTTCGGCCCGGAACGCTGTCTGGACACCCCGCTGGCCGAGGCGGGCATCCTCGGCACTGCCGTCGGCATGGCCATGTACGGGCTGCGGCCGGTGGTGGAGATGCAGTTCGACGCCTTCGCCTACCCGGCCCTGGAGCAGTTGTTCTCGCACGTCGCCAAGATGCGCAACCGCACGGCCGGCCGGCTGCCGCTGCCGATCACCGTCCGCATCCCGTACGGCGGCGGCATCGGCGGCGTCGAGCACCACAGCGACGCCTCCGAGGCGTACTACGCCGCCACCCCGGGCCTGCACGTGGTCACCCCCGCCACGGTGGCCGACGCGTACGGGCTGCTGCGGGCCTCGATCGCCTCGGACGACCCGGTGGTCTTCCTGGAGCCCAAGCGGATGTACTGGGGCAAGGCGGAGTTCGACCCGGCCGCCCCGGTCGAGCCGGTCGGACGGGCGGTGCTGCGGCGCACCGGCACCTCCGCCGTGCTGATCACCTACGGCCCCTCGCTGCCGGTCTGCCTGGAGGCGGCCGAGGTGGCGAAGGCCGAGGGGTGGGACCTGGCGGTGCTGGACCTGCGCACCCTGGTGCCGTTCGACGACGAGACGGTCTGCCGGGTGGTGCGCTCGCTCGGCCGGGCCGTGGTGGTGCACGAGGCCGGCGGCTTCGGCGGCACCGGCGCGGAGATCGCCGCCCGGGTCACCGAGCGCTGCTTCCACCACCTGGCCGCGCCCGTGCTGCGGGTCACCGGCTTCGACATCCCGTACCCGCCGCCGATGCTGGAGCACCACCACCTGCCCGGGGTGGACCGGATCCTGGACGCGGTCGCCCGGCTGCAGTGGGAGGACTGAGGATGATGCCCGTCGTGCGCGAGTTCACCCTGCCCGACCTCGGTGAGGGGCTCACCGGGGCGGAGGTGGTGCGCTGGCTGGTCGAGGTCGGCGAGGTGATCGCGGTCGACCAGCCGGTGGTGGAGGTGGAGACCGCCAAGGCGGTGGTCGAGGTGCCCTGTCCGTACGGCGGGGTGGTGACCGCGCTGTTCGGCGAGGTGGGTCAGGAGGTCGCGGTCGGCGCGCCGCTGGTGACGGTCGCGGTGGCGCCGGGCGAGGGCGGGAAGCCGCTCGCTGCCGCGGCGGTGGCGGCGGCGTCGGCCGAGCGGGCGGCGGAGGTGGAGCGGCCGCTGGTCGGGTACGGGGTCGCCGAACCGGGGCGGAGCGGACGGCGGCGCCGGGTCGGGGCCCCGGCTCCGATCGCCCGGGCGGCGGCTCCGGTTGCCCGGGCCGTCCCGCCGGTGATCTCGCCGCTGGTGCGACGGCTGGCCCGGGAGCAGGGGCTCGACCTGGCATCGGTCACCGGCAGCGGGCCGGACGGGCTGATCATGCGGGCGGACGTCGAGCGCGCGGTCGCGGCGAAGGTCTCCGCTCCGGTCGCGCCGCCGGTCGTCGCGTCGGTGCCCGCCGCCGCCGTCGGAGAGGTCGTCCCGCTGCGCGGACTGCGCAGGGCGGTGGCCGAGAAGCTCGGCCGCAGCCACCGGGAGATCCCCGCCGCGACCTGCTGGGTGGACGCCGACGCCACCGAACTTATGGTCCTGCGACGGCAGTTGAACGCCGCGCCGGGGCCGAAGGTGAGCGTGCTGGCCCTGCTCGCCAGGATCTGCACCGTTGCGCTGGAGCGCTTCCCCGAGCTCAACTCCAGTGTGACCGGGGACGGTTCGGGCATCCTGCGGCACCCGGCGGTGCACCTGGGCTTCGCGGCCCAGGGCGAGCGCGGCCTGGTCGTCCCGGTGGTGCGTGACGCGCAGCGCCTCACCACCGAGCAACTCGCCGCGGAGCTGGGACGGTTGACCGAGGCGGCACGGACCGGGTCGATCGTCCCGGCCGAGCTGACCGGCGGCACGTTCACCCTGAACAACTACGGGGTGTTCGGGGTGGACGGCTCCACCCCGATCCTCAACCACCCGGAGGCGGCGATGCTCGGGGTCGGCCGGATCGTCGCCAAACCCTGGGTCCACCAGGGGGAGTTGGCGGTGCGCGAGGTCACCCAGCTGTCGTTCACCTTCGACCACCGGGTCTGCGACGGCGGCACCGCGGGCGGGTTCCTGCGGTTCGTCGCGGACTGCGTCGAGCAGCCGGGCATGCTGCTGCGGCGGCTCTGAGCGGACCGCCGCGCGTCGCCCCGGGTGGTCGACCCGCCACCCGGAGCGACGCGGGCGGGGGAGAGTAGCGCGTTCCGGGGGCGGGTGTCCGGGCTTCGCGCGATTCGTCGGATGAGCACTTCGGGCGTGGCACGCTTCCTGGGCGTCAACCGAGACAAGCCAGGTGGTGGCGAAGGCCGGCCGGAGGCGAAACGATTCTCTTGGGTACTCGAAACGTTGCGGTGAAGTCCCGCAGAACACTCCTGGTCAGGACCGGGCACGGCTCGGCGGCGGCCTCGGCCGTCCCGCCGCTGCCGTCGGATCCCCCGGACCTGCCGCCGGCCGTCCCGCCGATGCCGCCGCCGGTCCTCCCGCCGCCGGTCGTCCCGCCGCGGCCGACCGTGCCGCCCGCCGTCCCCGCGCCGAGCCGGCCGGACGCCGCCGCTCCGGTGCCGGCCCCGGTGATCGAGCCGCTGTTCACCAGCGCCCCCGGTCTCAACTGGGCCGTCCCAGCCCTCACTCCGGCGCCGCCCGCGCCGGATGTCCGGGCGGCGGCCGAGCTGCCGCCCACCGCCCGGGACCTCGAACTGATCCGGGCCAGCCTGGCGGTGGTCGAGCCGGTCGCCGACCGGGCCACCGCGCACTTCTACGCGCTCGTCTTCCTCGGCCACCCCGAGGTCCGGGCGCTCTTCCCGGCCGCCATGGACGTCCAGCGCGACCGCCTCTTCCGCGCCCTGCTGATGGCCGCCCGCGCCGCCGGCGATCCGGAGGGCCT
The DNA here is from genome assembly GCF_042957205.1 of Kitasatospora sp. NPDC008115. NCBI lineage: Bacteria > Bacillati > Actinomycetota > Actinomycetes > Kitasatosporales > Streptomycetaceae > Kitasatospora > Kitasatospora sp. NPDC008115. The sequence goes on along the minus strand of NZ_JBIBHU010000003.1, from coordinate 231,428 downwards.
GCGCGCCTACCTGGGTGCGCTGGGCTGCCTCCACCGCAGGTACGGCACGCTGACCGCCCATTACGGTCCGGTCGGCGAGTGCCTGGTGGCGGCACTGGCCAAGTACGCGGGCGGCCGGTGGACCGCCGAGACCGAGCTGGCCTGGCGCCGGGTCTACCGGCTGGTCTCCTCGATCATGATCGAGGCCGCCGAGCGGGACGCCCGCACCTCGCCGCCCTGGTGGCAGGGCGAGGTGGTCGCGCACGAGCGCCGGACCCCGGACGTCGCGGTGCTCACCGTCCGCCCCGACCAGCCGTACCCGTACCGCGCCGGGCAGTACGCGAGCCTGGAGACGCCCTGGTGGCCGCGGGTCTGGCGGCACTACTCGCTCGCCTCGGCGCCCCGGCCGGACGGCCTGCTGACCTTCCACGTCAAGGCGGTGCGGGCGGGCTGGGTGAGCAACGCGCTGGTGCACCGGGCCGCGCCCGGGGACGTGCTGCGGCTCGGCCCGGCGGCCGGCCGGATGACCCTGGACCACGCCGACGGCGGCGGCCTGCTGCTGGTGGGCGGCGGTACCGGGATCGCGCCGCTGCGGGCGCTGGCCGAGGAGGCGGTCGGGTCCGGCGGGGCGGACCGCGCGGTGGAGGTGTTCTACGGCGCCCGGTCCGCCGGGGAGCTGTACGAGCTGGCCGGGCTGCGGGAGTTGGCGCGGCGGCACCGCGGGCTGTCCGTCCACCCGGTGCCGTCCGGTCCCGGCGCCGGGACCGCCGGGGCGCCGGCGGGCGGGCTCCCGGAGGCGGTCGCCCGGTCCGGGCCGTGGACCGGGCGGACGGCCTACCTCGCCGGGCCGCCCGCGCTGGTCCGGCGGACCAGCGCGGTGCTGCTGCGCGCCGGGGTGCCGGCCGAGCGGATCCGGCACGACCTGGCCGCCCGGTGAGCGAGGCCCGGCCGCCGGGGCGCTGTCAGCCGAGGTCGGGCGCGAGCAGGGCGCGGATGCCCTCGATGTTGGCGGCCAGGTACGCCCGCAGGCTCGGCGGGACCACGTTGACCGAGGTGACGCCCTCGCGGGTGAACGGCACCCGGACCACCTCGTAGCCGCCGTTGGGGTCGTCGACCTCGGGCCCGTGCCGGCGGTCGAGGTCCATCGAGGCCAGCCGGCAGACGAAGAAGTGCTGCACCTTCACCCCGTGCGGGTGGAGCAGGGTGCCGTCGTCGTGGTGGGTGTGGCTGATGGTGTCCACGAAGGCGGGGACCACGTCGACCACCTTGCCGCCGAGTTCCTCGTCCACCTCGCGGTGCAGCGCGTCCACCACGGTGCGGTCGCCGCGCTCGACGCCGCCGCCGGGGGTGATCCAGTACGGGTGCGGGGAGCCGGGCCGGGTGCGCTTGATCAGCACCAGCGAGGCCGGTCCGTACGGGTCGTTCGGGTCGACCTCCAGCAGGATCGCCCGGGCGGTGCGCTTGACGACGGGACGGGGCGGGGTGCGCATGGCGACCTCCGGGGCTGGAGCGTTGTGCGGGAGTCTCCCGCGGCGCGCCGCGCCCGAAACGCGGCCCGCCCACGGGTGCGTCCGTCCGTGGCGGGTTCGTAGCGGCGATAGATCTTGGATCGTGAAGATGAACGTTGAACAGCTCTTTGAAAGTTAGATTTTACTCCCAAATGGCCTTTGATTCAAAGGATTTTACCGATTGGACCGTGCCAGAGTGATTGCAGCGGCGCGGCGCCTGTGCTGCAATGGGCGACTATCGGGCAAATCGGAGTGATTCACTCCGCATGCTCTTCTGTGCAATGACTCGGGCTGGGGGCTGGCTGTGGCCATGGATCGGATCGCAGAGCGCATGGTGCCACCGGCGCGGTCGGCACGGACCTCGCGCAACGAGCGGCAGCCCACCCTGATCTCCTCCGTCCAGCGCGCGCTGCGCCTGCTGGAGGCCGTCGGCGGGTTCCGGCACGGGGCCACCGCCAAGCAGCTCGCCCGGGTGGCGGGCCTGCCGCTCGGCACCGCGTACCACCTGCTGCGGACCCTGACCCACGAGGGCTATCTGCGGCGGACCGACGGGCGCTTCTTCTACGGCGACTCCGTCGACGGCATCGTCCGGGCCGAGGACCGGCAGGCCGAACGGCACGGGCTGCGGGTGCGGATGGAGCAGTTAAGCGCAGAGCTCGGCGCGGCCGTCTACTTCGCCCTCTACCAGGACGGCGAGGTCACCGTGGTCGACACCGTCGACGGGGCCCACCAGCCGGCCGTCGAACCGTGGGCGGACTTCCGGGCCACCGCCCACGCCCACGCGATCGGCCAGTGCCTGCTGAGCCAGCTCCCCGAGGAGGCCCGGCGCGACCACCTCGCGCGCCACCCCCCGGTGGGCCTGACCCCGGCCACGCTCGTCGACGAGGCGGCCGTGCTGCGCCGGATCGCCGGGGTGCGGCACACCATGCCGGTGGTCGAGCGCCAGGAGTACGCGATCGGCACCGTCTGCGCGGCCGTGCCGATCACCGTGGGCTCGGTGGTCGCCACCATGGCGGTCTCGCTGCCGGTCGAGCAGGCCGACCGGCTCACCGCGGTCGCGGGCCGGCTGCGGCGCGACGTCGGGGCGATGACACCGACGTTCGTACTCTGACGACCCGTCCGCACCGGCCCGGTCCAGGTCTGGACCAGCGGTTCCCGCTCTATCACCATTTGAAAAAGCACATCTTGTCCACCACGTCCCCGGCCGGGGACGATGATGATGGACGTACCGCACGCAATCCCTCCCCCTGTCAGCCAACAGCCTTGTCCGGGTACCCGCGAAACCCTCCCCCACGCGCGGCCGGGCAGAACGAGAGGTGTCGGTGCCATGCAGCACAGCACAGTCCAGGGCCACCTGACCATGAACCTGGTGGTCTCGCAGGAGCTCACCTTCCGCATCGTGGTCGACCTCGACTACGACCCCGCCGACCCCTACGCGGTCCGCTTCACCTTCCACCTGCCCGGCGACGAGCCGGTCACCTGGGTCTTCGCCCGCGAGCTGCTGCTCGACGGGCTGGCCCGGCCGTCCGGTGAGGGCGACGTGCACATCCACCCGGTCGGCGGGGAGCTGGGCGAGATCTGCCTGGTGCTGCGCTCCCCCGAGGGCGACGCCGTGCTGCACGGCTCGGCGCCGCCGCTGATCGCCTTCCTGGCCCGCACCGACCGGCTGGTGCCGATCGGCGAGGAGGCCGCCGCCGGCGACCTCGACGCCCAGCTCGAACTGATCCTGCACGGCCACGAGAACGCCGGGTGAGCCGCCGGCGGGCGCAGGACGCGGACCGAGAGGGGCCCGTACCCGGGTGGTGCACCGGGTACGGGCCCCTTCCGCACGGGCCGGCACGGGGTCGGCTCAGTCCTCGTCGAGGGCGAGGCTGAGGCCCCAGGACACCAGGCTGACGATCAGCGCGCCGAACAGCGCCGACCAGAAGCCGTCCACGTGGAAGTCCAGGTCGAGCTTGTCCGAGGCCCAGGAGGTCAGCCAGAGCATCAGCGCGTTCACGATGAAGGTGAACAGGCCCAGGGTGAGGATGAACAGGGGGAGCGAGAACAGCTGGACCACCGGCTTGATCAGCCAGTTGACCACGCCGAACACCAGCGCCACGGCGAGCACCGTGAGCGTCTTGTGCTGCCAGTCGTCACCGGTGAGCGTGATCCCGGAGACGATCCAGGCGGCGACCCAGATGGCTGCCGCGTTGATCAGTGTCTTGATGGCGAAACCCTTCATGGGGCCAGCGTCCCAGGTCGGTCAAGGGGAGGCGGTGTTCCGGCCGGCGTGGTGGTGTTGAATGCCGGTGGCCGAGGCCGTACGAGGAGGGGTGCCCCGATGAAGCTGTTCCGGCTGGACCGACTGGACGCCGAACGCGCCGCCAACGACGGCGCCTACCTGCGCTTCCTGCGCGAGCCGCGGATGTCCGCCGGCCTGTACGCGCTCTCCCCCGGCGACACCGACACCCAGAGCGCGCACGAGCAGGACGAGATCTACCAGGTGATCAGCGGCCGGGCCGAACTGACCGTCGGGGACGAGACCGCCACGGTGGGCCGGGGCACCGTCGTCTACGTCCCGGCCGGGACGCCGCACCGCTTCCACCACATCACCGAGGAGCTGCGGGTGCTGGTGGTGTTCTCGCCGCCGGAGGACTGAGGCCGGGCGGCCGCGGGTGGCCGGCCGGGGTCCGCGGGCGGCCGGTTAGGGTCGGGGCATGAGCAGCCAGAGCCTGACCGAAGAACTCTGGGCGGCGATCGAGCCGGTCTACGCCGAGATCCTCGCCCACCCCTTCCTCGCCGGACTGACCGACGGGACCCTGCCCCGGGAGGCGTTCCGCCACTTCGTCGTCCAGGACTCGCACTACCTGCGCGACTACGCCCGGGCGCTGGCCGTCTGCGCGGCCAAGGCGCCCGGCGAGGAGGAGGTGCGGGCCTTCGCCGACGACGCGATCGGCGCGCTGGCCGCCGAGCAGGGGATGCACGCCGAGTTCCTGGACGCCTTCGGCGACACCGCCGAGGGCGCCGCCGCCGAGCCGGTGCTGCCGACCACCCGCGCGTACACCAGCTACCTGCTCGCCACCGTCTACGGCGGCTCCTTCGCGGAGGCGGTCGGCGCGGTGCTGCCCTGCTACTGGATCTACGCCCGGGTCGGCGAGCGGCTGCTCGCCGAGGGCTCCCCCGACCCGCTGTACGCCAAGTGGATCTCCACCTACGGCGACGAGGCCTTCCAGTCGGTGGTGCGGCGGGTGGTGGCGCTGACCGACCGGCTCGGCGAGGAGATCTCCCCCGCCGAACGGCGGCGGGTCGTCGAGCACTTCGTGACCACCTCGCGCTACGAGTGGATGTTCTGGGACGCCGCCTGGCGCGGGGAGACCTGGCCGGTCTGAGCCCGCCCGCGGCGGCGCCGGCCGGGGTCGTGCCGGGGGTGTTCCCCGAGGTCGGGACGGGGGTTCCCCCGGGGGCCGGGGTCGGGGGGATCTCCGGGTTCTCTCGGGGCCGTTGGGCCTCGTTCCGCCCCTTGCGCCACCGTACGATCGAAGTACGAAAGCGAACGGGATGCGGCACCGGACGGCAGCCGACCCCCTGGGGAGAGAAGGAACGGACATGGCTGAGCTCTGGAAGTCGCTGCCCTCGTGGGTACGGAACATCGTGGTGCCGGTGCTGGTGCTGGTACTCGCCTGGAACCTGCTGATGTTCGTCTTCGGCGTGGTCGGCGCGCTGCTGGCCTTCGCCCTCAAGGCGCTGGTGGTGGTCGGCATCGCCGCCGCGGTGGTGGTCCTGGTGAAGAAGGCCGCACGGAACTAGGACGTCCAGGACGTCCAGGACGTCGATGCCCGGCGCCCCGCGCCCCTCGGAGGGGACGCGGGCGCCGGGCTTTTCAGGCGCCGGTCTCGCGCAGGAAGGCGGCGAGGTCCCGGTGCGGCCGCCAGCCCTGGGTGCGGGCGCGGGAGAGGTCGAGCACCACGCTGCGGGAGAGCTGGTCCACCGCGTACGGGGTCAGGCCGGGGAGCCGTCCGGTGCGGGCGGCCAGCCGGGCCAGCGGCGCCGGGACGTGGTGGATCCGGGCGCGCACGCCGTGTGCGGCCAGCACCGCCCGGACCACCTCGTCGCGCCGGTACGGGCGGGCGTCGGCGATGTTGTAGGCGACCGGCGTCCACGGGCGTCCGCCGGTGCGGCCCGCGCCGACCGCGGACAGGCAGGCGTCGGCGAGGTTCTGCACGGCGGTGAGGCTGAGCCGGACGTCGCCGCCGGGCAGCAGCAGCCGGCCGTGCCGGACCCGCTCCAGCAGCCGGGGCACCAGATGCGGATCGCCCGGGCCGTAGACGGCGCGCGGGCGCAGCACCACGGCGCCCGCCGCCAGCGCGAGCCGTTCCCCGGCGGCCTTGGTGCGCCCGTACGCGTTGAGGTGGCCGGCCTCGGTGGGGTGGTGCTCCTGGACGGATTCGCGGCCGGAGCGGGGGTCGTAGACGCTGGCGCTGGAGACCCAGGCGAGCGGCCGGTCCCCGGCGGCGCGCAGCAGGCGCTCGGTGCCGGTGACGTTGACGGCGTGCTGGGCGGCCTCGGCCGGAGTGCCCGGGGGCAGGTCGGCGACGGCGGCGGCGCAGTGCACGACCGCGTCGGCGCCGGTGAAGTCCGGCTCCCCGGCGGTGGCGTCCCAGCGGACGTGGCGGCCGGCCGGGCCGGGGCGGCGGCCGTAGCAGAGCACCTCGTGGCCGGCGGCGACGGCGGCCCGGACGACGTGCGAGCCGCAGAAGCCGCTCGCGCCGGTGACGGCGATCCGCATCGGGGGTCTCCTCGGGTGGTTCGGGGGCTTTCTGGCGGGGGCGGCTCTTCGGGCGGGGCTCAGCCGGGGGCGCGGGCGGCGCGCAGGGTGAGTTCGGCCCAGCCGGGCAGGGCGGCCCGGCGGTCGGCCCGGGCGCCGGTGACCACCGGGGCGTACGGCGCCAGCGCGAGCAGCAGGTCGGCGAGCAGGACGCGGGCCACCCCGGCGCCGGGGCAGGCGTGCGGGCCCGCGCCGAAGACCGCCTGGGCGGCGGCGGGGCCGGGGGACGGCGCCGGGCGGTGCGCGCCGGCGGCGTGCCGGGCGACCAGGATCAGCCGGTCGCCCTTGCGGACGGTCCGTCCGGCCAGTTCGGCGTCGGCGGCGGCCACCCGGGGGAGCAGCGGGGAGGGGGCGGTGAGCCGGAGCAGTTCGGCGGCCAGGGCGGGCGCGCGGGCGGTGTCGACCGTGGGCCAGAGCCCGGCGTCCGCGCACCAGGCGGCGGCCCGGGGGAGGGCGGCGACGGTGGTGTTGACGGTGGCCACCGCGACCATGGCGTCCCGGGCGTCGGGCAGCAGCGCGGCCAGATCGGCGGCGCGGGCGGCGGCGGTCCGGGCGGCGTCGCGCGGGCGCGGGCCGGGCAGGTGGTCGCGGGCGGCGGCTGCGGCGGCCTCGGCGGCGGCGCCGGCCAGGGCGTGCGGGCAGCCGGTGGCGCCGGTCAGCGCGGCGGCCGTCACGCCGGCCAACTCGCGTGACAGTGAAACGAGTTCGAGTTCGCCGGTGGCGAGCGCCGGGGTCCGGGCGGTGAGCACCGCCTGCCAGCGCGGGCGCAGCCGCCGCACCGCCGCCGCGTCCAGCCCGGCCGCCAGCTCCCGCCGGGCGGTGCGGTGGTCGGCGCCCTGCTGGTCGAACAGCACAGCGCCGTCGGTGAGTTCGGCGGCGGCTCCGCCGGTGGTGCCGGGCGCGGTGCGGTCCAGCGGGATCCGGGTGAGTGCCTCGCGGTAGGCCTCGGCGCCGTGCACCAGCACGGTGCGGCCGATCCTGGTCACCGGCCGGCGGCGGGTGGCGGCGAGCAGCGCGAACAGCAGCGGGTGGCTGCGCAGATAGACCCGGCGGTCGCGGCGGCGGGCGCCCGGGTGCGGCGCGGGCTCGCGGCCCGGTCCGGCGGCGGTCATCTCGCCAACTCCCGTGCGCAGTGGGCGGAGGCGGCCGCCCGGTCGGGCTTGCGGGAGCGGCCGGCCAGCGGCACCTCGCCGAACAGCAGGGCGTCCGGGCGGGCGGAGCCCATCCGCTCCAGCGGGCCGGCCAGCGCGGCGCGCAACCGCGCGGGGTCGGAGCCGGGCGAGGGCTGGACGAGGGCGACCAGCCGCTCGTCGCCGTCCCCGTCCGGGACGCCGACCAGCACGGCGAGTTCGACGCCGGGCAGGTGCAGTGCGGGTTCGTACAGGCCCGGGTAGATGTTCTCGGCGCGGCGCAGCACCATGTCCTTGAGCCGGCCGGCGAGCACGATCCGGCCGTCCGGGTCGAGTGCGGCGCGGTCGCCGGTGCGTACCCAGGGCCCCGGTTCCTCGCCGAGGTGGCGGTGCCGGGCGCCGGGGCCGGTGAGCAGCAGTTCGCCGTCGTCGCCGAGGTCGGTGCGCACGCCCGGCAGCGGGGCGCCGACCAGGTCGCCGGGCCCGTCGAAGGCGCTCTTCTCGGCCTCCTCGACGGCCGCCGCCGGGAACAGCTCGGTGAGGGCGTAGACGCTCCAGGCCTGCTCGGCCCCGGCCTGCTTGACCCGGCGCAGCAGCGCCGCGTCGGCGGGCGCCGAGCCGGTCCAGACCCGGCCGGTGAAGCGGGCCCCGGCGCCGAGCGCGGCGCGCAGCTGCGGCGGGGTGAGGTAGGTGTGGGCCGGGGCGAGCCGGCCGAGCTGGCGGGCCAGCGCGGCGGGTTCGCGGGCCGGCAGCGCCACGGCGGCGCCGGCGGTGAGCGCGGGGACCAGCACGAAGAAGGTGCCGCCGAGCACCACCGTGCCGGGCCGGGGCCCGACCAGCGCGGTGACGGTGTCCAGTCCGGCGGCCAGGCCGCTGCGGGAGTGCACGACGGCGCGCGGGCGGGCGGTGGTGCCGGAGGTGAAGACGATGACGGCGTCGGCGTCGCGTCCCGGGGCGTCGCGTCCGGGGATGCTCGGCACCGAGGCGCCGAAGGGGTTGGTCCGCAGCCGGGGCGCGCAGCCGGGCAGCCGGCGTCCGAGGGTGGCGACCGGGCCGAGGGTGCCGAGCGGCGGCAGTGCGAGGTCGGCGCGGCGGGCGAGCGGCCCGGCCCAGCCGGCCACCGCCTGGGCGGCGGCGTCGGCGAGCACCAGGTCGGGCCGGGCCAGGGCGAGCCGGGCGGCCAGCACGTCGGGGCCCGCGGTCGGGTCGAGGACGGCGGCGCGCAGGCCGAGCCGGTGCGCGGCGAGCAGGACGGCGAGGGCGCGCGGGCCGGGGCGGACGGCGACGCCGAGGGTGTCGCCGTCGCGCAGGCCGCGGGCGCGCAGGGCGACGGCGTAGTTGTCGGCGAGGGCGGCGAGTTCGCCGCGGCGGATCCGCACCCGGGTGCCGCCGAGCCTGGTGTGGCGCAGGACGGCGGGGCGTTCGGGGTGGACGGTGCGCAGGGCGTGGGCGAGCCGGTCGAGCACGGGGTGTCCTCGGGTTTCGGCGGATCGGGGCCAAGGCGGGCGGCGGGGGTCAGCGGACGTCGACGGCGCGGGGGCCGGCGCCGCGCTCCAGGTACCAGCGGGCGGTGCCCACCACCCCGTAGGCGCGGATCCGCCGGGTGGAGTTCTGCACCACCATGTCGCGGCGGTGGACGATCGCGGTGGTGTGCCGGCGGATCCGGTTGATGAACATCCGGTCGGTCGGGGATGGGCGGCGCGGCATGCCGCCGACCGCCCGGTACAGCTCGGCGGTGATCGCCATGTTGTTGCCCGCGTGCATCCGGTACGGGGTGAGGTAGCCGTGCCGGCGCCGGTGCGCGGGCCGGATCCGGCCGAAGAACGCGCCGAGCGCGACCAGCGTCAGGAAGACGGCGCGCCCGGCGGGCCCGTGCTCGTCGCGGCGGGCGGTGACCCGGCCGCAGACCAGCCCGCCGCTGTCGAGCAGCGCGGCCCGGGCGGCGGCGGTCCAGCCGGGTTCGGGCAGGCAGTCGGCGTCGGTGCGGGCGAGCAGGGCGGCGCCGTGCGCGATGGCGTGCCGGAAGGCGGTGTCGACGGCGGATCCGACGCCCTTCTCCGGTTCGACCAGCACCTCGACCGGGAACGGCGCCCGGGCGGCGAAGGCGCGGACGGCGTCCACGGTGCCGTCGGTGGAGCCGTTGTCGGCGACCAGCAGGGTGAAGTCCCGGTCCCGCTGGACGGCGAGGGCGTTCAGGGTGCCGGTGATCCTGGCCTCCTCCTGGTAGGCGGGGACGATCACCCAGAGCTCGGTCACGACGCCTCCCAGACCATCGTCATCAGGCTGACACCGCCGCCGAGGCCGACCATCAGCACCTTGTCGCCGGGCTCCAACGTCCCGTGTATTCGATCGAGTTGGAGTCCTATCGTGGCACTGGCGACATTGCCGACCTCCGGCACGGTGACCACCAGTTTCTCCTCCGGGACCCCGGTGACCTCGACGAACCGCTCCAGGTAGGGGACGGTCACCTGGTGCACCAGCACCCGGGCGTAGTCGTCCCAGCCGAAGCCGGTGCGGGCCGCCACCCGGGTCAGGATGTGTCGGCCGGTCTTCTCGAACACCTCGCGCAACTCCGTGCCGCCGCCCCGGAAGTAGCTGTACTCGTCGCCGCGCGGGTGGCGCGAGCCGCCGCCCGGGATGCCGCCGGTCCGCCAGTGCTCGGAGGCGGTCTCGGTCTCCACGTCGAGGATGCCGCCGCGCCGTACGGCCTCGACGACCACGGCGGCGCCCGCGTCGCCGAAGGTGTAGCCGGCGAAGCCCTCGCGGAACTGCTCCGCGCCGCTCGGGTCGCGGCGCATCGCCCGGCTGGGCGTCTCGCCGGTGACCACCAGGGCGCGCCGGGCCCGGCCGGCCAGGATCATCGCGCGGGCCAGGTCGATCCCGTTGAGGAAGCTGTTGCAGGCGTTGCTGACGTCGAACGCGTGGGCGCGGGAGCCGAGTTCGGCCTGCACCAGATGGGCGGTCGCGGGCTCGGCGACGTCCCGGGTGGCGGAGGCGAAGAGCAGCAGGTCGATGTCGAGCGGGTGCAGGCCGCGGGCGTCCAGGGCGCGCCTGGCGGCGGCCACGGCCAGCGTGGAGGCGTACTCGTCGTCGGCGGCGAAGTGCCGGGTGACGATGCCGGTGGCCTTCTCGAAGGTCCGCTCCGGCAGGCGCAGTCGGCCGCCGGCGGTGATCTCGTCCTGGAGCTGCCGGGAGGTCAGCCGGCGGGCGGGGAGCTGGGAGCCGACGGCGGTGATGCCGATCCGTGCGGTGGCTGCTGGATGCATGTGCCCATCGTCCGGTGCGCCCGGCCGCGGCCGCCTGAGTACGGGTACTCAGGCGGCCGGGACCGGGCTACCCAGAGCGGGTCAGCCCTGCTCGGGGGCCGGGCCGGTGAGGGTCGCGGGCACGGCGTCGACCGGCACGGCGTCCGCCGGTACCGCGTCCAGCGGGACCGCCTCCACCGCCGTGGGCGCGGGTGCGGCGGCCGCCGGGGCGGCGCCGTCCGGGCCGGCCGTGGAGAGCAGCCGGCGGGCCAGGCCCAGCCCGGTGCCGCCCATCGCGAGCGCCTTGGCGAACAACTCGCCCATCCCGTCGGCCCCGTTGAGCAGCACCATGTGCTCGACGTTGCCGAAGGACTCGGCGGCGGCCCGGACGATCTGCGGCCACTGCTCGGCCAACTCCTGGGCGACCACCGCGTCCTGGTTCTCGGACAGGGCGGTGGCCCGCGCCTTGATTCCCTCGGCCCTGGCCAGCCCGATCGCCCGGGCCGCCGCGGCGTCGGCCAGGCCGCGCGCCTCGGCCGCGGATGCCTCGGCCTGGCCGGCCGCGGTGGTCGCCTCGGCCTGCGCCAGACCGCGCAGCCGGGTGGCCTCGGCGTCCGCCTCGGCCGCGACCCGGACCCGGCTGGCCTCGGCCGCCGCCGCCAGCTCGGTCTCCCGGGCCTGCGCCTGGGCGGCCGAGATCCGGGCGTCGCGGGCCGCCTCGGCGCTGGTGCGGGTGTCGTACGCGCGGGCGTCGGCGGGCTTGCGCACGTCGATCTGGAGCTGCTGCTCCTTGCGCCGGGCCTCCAGTTCGGCGACCCGGGTCTCCTGGACCACCACCTCCTGCCGGGCGGCGGCGTCCGCGAGCGGCCCGGCCTGCCGGGTGCGGGCGGTGGCGGTGTCCATCTCGGCCTGGTACGAGGACTGCTGGATCTCGCTGTTGCGGGTCGCCTCGGCCTTGCGGGCGGCGGCCTCCTGCTCGGCCTCGGTGGCCAGTCGGTCCGCCTCGGCCTGGGCGATCCGGGCGTCCCGCTGGACGGCGGCGGCGTGCGGGATGGCGAGGTTCTTGATGTAGCCGGTCGGGTCGATGATCTCCTGGATCTGCAGGGTGTCGATGATCAGCCCGAGCTTCTCCATCTCCAGCCCGGAGGCGGCCCGGGTCTCGCCGGTGAGCCGTTCGCGGTCGCGGATCATGTCCTCGACGGTGAGCCCGCCGACGATCGAGCGCAGGTGGCCGGCGAAGACGTTGTGGACGCGCTGGCTGATCAGCTTCTGCTGGTCCAGGAAGCGGCGGGCGGCGTTGGCGATCGACACCTCGTCGTCGCCGACCTTGAAGATCACCACGCCCTTCACCCGGACCGGGATGCCCTGGGTGGTGACGCACTCGACGTTCAGCTCGGCCTCGTTGAGGTCCAGCGAGAGCCGCCGGACCCCTTGCAGGCCGGGGGTGACGAGGGTGCCGCGACCGGTGACGATCCGGAAGCCCAGACCGTCGCCGACCCCCTCGGTGCGGTGCCGGGAACCGGAGATGATCAGTGCCTCGTTCGGCTCCGCCACCCGCCACATGAGTTTGAAGAGCGTGATCCCGACGACCAGTGCCGCGGCGACCGCCCCGGCGACGATGTAGCCCATGGTCCAACTCCCCCTTCCGGCGCTGGAGAAGCGCCGATTCGGATTGTCCGCCCGGGCCGATCCGGGGGAAAGGGAAGTGACATGACGGACCGTCACAAGGTCGTCACCGGACGGTCATCGGCGCGTCACGGGCCGATCGGCGCCACGTACACCGTCCTCGGCGGCTGGTACTCGATCACCACCACCGGCGTCCCGACCGTCAGCCGCTCGCCCGGCACGGCCAGGTAGGCGAGGAACGCCTCGGTGCCCTGACGCTCCGGCACGTGCACCATCACCTCGCCGACCAGCCCCGCGCCAACCGCCCCGGTGACCCGCCCCGTGCTCCCGACCACGCCGGCCTCCTCGACTCGTCGACTACGGGGCCAGTCTGCCCGCAGAGGAGGCCTCCCGTCCCCCGTTCACCGTCCGGACCTCGGCGTTCCCCCTCCAGGACCCCCTCTGGACCTCCGGCGATCGGCTCGCTACGGTGTTGGACGTCATGCGCGGGCAACACCGCCTGCGGACGCGGGAGCTCGGAGCACCGGGCTGAGAGGGCGCTGAACGGGACGTCGACGGACGGACCGGAGGCTGCGTCGACCGCAGGAACCTGACCGGGTAATGCCGGCGTAGGGAGTTTGAGGTCCGATGACCACCTTTGAGGCACAGCCGCAGTCTGCCCGTCCGCAGTCCGGCGACGGGACCGCCGTCACCAGCGCGGGCACCGGCTACCCCACCCCGGCCTGGCGCAAGGCCCATCGCCAGGGGTCCCGCCCCGACCTGCGCGTGCCGTACCGCGAGGTCGTGCTCACCAACGGCAGGACCGTCCCGCTGTACGACACCTCAGGGCCGTACACCGACCCGGACTACGAGCCGGACGTGCGGCGCGGCCTGCCCGCGCTGCGCGACGCCTGGATCCGCCAGCGCGGCGACGTCGAGGAGTACGACGGCCGCGAGGCGCGCCCCGAGGACGACGGCATCAGGCACACCTCGCCGCGCGGCGGCGACCTGCGCAACCTCGACGCCGTCTTCCCCGGCCGCCCGCGCCGCCCGCTGCGCGGCCGTGACGGCGCCGCCGTCACCCAGCTCGGGTACGCCAAGCGCGGCATCGTGACCCCCGAGATGGAGTTCGTCGCCCTGCGCGAGGGCCTGGAGCCGGAGTTCGTCCGCGAGGAGGTCGCCCGCGGCCGGGCCGTCATCCCGGTCAACGTGAACCACCCCGAGGTCGAGCCGGCGATCATCGGCACCAACTTCCTGGTGAAGATCAACGCCAACATCGGCAACTCCGCCGTCACCTCCTCGATCGAGGAGGAGGTGGAGAAGATGACCTGGGCCACCCGCTGGGGCGCCGACACCGTCATGGACCTCTCCACCGGCCGCAACATCCACACCACCCGCGAGTGGATCCTGCGCAACTCCCCCGTGCCGATCGGCACCGTGCCGCTCTACCAGGCGCTGGAGAAGGTCGACGGCAAGGCCGAGGAGCTGAGCTGGGACGTCTACCGCGACACGATCATCGAGCAGTGCGAGCAGGGCGTCGACTACATGACGGTGCACGCCGGCGTGCTGCTGCGCTACGTGCCGCTGACCGCCCGCCGCAAGACCGGCATCGTCTCGCGCGGCGGCTCGATCATGGCCGCCTGGTGCCTGGCGCACCACCGGGAGAACTTCCTCTACACGAACTTCGAGGAACTCTGCGACATCCTCGCGAGCTACGACGTCACCTTCTCCCTCGGTGACGGCCTGCGCCCCGGCTCGATCGCCGACGCCAACGACGAGGCGCAGTTCGCCGAGCTGCAGACGCTGGGCGAGCTGGGCCGGATCGCCCGCGCCAAGGACGTCCAGGTGATGATCGAGGGCCCGGGCCACGTCCCGATGCACAAGATCAAGGAGAACATGGATCTCCAGAAGGAGATCTGCGACGAGGCCCCCTTCTACACCCTGGGCCCGCTCACCACCGACGTCGCGCCCGGCTACGACCACATCACCTCGGGCATCGGCGCCGCGATGATCGCCTGGTGGGGCACCGCGATGCTCTGCTACGTCACGCCCAAGGAGCACCTGGGCCTGCCCAACCGCGACGACGTGAAGACCGGCGTCATCACCTACAAGATCGCCGCCCACGCCGCCGACCTCGCCAAGGGCCACCCCGGCGCCCAGGCCTGGGACGACGCCCTCTCCGACGCCCGCTTCGAGTTCCGCTGGGAGGACCAGTTCAACCTGGCCCTCGACCCGGAGACGGCCCGCGACTTCCACGACGAGACCCTCCCCGCCGAACCCGCCAAGACCGCCCACTTCTGTTCGATGTGCGGCCCGAAGTTCTGCTCGATGAAGATCTCCCAGAAGATCCGCGACGAGCACGGCGACGGCGCCACCGCCGTCGCGTCCGGCTACGACGCCGATGCCCTGGCCGGCATGCAGGCCATGTCCGAGGAGTTCAAGGCCCAGGGCAACAAGGTCTACCTCCCCCTGGCCGACTGACGTCCGCGTCCGAAGCGCCGCCCCGAGTACCTTCCGGGACGGCGCTTCGTCGTTCTCGGCTCCGCCGTTCGTCCGCAGGCGGCGCGTGAGACGTCGCCCGGTCGGCGCGAGCCGCGCCGTGGCCCCGTTGGTCGACGGTGACCATGCGGTGACGGTGGCTCGGCAGTGCCACGAGGGCCACGTGCGTTCGGTCGTGTCGTCCGGGCGGCTCCCGGCCGGCGGCGAGTGTGGGGGAACACCGGGCGGACGAGTTCGTGGACATGGCCGATTCCCCCCGGAGCCGAGGCGGACGCAGCACCGGAAAAGAGCTTCCGGGATTGATCGTTCGCGCACCAGTGCCGCAGCCGTCGCCATCGGGTGGCGGTGGACCGGACGGCCCGGGCGGTTCCGGGAGGGGCGCGGCCGGTCAGGCGGCGTCCTCGGGGTACCAGCGGAGTTCGACGGTGTTGCCGTCCGGGTCCTGGACGTAGACGGAGGTGGCGTCGCCGCGGGCACCGTAGCGGGTGACGGGGCCCTCCAGGACGGTGAAGGCGCCGGAGTCGATGACCTCCTGCCAGTCGAGCGGGTCGACGGTGAGGCAGATGTGGTCGACGTTGGACTCGCCGCGCGGGCGCGACGTCAGGTCGATGATGGTCTCGGGGGTGATCCGGACGGACGGGAAGGGGGCCTTGCCGGCCCGCCATTCGTCGACGCGGACCGGCTCCAGCCCGAGCAGGCCGCTGTAGAACTCCAGCGAGCGCTCGACGTCGCCGACGTTGAGGACGAGGTGGTCGAAGGCCTTCACGCGGAGGGTGGTCATGGGTGTCTCCAGTCGGGGTGGCGGTCGGGCGGTGCGTCTTCCACGATCCGCCGGACGGCCACCGCGATCAAGGCCGTTTTTGTCGACTTGTAGGGAATGCCCGCTCCAAAAATTAGTTGGTTGACATTCCAACCTGGGGATCGGATAGTCTGCGGCCCGCGCGATGGGGGGAGCCCTAGTGCGCTCGCCGGGAATTGCGTCTATTTCGGACCATTGAGGTACATGTGAGAATTCGCCATGCGCTCATTGCCGCGGCGCTGGTCGCGTCGCCGATCGCACTGACCGCCCCCGCCGCCCAGGCGGCCGGCGGCGACCAGAGCCACAGCATCAGGCTGGACGGGCTCGCCTCCGTCGAACCCGGCGGCGGCTGGTCCGAGGGGTCGGTGACGGTCAGGAACGACACCGACAAGCCCTCCGTCGACCAGCACCTGCTGATCGTGGTCGGCTCCCAGTGGCTCGGCCCGGACCAGATCCTGGTGGAGTACGCCGACGGCGCCTCCGGCACGTGGCAGCCGGTGCCGATGAAGGCCCAGGACCTGGGAGGGGGGACCGGCGGCTACGAGGGCACCGCGGCCGATGTCACCGGTGCCGCACTGGAGCTGCAGCCGCACGCGGAGCGCACCTTCAAGCTGCGCTTCAAGGTGGTGCAGTCGAAGCACGAGGGCCCGGCGGTGGACATCGGGTTCGAGGCCTACCTCGGGCCCGCGCTGAGGCCGGACGGCCAGGTCAGGGAGCGGACGGCCGGTACCGGCCGGGTGGTCAAGGTGAACGGCCTCACCACGACCATCGAGGGGCTGCCCAAGTCGATTCCGGCGGACGGCAGGCCGCACCCGTTCAAGGTCTCGATCAAGACCGCCAACGGCTTCGACTGGCATCTCACCAAGGCCTCGTTCTTCCTCTGGGCGGGCCAGGGCGTCGGCTCGATGGACGGCCCGCCGGCCTGTGACGCCGAGGTGGACGTCCAGGACCCGAAGGACGGCAGCTGGCACCGGGTGGACCTGGGCGCGGTCGGCATGGTCGGGGGCTCCGTCGACGTGGCGAAGTGGGCGACCGGCCCGGTCGACAACAAGGTGCTCAACGCCCGGATCACCCTCGGGAAGAACTTCAGGCTCGACCCCTCGGACCCGTCGCTCAACTTCGGCTACTACCCGGGGGCCGGTCCGGTGCTCTTCTGGACCACCGAGCGGATCGCCACGACCCCGGTCGACGGCGCGCCCGACTGCGTGAACCCGGACGCGCCGGTGCCGACCACCACACCGACGCCGACCGCGACCGCGACCGCCAAGCCGACGCCGACCGCGAAGCCGACCGCGACCGCCAAGCCGACCGCCGCACCGAGCACCGCCGCGCCGAGCACCGTCGCCGTCGTGCCGGTGCCGACCGTCACGCCGACCGCGACCCCGTCGGTGGTCAAGGCCGTCGCCAAGCCCTCCCCGGCCAGGGAGGCCGCCGGCGAACTGGCCGACACCGGCTCCAACCCCGCCGTCCCGGCGGGCATCGCCGCCGCGCTGATCGCGGTCGGCGGCGCCGCCGTCGCGCTGGCCCGCCGCGCCCGTCGCGGCTGACCCGCCGCGGAAGCCGCACCGCCCCGGAAGGCCAAGGCCTTCCGGGGCGGTCGTCGTTCCGGCGCGCGGAGCCGGGGAGCCGGAGGATCAGGGGGCGGCCGGGACCGGGGGCCGCGGCTCGACGGCGGGGTCCTCCGGGGGACCGGCCTCGGGGTCCTGGTGGCGGCGGAACTCACCGAAGGTGACCACGACCACGCCGACGGCCGCGCCGCCCATCACCACCGCGAGCAGCACCCAGGTCCGGACGGAGTAGTTGTACTCGGCCGCGAACTCGACCGACGGGGGCCGCAGGAAGGCCATGTAGGTCGCCAGCGAGGACAGCTGGGTGAGGAACGGCGCGAACCAGAGCCGGTGCGGCAGCAGGAACGCGGCGATCAGGGTGAGCACGTCGGCGACGTAGAAGTAGCGGTCGTGCATGGACGGCAGCAGGAACGGCACCACGATCGCCGAGCAGGTCGCCAGCAGCACCACCAGGTCGTCGCTCAGCGCGACGTGTCCCTCGCCGCGCCGCCAGGCGGCCTGGCCGGCCCGGGAGAGGACGGCCAGGGTGACCAGCGTGAGCACCACCGCGCCGGCGATCATGACGCCCGCGGTGCGGATGTTCGCGGCCTGCTCGGCGGACGCCGGCTGGTCGATGAACTGGTACACCGAGGGCGCGTTCAGGGTGAGCTGCTGGTAGGTCCCGGTCTGCCGGGCGTAGACGGTGAGCAGCTTGACCGGGTCGGCGCCGAGCAGGACGGCCGGGACGTCCAGCGCGAGGTACACGCCGGGTATGGCGAGCAGGGTGTGCCAGGGGATCCGCCGGACGGCGAGCAGGACCAGCAGGAACGGGAGGACGAAGACGGTCTGCAGCTTGAAGGCCAGGGCGAAGCCGAGCATGGCGCAGGCCCACCAGGGGCGGTGGCGGAGCACGAAGTAGACGCTGCCGACGATGAACGAGGTGTAGATCGAGTCCGCCTGGGCCCACCAGCCGCTGTTGATGGCGACCGTGGGCAGCAGCAGTACCGCCCCGCCGGCGGCGATCGGCTGCCAGTCGTCGGGCCGCGGGTGGCGGAGGGCGACGATCCGGAAGGCGAAGAAGGCCAGGAGCAGGTCGAACACGATCGAGACGAGCTTGATTCCGGTGAGTGCCGAAAACGGGAGATAGGTGAGTGCCGCCAGGAGGTAGAGGTACGGGACGTTGTAATCCGAGAACCCCGATTCCTTGAGCGCCAGGAATCCGCCGTTCTCGTCCAGCGTCCGGTACCAGTGCGCCAGGAAGAACGTGAAATCCATGGACTCCCGGTCTGCCATCAGCCCGCGCACCGCAAGGCTCATGGCCACCAGTCCGGCAATCACGGCAATACGGACAATGGGGGGCTGAAGCCCCGTTGTCACGCTGTTTTCGGACGTGCCGGACTTCCCCCCGGTTTGGTCCATGTCAGTTCTATCCCTCTCGAACAAACGGAGGGCGATCCAGATGCACCCCCCCGGCCAGGGGGCACATTAAACCGGAGGGAATTGGCGGACGGCCGCGCGGGGGTCGGCTGGTTCGTGCTCGGAGGTCGTCGGTGCAGGTCAGTACGGGCGCGGCGGAGAGGGGGTGCGAGGGCGCCGGTCAGGGCGTGCGGACGCGGCCGGCCGCACGCCGGAACGGTGTCCGTCCGGCGGCGGTGCGGCGGTGCGGCGGTGCGGCGGGTGCGCCGGGTCCGGGCCCGGCGTCAGACCGGCAGGCGGGCGACCAGCAGGCGGCCCTCCATGGTCACGCCGCCGTCCATGGCGACGGCCAGGTCGTCCGCGTAGACGTACGGGCCCGGGACGTGCGGCGGCATGCCGTCGTCGGCGTGCACCGCGCCGGTGAGGTACGGGATCGGGCTGTGCCCGTGCACCACCCGCGCGCCGCCGTAGGCGTCCAGCAGCTCGCGGACGGCCATCGGGCCGGCGTCGCCGCGGAAGGCGAACCGCTTGGTGAACCGGCGGAAGCAGTCCCACCACTCGTCGACGCCCTCGTCCGCGAGCAGGTCGTGGACGGCGTCGTTGACCTCGGCGATGGACTCGCCGTACTCCAGGTACGCGGTGGTGTCCGAGTGCAGCAGCAGGTGGCCGTCCTCCAGGGCGATCGCCGGGAGCCGGGAGAGCCAGCTGATGTGGTGCGCCTCCAGGCGCTCCAGGTCGCTCTGCTGGCCGCCGTTGAGCCGCCAGGCGGCGAGGAAGGAGGCGGTGCCCGCGGTGGACTGGACCGGCTCGTCGCCGTACCTGGCGGCGCCCAGGAAGAGCAGTTCGTGATTGCCCATCAGGGCACGGCAGTAGCCGCCGGCCGCGGCCGCCTCGGCGGCGAGCTGCATGACCAGGTCGATGACGCCGATGCCGTCCGGGCCGCGGTCGGTGAAGTCGCCGAGGAACCAGATCCGGGCGCGTCCGGCCGACCAGTGGCCGTCGGCGTCGATGATGCCCTGGTGGCGCAGCTCGGCGCGGAGCTCATCGAGGTAGCCGTGCACGTCGCCGACCACGTAGAGCGGGCCGGGCGGCTCGCCGGGGCCGGGGGCCGGGTACGGGTGGTAGGGCAGGCCGGGTTCGGCGAGCGGGGGGCCGAGCTCGATGGTCGGCGGGTCGTCGCTCTGCGGGCCGGTGCCGGGGCCCTGGTGGCCGCCGTGCGCGGGGGACGGGTGGTCGGTCAGCGTCGGCTCGTAACCGGTGTGGCCGTCGTGGCCGTTGTGACCCTCGTGGCCGTTGTGGCCATCGTGACGGCCGTCGTGACCGTCGTGGCCGGTCGGGGCGTGCACGGTGTGGCCGTGCTCGGGACCGGCGGCCGGCCAGTGCTGTTCGAGGTAGCGGGCGCCGCCGTAGCCGCTGTAGGTCTCGGCCTCGTAGCCGCCCCCGGAGTACCCGCCGGCGGGTTCGGGTTCGTAATAGGTGCCGTACGGCAGCACGTCGAGGTCCGGCTGGTGGCGTGGGCCTGAGTCCGGGTGTTCAGGCCCGGGGAAGCGGTCCTCGGGTGTCATTCGCCCATCATAGGAAGACCACTCTCCCGGCGTCGTCACCTGGTGGGTATCCAATCCTCCGGAGCGTCAGCCGGTCGGTCCGTCAGGTCCGTTTTGTCCCGACTCGGCAGGGGTGGGCCGCACACCCGGAGGGTGCGGCCCGGGGTCACATCTCGCCCGGCGGGCGGGGCGGGCTGACCGTGGTGCGCGGGCTCCGCCGTTGGGAGGAGGCGCGGACGATGAGTTCGGTGGGCATCAGGGTGCCGGGCGGCGGGCCGGTGCCGGCGGTGCGGAAGCGGGGCGGGAAGAGCCGGGCGATGTCGACGCCGGTGCCGGAGTCCACCCCCTCGATGGCGTCGATCAGCAGGTTCACCACGGTGGTGCCGATCCGCCGCGGCTTGAGCGACAGGGTGGTGATGGGCGGCTCGGTGGCCGCGTACACGTCGCTCTCGCTGCAGCAGACCAGCAGCAGGTCATCGGGCACCCGCAGGCCGTAGCGGCGGGCGGCGGCGAGCAGGTCGGTGCCGTTGGGGTCGAACAGGCCGTAGACGGCGTCCGGCCGGTCGGGGCGGGCGAGCAGCCGGTCGGCGGCGACGGCGCCGGCGGCCGGGTCGTGCGCGGGGTAGGTCTCGTAGACCGGCTCCTGGCCGACCTTGGCGCACCAGCCGAGGTAGGCCTCGGTGGAGAGCCGGGTGTAGGTGTCGGTGCTGGTGCCGGTGAGCAGTCCGATCCGGCGGGCGCCGGCCTCGGAGAGGTGGTCGAGGATGCCGAGCACGGCGGCCTCGTGGTCGTTGTCGACCCAGGCGGTGACCGGGCAGTTGCCCGGCTTGCCGTCGCTGACCACCGGGACGCCGGACCGGTACAGCTCGCTCACCAGCGGGTCCTGGTCGGGCGGGTCGATCACCACGGTGCCGTCCAGGGCGATGTTGCCCCAGACGTCGTGCCGGGAGGAGGCGGGCAGCACCACCAGCGCGTAGCCGCGGCCCAGGGCGGCGCTGGTGGCGGCCCGGGCCATCTCGGCGAAGTAGGCGAACTCGGTGAAGGTGAACGGCTCTTCGCCGTAGGTGGTGACGGTCAGCCCGATCAGGCCGGACCGTCCGGTGCGCAGGGTCCGTGCGGCCGCCGAGGGGCGGTAGCCGAGGCGCTCGGCGACTTCGCGCACCCGGCTTCTGGTCTCGTCGGGCAGGCGGCCCTTCCCGTTCAGCGCGTCGGAGACGGTGGTGATCGACACTCCGGCGGCTGCTGCCACATCCCGGATGCCGGCCCGCTCCAGACGCCGTGAGGTGGTGGGACGCCGACCGCTCTGGTTGGCTGCTGCTGTCATGGCGGACCGATCGTATGGCTCCTGACAAGGGTCTGTGACCGGCGCATTGGGAGCCTGTGGAGATACGTTTCTCCATGAGTGAGCCCGCGTGCGCCCCTTTGATCCCCGGACGAAACCAGCCGGTTTACCTCTGACATGTGCCAAAGGAACCCGGCAGAATGGCTGATCTGCACCTGTAACCCGACCGGGCATCTCACTCCTACGGGTGAGTGCGATCGGTTATGTTCAGGGCACCCGACCGGGGTGGACCGGGTGCGTTCCGATTCCCGGGCACGGCGGCGATCCCGACCGTGGCGGGTGAACGCAGCGGAAGAACAGAAGGAGACCGACCGTGACCGCAGCACAGGGGCCCCGCCTCAGGCCGACCCTGGACGGCATTCCCACCTACAAGCCGGGCAAGCCCGCCGGCGCCGACGCGTACAAGCTGTCGTCCAACGAGAACCCGTACGAGCCGCTCCCGGGCGTGCTGGAGGCGGCGGTCACCGCGGCCGGCCGGCTCAACCGCTACCCGGACATGGCCGGCACCGAGCTGACCGCCGTCCTGGCCGAGCGCTTCGACGTGCCCGCCGAGCACATCGCCACCGGCACCGGCTCGGTCGGCGTCGCCCAGTCGCTGATCCTGGCGACGGCCGGCCCCGGCGACGAGGTGATGTTCGCCTGGCGCTCCTTCGAGGCCTACCCGATCATCACCCAGGTCGCCGGCGCGACCCCGGTCCCGGTGCCGCTCACCGCCGGCGGCGACCACGACCTGGACGCGATGCTGGCCGCGGTCACCGAGCGGACCCGGCTGATCTTCGTCTGCAACCCCAACAACCCCACCGGAAACGTGATCCACCGCGCCGAGCTGGAGCGCTTCCTGGACGCCGTCCCGGCCGATGTGCTGATCGTCATCGACGAGGCGTACATCGAGTTCATCCGCGACCCCGAGGTGCCCAACGGCATCGACCTCTACCGGGACCGCCCGAACGTCTGCGTGCTGCGCACCTTCTCCAAGGCCTACGGCCTGGCCGGGATGCGGGTCGGCTTCGCGATCGCGCACGAGCCGGTGGCCAACGCCCTGCGCAAGACCGCGGTGCCGTTCGGCGTCACCCAGCTCGCCCAGGACGCCGCGGTCGCCTCGCTGCGCGCCGAGGACGCCCTGATGGTCCGGGTGGACGCGCTGGTCGAGGAGCGGGGCCGGGTGGTGGCCGCGCTGCGCGCCCAGGGCTGGGAGATCCCGGACTCGCAGGCCAACTTCGTCTGGCTGGAACTCGGTGAGCGCTCGCAGGAGTTCGCCGCCGCGTGCGCCGAGGCCGGTGTGATCGTCCGCCCGTTCCCGGAGGGCGTGCGCATCTCGATCGGCGAGGTCGAGGGCAACTCGATCTTCCTCACGGTGGCGGAGGCCTTCCGCAAGGAGCTCTGACCCTCCCCGCGCTTGACGGCGGAGCGGGACGGCCCGGTGCGGCCGCCCGCTCCGCCGCGGCGTTCGGGGGCGTCCGGGGCAGTACGCACACCATCGAGGCCCGCCCCGCGGGTCCCTCCGTACAAAACCGCCCGATAAGGTGTTAATCCAACATTCATCGATGGCCCATAGCCTCCCCGGGCTAGCCTCGAGCTGAACGCCATCGTCCGACCGGGAGGCGGAACCCCCGTGCAAGGCACTGTGTCGACACCAGGAACCTCGGCGGTGACCAGCGGCGGCCAGGGGGAGGCCTACCTCCTCGTCGTCGACGACGAACCGAACATCCGCGAACTGCTGTCCGCCTCGCTGCGCTTCTCCGGCTTCCGGGTGGCCTCCGCGGCGACCGGGGCCGAGGCGCTCCGGCTGATCGCGGCGGACCGCCCGGACCTGGTCGTCCTCGATGTGATGCTGCCCGACCTCGACGGCTTCACCGTCGTCGAGCGGCTGCGCGAGCAGACCAGCCGCGGCCTCATCGCGGGCCCCGCCCACGGCCACCCCGGCGACCACCTGCCGGTGCTCTTCCTCACCGCCAAGGACGGCGTCGGCGACAAGGTCCAGGGCCTGGCCGCGGGCGCCGACGACTACGTGACCAAGCCGTTCAGCCTGGAGGAGCTGATCGCCCGGATCCGCGCCATCCTGCGCCGCTCCGGCGGACCGGCCGAGGACGGCCGGCTGGCCGTCGCCGACCTCGTCCTCGACCCGATAGCCCACGAGGTCACCCGCGGCGGAAGCGTGGTCGCGCTCTCCCCGACCGAGTTCAAGCTGCTGCACTACCTGATGGCCAACGTCGGCCGGGTGGTCTCCAAGGCGCAGATCCTCGACCACGTCTGGGCCTACGACTTCGGCGGCGACCTCTCCATCGTCGAGTCGTACATCTCCTACCTGCGCCGCAAGCTCGACTCCGGTCCGGCGCACGGGCCCAAGCTGATCCACACCGTGCGCGGCATCGGCTACGCCCTGCGCCGCCCGCCGCAGGGCTGAGCAGCACGGAGTTGACCGCCGCCCCGTCCCGCCGGCTCGGCCGGCTGTCGCTGCGCGCCCGGCTGCTGGTGCTGCTGCTCGTGCTGGTCACCACCGGGCTGGTGATCAGCGACACCGTGGTGCTCGGCAGCGTCCGGCACCAGCTGGTGCAGCGGCTCGACGAGCAGCTGGAGCGCTACGCCGACCCGCTCGCCCGGCGCGCCCCGTCCCGGCTCAACTGGCCGGACGCCAAGCAGCAGCCGGCGGTCGGCGGCAAGCGCTCCGCCAGCCAGTACCTGGCCACCCTGCCCAGCCAGTACCTGGTCCAGTACCTGTCCGCCGACGGCAAGGTGCAGTTCGTGGTGCGCCAGCCGGTCTCCGAGAACGACCCGGCGCCGCAGCTGGCGGGCTTCGACCCCGCCAAGGTCGAGGCCGGCACCCCCTTCGACCTGCCCGACCAGCGCGGCGGCCGGCACCGCTGGCGGACGGTGGTGCTCCCGGTCCAGCGGCAGAGCTCCCAGACCGGCCCGTTCGCCGCGCCCGCGCCCAGCTCCGCCTACGTGATGGTCGCCGTCTCCCGGGAGGACATCGACGGCACCGTCGCCCGGCTGCGCACCGCCTTCCTCGGCATCGGCGGCGGCGTCCTGGTGGTGATCGCCGCGCTCGGTTTCTTCGCCGTCCGGACCGGGCTGCGGCCGCTGCGCCGGATCGAGGAGGGCGCCGAGCTGATCGCGGCCGGCGAGCTCTCCCACCGGATGCCCGAACTCGCGCCGCACACCGAGGTCGGCCGGCTCTCCATCGCGCTGAACGGCATGCTGGCGCAGATCGAGTCCGCGTTCGCCGCCCGCGCCGAGTCCGAGGCCCGGATGCGCCGGTTCGTCGCGGACGCCTCGCACGAGCTGCGCACCCCGCTGGCCGGCATCCGCGGCTTCGCCGAGCTCTACCGGATGGGCGCCCTGCCGACCGAGGCGGACGTGCGGCGCACCATGGGCCGGATCGAGAACGAGGCGGTGCGGATGGGCGCCCTCGTCGAGGACCTGCTGGTGCTCGCCCGGCTCGACGAGGAACGCCCGCTCGACCTCGCCCCGATGGACCTGCGCACGCTGGCCGCCGACGCCCTCCACGACCTCACCGCGCTCGACCCCAGCCGCCCGGTCGCGCTCACCGGCCCGGCCGGCGGCGGTCCGCCCGGACCCGCCCCGGTGCTCGGTGACGAGGCCCGGCTGCGCCAGGTGGTCACCAACCTGGTCGGCAACGCCGTCAAGCACACCCCGCCCGGCACCCCGGTGCGGATCGGCGTGGGCACCGACGACGGCCTCTGCCTGCTGGAGGTCGCCGACTCGGGGCCGGGCCTCACCGCCGACCAGGCCGCCTTGGTCTTCCACCGCTTCTACCGCGTCGACGCCTCCCGCAGCCGCCACGACCGGCGCGGCGGCGCCGGCCTGGGCCTCGCCATCGCCACCGCCCTCACCCACGCCCACGGCGGCGCCCTCACCCTCCACACCGCCCCCGGCAGCGGCGCCACCTTCCGCCTCGAACTCCCCCGCCAGCGCTGACCGCCAGCGCTGACCACCGGGGATCAGCCGAGCATCAGCCGGGGTCCGCCGGGCCGCCCTGCCCGGTCGGCAGGCCCTGGGCGAGCAGCCCGGCCTGGAAGCGGGAGGTCGCGCCGAGGGCGGTCATGAGCTCGGCGACCCGGCGGCGGTAGGTGCGCAGCGAGACGCCGAGCAGGCGGGCGCCGGTCTCGTCGGTGTGGCCGGCGGCGAGGGTGCGCAGGATCTGCCGGGCCTGGTCGGTCAGCGGGGGCGGCGGGACGGTGCAGTCGGCGAGGTCGGTGGCGGTCTCCCAGCTGGCGCGGAACAGCGAGCGCACGCCGTCGACGACCTCCGGGGTGTGCACCACGGTGTAGGTGGGGACGCCGCGCACCGGGGCGCCGGCCAGGATCGCGGTGCGGCGGTCGATGACGATGGCCTCCCGGGCGATCGGCCCGTCGGAGATCCGGACCTCGATGCCGCTCGCGGCGATCCGCCGCAGCCGCCGCTGCGACTCGGGGTCGGCGAGGGCGCGCCGGCTGTACAGCTTGCGCATGGTCAGACCGGGGACGACGCGCGGCCGCTTCCCCTCCCGGAAGGCCGCGTTGACGCCTGCCGACCAGGTCATCAGATCGGCCGCGGCGACCAGGAACTCCTCGCGCGAGGCGAGGAAGAGGTGGCCGGCCCGCTGGACGAGCTCGCGTTCGCCGTGCAGGGTGATGATCCGATCGGTGCTCATGGCAGCAAACTGCCAGATCGGACGGCCGTCCGGCGACCCCGGGCGAGGGTGGAGGGCATGACGACGACTCCTCAGGCCTCCGCCCCCGCCGCCGCCCCCGCCGCCGGTGCGGCCGGCACCTTCCTCCTCGGCGGCGAACTGCCGGTCTCCCGGATGGGATTCGGCGCGATGAAGCTGCCCTCCCGCGACTGGGAGGGCCCCGCCTGCGACCCCGGGCGGAGCCTGCGGGTGCTGCGCCGGGCGGTGGAGCTGGGCATCGACCACATCGACACCGCCTGGTTCTACTTCTTCCGCGACGTCTCCGCCAACGGCCTGATCCGCCAGGCCCTCCATCCCTACCGGGACGACCTGGTGATCGCCACCAAGGTCGGCCCCGGCCGCGAACCGGACGGTTCCTGGATGGACCCGGCCGACCGGGCCGGCCTGCGCGCCGCGGTCCACCGCAATCTGCGCGAACTCGGCGTGGACCGGCTCGACCTGGTCTACCTGCGCCGGCTGCCCAGCCAGTCCTCGATCGCCGAACCCTTCGCCGCGCTCGCCGAGTTGCGCGAGGAGGGGCTGATCGGCCGGCTGGGCGTCAGCAACGTCGACGCGGCGCAGCTGGCCGAGGCGGAGGCGATCGCCCCGGTGGTGGCGGTGCAGAACAGGTTCAGCGTGCTGGAGCGCGACGAGGCCGGTGAGCGGCTGCTGGCGGACTGCACCGAGCGGGGCATCGCCTTCGTCCCGTTCTACCCGCTTGGCGGAACCGGGGTGCCCGACCGCCCGGCCCTGCGCCGGGTCGCCGAGCGGCACGGCGCCACCCGGGCCCAGGTGATGGTGGCCTGGCTGCTGGCGCTGTCGCCGGCGGTGCTGGCCATCCCGGGGGCCTCCTCGCCGGACCACCTGGAGGAGAACACCGCCGCCGCCGCGCTGCGCCTGGACGCGGCCGACCTCGCGGACCTCGCCGAGGTGACAGTGCCTGCCAAGTAGGACTGTCTGACCAATCCTCCGCCTGGTTTCCCGGTCGGACGGCCGGGAAGGGCCTCGCCCGTACGCGAAAGGTCCCGCAAGTCCCAGGAGATCCCGGATGGCAGCGTCAGCAGCGTCCTCAGCGTCGGCACCACGTCCCGGGGTCTCCTTCCGCCGGGACCTCTCGGAGTGGCGGATCGTGCTGGTCGCCTGGCGACTGCTGGTGCTCCAGGCGTCCCATCCGGTGGTCGCGGCCGGGATGGACGAGCACTCCACCTACCGCGGCCACCCCTGGCGGCGGATCGAGCACACCCTCGGCAGCGGGCGGCGGCTCTTCCAGGCCGACCAGGAGCAGCTCTGGCGCGAGGTCAAGCGGCTCGACCGGGCGCACCGGCGGATCCGCGGCACGACCGGGGACGGCCGCGCCTACGACGCCCACGACCCGGCCACCCGGGCCTGGGTGCTGCTCACCCTCTTCGAATCGGTGGCCGCCATGCGGGAGTTGAGCGGCGACCCTTATACGGCCGACGAACTCGAAGCGCTCTACCGGGAGTTCGCCGACATCGCGGCGGTGTTCGGGCTGCCGCCCGGGGAGCTGCCCGAGACCGCCGCCGAGCTGCCCGGCTACCTGCGGCGGACGACCGCCGAGCGGCTGGAGTT
Source organism: Kitasatospora sp. NPDC008115 (assembly GCF_042957205.1). NCBI lineage: Bacteria > Bacillati > Actinomycetota > Actinomycetes > Kitasatosporales > Streptomycetaceae > Kitasatospora > Kitasatospora sp. NPDC008115. Next base: position 203,745 of record NZ_JBIBHU010000003.1, on the reverse strand, counting down.
CACCGGGACGGCGCGCCACCTGCTGTACGGGATGCTGCGCGAGGCGCCCTGCCCGCGCCGGCTGGGCTTCCTCGGGCCGGCCGGCTGGCGGGTGCTGCGGTGGGTGGTGGCCAAGGCGGTCACCGAGCTGACCGTGGCGGACCTCCCAGCGGTGTACCGCGAGCGGTTCGGACTGGTCCCCACCCGCCGCGGGGCGCTGCTCTCCCGGCTGCTGCACGGCGGCGGCCGGCTGGTGCTGACCAGGCTGCCGGACCGCCTCCGCTACCGCGCCCCGGGCGTGCGCCCGCCGTCCCGGCCCCGGCGGATGCCGCGCCAGGACACCCGGCCGCCCCGGCTGGACCGCTTCTTCCGGGAGGTCCTCGACCAGACCGGGGACGGCTGGCTCACCGTCCGCGACCTCCAGGCGATGGCGCACAACGTCTGCTGGCGGCTGGAGCTCTCCGAGGACGGCGAGGCCCGGGTGTACGCCGCGTTCGAGGAGTGGTGGGAGCAGTTGCGGGCGGGCATGGACGCCGACGGCGACGGCCGGATCAGCCGGGAGGAGTTCATCGGTGCGACGCTGGCCGGCTGCGACCGCGACCCGGCGTACCTGGAGGGTGGCATGCTGCCCGCGCTGCGGGCGGTGTTCGCCGCGGCCGACGCCGACGGCGACGGCCTGCTGGACTTCGCCGAGTACCGGGTGCTGTTCGACGGGCGGCGCCTGCACCCGGCTGAACTCTCGCACGGCTTCCGCCAGTTGGACACCGACGGGGACGGTGTCATCACCGCCGCGGAGTTCCTGCGCGGCTTCGTCGACTACTTCACCGCCCGCGCCCCCTCCGCTTCCGGGACCCAGCTCCTCGGCCGTGCCTGATGGGTCGTCAGGAGATGCGCAGGGCGGCCTCGGTGTCGGCGACCAGTGCCCGGGCGGCGGCCACGGTGGCGGCGAGCGCCGCCGGTCCGTCGCCGGGGGCGGCGAGCAGGGCGCGGGCGCGCGGGGCGAAGCCGTCCGGGGCGCCGGGCAGGGTCCCGGCGACGGCGAGCGCGCCCTTCTCGTTGAGGCACCAGCGGCGGTCGGCCGCGTACAGCGCCTGCACCAGGACGCCGAGGGCGCGGGAGAGGCAGAGCGCGACGTACAGGACGTCGTCGCGGGCCGCGCCCTTGGCGGCCCCGTCGAGCAGGAACCCGGCCTCCCAGGTGCTCCCGGTCAGGGCGGCCCGCAGCAGCTCCGGGTAGACCGCGTACGCGCGCTGTCGATCCGTCAGCGCACCGGACGGGTCGGCGAGCACCTGGCCGAGGGCCAACTCGCCCACGTAGCAGGGTGACCAGAAGCCGAGCGGGTGCCCGGCCTGGATCCCGACCTCGTAGCGACCGGCCAGGCAGTCGGCCCGGACCCGGTCCACCCGGTCGAGGTCGCGCAGGATCCAGTCCACCCGGCCGAGGCCCTCGACGGTGAGCCAGGCCCCGCCGTCGACCCACGGCCCCCAGCCGCCCGGACCGGTCACCCCGGCGTCCGGCCCCGCCACCGCGCGCAGCGCGTCCAGGTCGAGCCCGGCACGGTAGTAGAGGCCCAAGTCCCAGTCGGAGTCCGGCCGGTGTTCGCCCCGGGCCCGGCTGCCGCCCAGCACGACGCCGACCACGCCCGGCACCTCGGCCAGCCGTCCGGCCATCTCCTCGACGATCGTTCGCATGGGGTGGGAGTCTGGCACGGCAGTGCGGAAGGCGCCGGCATGAGCGGGAACGGCGGATCCAGGATCATGCCTACGGCATCACGTGCCGGTCACCGGCCGGCCACGGGATGGAGCTGATCACCCGCCCCTGCGGCAGCCCACCCGGCGCCGGGGGAGCGGCCGCTCCGCCCGGCCGGTCCGATTGGGCCGTCCTGTATGAGCACCCGGCTGTCAATGCTACGGATCGTCCAGATTTCCCACCCCACCCGCCCGGCCGCTCGTTGTGGCCGGGCGGGTGTCCTTACAGACTGTGCGCACGGCATCGCCGCTGGTCGGCCACAGGCCCAACCCCACCCCGCCCGCATCATCCGCGTAAGGGTGATGGATACTGTGCTTGTGAACGTGTTCACGTTCACAAGCGGACAAGCTTGCCGCTTGGGCGGCGGTCTCCGGCTAGTCATGAGAAGTTTGTCCGATATGTGACCTCAGAGGGTCGGTTGGAGAGAGGGCGACGTGGAACTGGCAATCGCTCACGAGACCATCGCGCGATGGCAATTCGGCATCACCACCGTCTACCACTTCCTCTTCGTCCCGCTCACCATCAGCCTCGCCGCGATAGTCGCCGGGCTGGAGACCGCGTGGGTGCGGACGGACAAGGAGAAGTACTTCCACGCCACCAAGTTCTGGGGGAAGCTCTTCCTGATCAACATCGCGATGGGCGTGGTCACCGGCATCGTCCAGGAGTTCCAGTTCGGCATGAACTGGTCCGACTACTCCCGCTTCGTCGGTGACGTCTTCGGCGCCCCGCTCGCGATGGAGGCGCTGATCGCCTTCTTCTTCGAGTCGACCTTCATCGGCCTGTGGATCTTCGGCTGGGACAAGCTGCCCCGGAAGCTGCACTGCGCCTGCATGTGGATGGTCGCGCTCGGCACCGTGCTCTCCGCCTACTTCATCCTGGCGGCCAACTCCTGGATGCAGCACCCGGTCGGCTACGCGATCGACCCGGCGACCGGGAAGGCCCAGCTCAACGACATCGCGCGGGTGCTGTTCCAGGACACCACCGTCACCGTCGTCCTGCACACCCTGACCGCGGCCTTCCTGACCGGTGCGGCGTTCATGGTGGGCATCGCCTCCTTCCACCTCTGGAAGGCCAAGCACAAGCCGGCCACCGCCAACCCCAAGCGGGTCGCCGCGATGCGCACCTCGCTGCGGCTCGGCCTGGTCATCGCCGTCATCGCCGGCCTCGGCACCGCGCTCAGCGGCGACCAGCTCGCCAAGGTCATGTTCCGCCAGCAGCCGATGAAGATGGCCGCCGCCGAGGCGCTCTGGGACACCAAGGCCCCCGCGCCGTTCTCGGTCTTCGCGGTCGGCGACGTCAGCAAGGGCCACAACTCGGTCGAGCTGGAGATCCCCGCGGCGCTGTCCTTCCTCGCCAACAGCGACTTCAGCTCCGCCGTCCCCGGCATCAACGACACCGCCGCGGCCGAGGCCGCCAAGCACGGCGGCGACCCCAAGGACTACATCCCGAGCATCTTCGTCACCTACTGGGGCTTCCGCCTCATGATCGGCTTCGGGATGACCTCCTTCGTGGCCGGCCTGATCGGACTCTGGACCACCCGCAGGAAGCGGTTCCTGGCCCCGGAGTTCCGCACCGGCGACGACGAGGTGCCGAGGCTGATGCTCACCCCGAAGCGGGAGCTGGGCCCGTTCCTCACCAAGTGGAGCTGGCGGATCGGCATCCTCACCATGGGCTTCCCGCTGATCGCCAACAGCTTCGGCTGGATCTTCACCGAGATGGGCCGCCAGCCCTGGGCCGTCTTCGGCCTGATGACCACCGCCAGCGCCGTCTCCCCCAACGTGAGCGTCGGCACCCAGATCGGCGCGCTGACCACCTTCACCGCGCTGTACGCGATCCTCGCCGTCATCGAGGTCAGGCTGCTGGTCAAGTACGCCAAGGCCGGCCCGGCCACCGACGAGCAGCCGCCCGCCAAGGACCCGTCCCTGCGCGGCCCGGCCGCCGACGACGACGCCGACAAGCCGCTCGCCTTCGCCTACTGAGGCCCCCGAGGATCGATAGGACCGACACACCATGGAACTTCACGACGTCTGGTTCGTCCTGATCGCCGTCCTCTGGATCGGCTACTTCTTCCTGGAGGGCTTCGACTTCGGCATCGGCGTCCTCACCAAGACGCTGGCCCGCAACACCACCGAGCGGCGGGTGCTGATCAACACCATCGGCCCGGTCTGGGACGGCAACGAGGTCTGGCTGCTGACCGCGGGCGGTGCCACCTTCGCGGCCTTCCCGGACTGGTACGCCACCCTGTTCAGCGGCTTCTACATCCCGCTGCTGATCATCCTGGTCTGCCTGATCGTGCGCGGCGTCGCCTTCGAGTACCGGGCCAAGCGGCCCGAACCGCGCTGGCAGCGCAACTGGGAGGAGGCGATCTTCTGGACCTCGCTGATCCCGGCCTTCCTCTGGGGCGTCGCCTTCGCCAACATCGTGCGCGGCGTGGACATCGACGCCGAGAAGAACTTCGTCGGCACCTTCTGGGACCTGCTCAACCCGTACGCGCTGCTCGGCGGCCTGGTGACGCTGGCGCTGTTCGTCTTCCACGGCGCGGTGTTCGCCGCGCTCAAGACGGTCGGCGGGATCCGCGAGCGGGCCCGGGCCACCGCCCTGCGGGTCGGACTGGCGACGGCGGCGCTCGCCGCGGTCTTCCTGATCTGGACCCAGGCCGACCACGGCAACGGCTGGAGCCTCGCCGCCCTGGTGATCGCCGTGCTGGCGCTGGTCGGCGCGCTCGGCGCCAACCACGTGGCCCGCGAGGGCTGGGCGTTCGTCCTCTCGGGCGTCACCGTCGTGGCCGCCGTCGCGATGCTCTTCCTGTCGCTCTTCCCCGACGTCATGCCGTCCACGCTGAACCCGGAGTGGAGCCTGACGGTGAGCAACTCGGCCTCCGCGGCCTACACGCTCAAGCTGATGACCATCGTGGCGGTGATCTTCACCCCGCTCGTGCTGCTCTACCAGGGCTGGACGTACTGGGTGTTCCGCAAGCGGATCGGCGTCCAGCACATCCCCGGGCACGACCCGGCCGCCGCCCTCGACAAGGTCTGACGCCATGAAGCCGGTCGACCCCCGACTCCTCGGGTACGCCCGCACCACCCGGACCTTCCTCGCCGGGACCGTCCTCCTGGGCGCCGTGAACGCGGCCCTGGTGGTCGCCCAGGCGGGCCTGATCGCCGAACTCGTGGTCCGCGGCTTCCAGCAGCGGACCGGGCTCGACGAGCTCACCGCGCCGCTGGCGCTGCTGGTGCTCACCGCGATCGGGCGCGGGCTGGTCGGCTGGCTCACCGAACTGACCGCGCACCGCTCCGTCGCCCGGGTGAAGTCCACCCTGCGGCGCAAGCTGCTCGACCACGCCACCGCGCTCGGCCCGGCCCACCCGGCGGGCCGGCGCACCGGCGAACTCACCGCCCTCGCCACCCGGGGCGTGGACGCCCTCGACGACTACTTCGCCCGCTACCTGCCGCAGCTGGCGCTCGCCGTGGTCGTCCCGGCCGCCGTGCTGCTGCGGATCGTCGGCGCCGACGCCACCTCGGCCGCCGTCATCGCCGGCACCCTGCCGCTGATCCCGCTGTTCATGGTGCTGATCGGGATGGCCACCCAGGCCCGGATGGACCGCCAGTGGACCACCCTCTCCCGGCTCTCCCACCACTTCCTGGACGTGGTCGCCGGACTGCCCACGCTCAAGGTCTTCAACCGGGCCCGCGCCCAGGCCGCCACCATCGCGAAGATCACCGCCGACTACCGCAGGGCCACCCTGCGCACCCTGCGGATCGCCTTCGTCTCCTCCTTCGCCCTGGAGCTGCTCTCCACCCTCTCGGTCGCGCTGGTCGCCGTCTCGATCGGCTTCCGGCTGGTGAACGGGAGCCTCGACCTGGAGACCGGGCTGCTGATCCTGATCCTCGCGCCCGAGGTCTACTTCCCGATCCGCCAGGTCGGCGCCCTCTACCACTCCAGCGTCGAGGGCCTGACCGCCGCCGACCGGATCTTCGAGGTGCTCCAGACCCCGCTGCCGGCCGCCGGCACGGTGCCCGCGCCCGCGCTCGCCGGGGCCGTCGTCGAGGCCGACGGCCTCACCGTGCGCTTCGCCGACCGCACCGCGCCCGCCCTCGACGGCGCCGCGCTGGTGCTGCGCCCGGGCGAGACCGTGGCGCTCACCGGCCCGTCCGGCGCCGGGAAGTCCACCCTGCTCGGCGTCCTGCTCGGCCTCACCGCCCCGGACGCCGGCACCGTCCGGATCACCGCCGCCGACGGGCGCGCCCACGACCTGGCCGAACTGGACCCGGAGAGCTGGCGGCGGCAGATCGCCTGGGTGCCGCAGCACCCGCACCTGTTCGCCGGCACCGTCGGCGACAACCTGCGGCTCTACCGGCCGGAGGCCACCGACGAGCAGCTGTGGACGGCGCTGGGCGCGGCGCACGCCCTCGACTTCGTCACCCGGCTGGACACCCCCCTCGGCGAGGACGGCGCCGGACTCTCCGCCGGCCAGCGCCAGCGGCTCGCGCTCGCCCGGGTGCTGCTCGCCGACGACCGGCCGCTCGTCCTGCTCGACGAGCCCACCGCCAACCTCGACGGCGCCTCCGAGGCGGCCGTGGTGGACACCGTCCGGGCGCTGGCCGCCGACCCGGCGCGCACCGTGCTGCTGGTCGCGCACCGGCCCGCGCTGCTGGCCGCCGCCGACCGGCAGGTCCGGCTGGACGGCCCCGCCGCTCCCCCGGCCTCCGAGGCGGCCGTCCCCGTCCTCGCGCACCGCGGCCGGCCCACCCGGCCGGCCCCGCAGGACGGCCCGGCGCCCGGCAAGGACGCCGTCAAGCCCCGGCTCGCCCTCTCGGTCCTGCTCGGCTCGCTCGCCCTCGGCTGCGCCGTCGCGCTGATGGCCACCTCCGGCTACCTCATCTCCCGCGCCTCCGAGATGCCGCCCGTCCTGCACCTGATGATGGCCGTCACCGCGGTGCGCGCCTTCGGCATCGGCCGCAGTGTCTTCCGCTACGCCGAGCGGCTGGTCTCGCACGACGCCGTGCTGCGCACCCTCGGCACCCTGCGCGCCGCCGTCTACCGCCGGCTCACCGCGCTCGCCCCGGCCGCGCTGCCCGCGTTCCGCCGCGGCGACCTGCTCTCCCGGCTGGTCGCCGACGTCGACGCCGTCCAGGACCACTACCTGCGCTGGCGCCTGCCGGCCGCCGTGGCCGCGGTGGTCTCGCTGGCCGCCGCCCTCGCCATGGGCGCCTTCCTGCCCGCCGCCGGGCTGGTGCTCGGACTCGGCCTGCTGCTGGCCGGCCTGGTGGTGCCCGCGCTGGCCGCCCGCTGGTCGGCCGCCGCCGAGCGCCGCCAGGCCCCGGCCCGCGGCAGGCTCGCCACCACCGTGCTGGACGCCTTCAGCGGGACCGCCGAACTCACCGTCGCCGGGGCGCTGCCCGGCCGGCTCGCCGCCGTCCGCGCCGCCGACACCGCGCTGACCGGGCTGGCCGCCCGCTCGGCCGCCACCGCCGCGCTCGGCACCGGGCTGATCACCCTGCTCACCGGCCTCACCGTGGCCGCCGCCGCGGCCGTCGGCCTGCGCGGCGTGGAGTCCGGGGCGCTCGCCCCGGTCTGCCTGGCGGTGGTCGTGCTCACCCCGCTGGCCGCCTTCGAGGCGGTCACCGGCATGCCGCTCGCCGTCCAGGCCCGCCGGCGCAGCCAGGCCGCCTCGGCCCGGCTGGACGAGGTGCTGGACGCGCCCGACGCCGTCGCCGAACCGGCCGCGCCGAAGGCCCTGCCCGAGCGGCCGCTGCCGATCGCCGTCCGCGGGCTGACCGCCCGCCACCCCGGCCAGGACCGCGACGCGCTGGCCGGCGTCGACCTCGACCTCACCGCGGGCCGCCGGATCGCCGTGGTCGGCCCCTCCGGCTCCGGCAAGACCACCCTGGCCCAGGCGCTGCTGCGCTTCCTGGACCAGGACGCCGGGAGCGTGCGGCTCGCCGCCGGCGGTCCGCAGGCCGTGGACAGCCGGGAACTCGCCGGGGAGGACGTCCGCCGGGTGATCGGGCTCTGCGCCCAGGACGCGCACGTCTTCGACAGCTCGCTGCGCGAGAACCTGCGCCTGGCCCGGCCGGAGGCGGACGAGGAGGAGCTGCGCGCGGCCCTCGCCGCCGCCCGGCTGCTGGACTTCACCGAGTCCCTGCCCGACGGCCTGGACACCATGGTCGGCGAGCACGGCGCCCGTCTCTCCGGCGGCCAGCGCCAGCGGCTCGCCCTGGCCCGGGCGCTGCTCGCCGACTTCCCGGTGCTGGTCCTGGACGAGCCGGCCGAGCACCTCGACCTGCCCACCGCCGACGCCCTCACCGCCGACCTGCTCACCGCGACCGCCGGCCGCACCACCGTCCTGATCACCCACCGGCTGGCCGGCCTCGACGACAGCACCGTCGACGAGGTCCTCGTCCTGGACGCCGGCCGGGTCGTCGAGCGCGGCCGTTGGTCCGACCTGACCGCCCGCCCCGGCGGCCGCCTCCGGCGGATGCGGGACCGCGAACGGGAGGCCGACGCGCTGCCGCTCGCGGTCGGATGACCGGGGCGGGCCCTTCTGCCCGTCGCGTCGTTACTTCTGTCGAAAACCGTACAAACTACGCTCTTCACCATGGACCCCACGCCAGACCTGCCCGACTTCACCCCGCCGGCGCCGGAGCCCGACCAGGCGCCGCACCGGGTGCCCGAGATCTCCTCGCTCGGGCTGGACACGCTGGTCACCGAGGTGTCCGAGCGGTTGCAGTCCGCCGCCGCCGTCACCGACCGGATGCAGCGGCTGCTGGAGGCGGTCGTGTCGGTCGGTGCCGGTCTCGACCTGCACGCGACCCTGCACCGGATCGCCGCCGGCGCCGCCGAGCTGGTGGACGCCCGGTACGCGGCGCTCGGGGTGGTCGCGCCCGGCGGGCAGGGGCTGCAGGACTTCATCCACGTCGGCGTCGAGGACGAGACCGTCCAGGAGATCGGCGAGCTGCCGGTCGGCCGGGGCATCCTCGGCGCGCTGATCGACCGGCCCGAGCCGCTGCGGCTCAGCGACCTCACCGCCGATCCGCGCTCCTACGGCTTCCCGCCGCACCACCCGGCGATGAAGACCTTCCTCGGCGAGCCGATCCGGATCCGCGACGAGGTGTTCGGCAACCTCTACCTGACCGAGAAGCGCAGTGGCGGCGCCTTCACCCCGGAGGACGAGCAGGTGGTGCACGCACTGGCCGCCGCGGCCGGCGTCGCGATCGAGAACTCCCGCCTCTACGAGGAGGGCCGGCGCCGGGAGCGGTGGATCGCGGGCGCGGCCGCCGTCACCACCGCGCTGCTCTCCACCGACGAGGCCGAGGTGGCGCTCACCGTCGCGGCCGAGCAGGTCCGGGAGCTGGCGGACGCCGCGCTCGGGATGATCCTGCTGCCGACCGTCGACGGCCAGATGCGGGTGGCGCACGCCTCCGGGGAGGCGGCCGAGTTCCTCCAGGGCGAGCTGATGCCGCCCGGCAGCGTCGCGGTCCAGCTCCTCAAGGGGGAGAGCGTCCACCTCGACGACATGTCCACCGACCCGACCGTGGTGATCCGGCTCGCCCGCAGCTTCGGGCCCTCGCTGGCCGTGCCGATGGTCGCCGCCGGCCGGGTGCTCGGCGGGCTCTGCGTCTGGCGCTCGCGCGGCGCCGTGCCGTTCTCCGAGGCCGAGAAGCAGCTCGCCGAGACCTTCGCCTCGCAGGCCGCGCTCGCGCTGCGGCTGGCCGAGGGCCAGCGCGACCAGCAGCGGCTCGCGGTCTTCCAGGACCGCGACCGGATCGCCCGCGACCTCCACGACCTGGTCATCCAGCGGCTGTTCGCCACCGGCATGATGCTGGAGGGCGCCGCCCGGCGCGCCATCGTCCCCGAGGTGAAGGTCCGCATCGGCGAGGCGGTGGACGAGCTGGACGCCACCATCCAGGAGGTCCGCACCACCATCTACGCGCTCCAGCACGACGACCAGGGCGACGAGCCGGACACCCTGCGGACCCGGGTGCTGCGCGAGTGCAGCCAGGCCGCGGCGGCGCTCGGCTTCAAGCCCTCGGTCTCCTTCGTCGGCCCGGTGGAGAGCCTGGTCGGCGAGAAGACCGGCCGTCAGCTGCTCGCGGCGCTGCGGGAGATGCTGTCCAACACGGCCCGGCACGCCCGGGCCTCCCGGGTCGGCGTGGAGGTCGACGCGACCGTGCACCTGGACGACGGCGGCCGGCCGGTCGGCGGCGACCCGGAGTCGCTGGACCGGGGCGGGCGGCCCGGCGTCCTGCTGACCGTCACCGACGACGGCGTCGGCATCCCCGAGGGCGGGCGGCGCAGCGGCCTGCGGAACCTGACCCGGCGCGCCGAGGCGCTCGGCGGCGACGCCTGGCACGAGCGGGGCCCGTACGGCAGGGGCACCCGGGTGCGCTGGACCGCCCGGCTGTGAACGCCCGTCCGAAGGGTGGGACGCCGCCCGGACGTCTTCGAGCAGTTTGTAAACGACGGGGATCGGTGCCGGGTTTGGTTGGCGCGCGGTTGGTGTGCACTCGGTGAAAGTTTAACGAGAGAGAACTTCCCGGCCAACGGAGCAAGTTGTGCATTTCGCAGCCTTCCGGCGCTCTCGTGTGCACACATAGCTTTACTCCCGTCTCGGAGAGGAACCGGACTGTGGGGGAGCAGTGGACGCGTCGAGCCGCGGTCACACCGCAGCAGGGGCAAGTCGAGGGGGGTTCCGGGCCGAACGGGCACCGGACGGGCGGTACCGCTGGCAGCTGAAGGCGCCGAACGGCCGGGTGGTCGCGGTCACCCCGGCCGCGTACGAAACGGCCGGGGAGGCGGAGCGCGGCTTCGACGGCTTACGGGTCGCCGCGGAGGGGCTCACCGCCCGGATCACGCACGTCCGGGACGGCATCGGCTGGATCTGGGTGATCCCCGGATCGCGCGCGCTGCCGGAGGTGCGGTCCAGCCGTGCCTACGAGCGGTACGCGACCTGCCAGAACGCCTTCCGGCGCTTCGTCGTGCTGCTGGCCAAGCAGCCCGCCCTGGAACTGCCGGAACTACACGAACTCGCCGAACGGGGGCCGTCGTTGAGAACGTCCGATGTCCACTGACCGGCGCGGGCCGCGGCTGCTGACCGTCCCGGTCGGCGACCGCGCGCTGTCCTGGACGCTGCGCGCGGCGAACGGGCGGCAGCTCGGCGTCGGCGTGCGGACCTACCGGGGTGAGGCCGAACTGGCCGAGGCCGTCAGGGAGTTGATCATCGAGCGGGCCGCGCTGCGGTGCGCCGTCGGCCAGTCCGAGGCGCGGCTGTGGGTGTGGACGGCGTACCTGCCGCTGCGCACCACCCGCCCGGGCGCCGCCGACGCCGCCGGGCCGGTGGCCCGCAGCGCCCGCGGGTACCTGCGGCGCGACCAGTGCCAGGCCGGCGTGACCGGCTTCCTCGCCGGACTCCAGCGACTGGGGCAGGACCTGCGCCGCCCCGGGCGGGACGACGCCTGGCCGTTCTGACGGCCCGTCCGCCCCTCCCGCAGCCGCCTTCGGGCGGCTTCTCGCGTTGGCCCCGGCCACGCCCCCGCTTCCCCCTCTTCCGGTGAAGCGCAGGTATCCGGCAACCCCCCGAGCCGACACCTGGAGAAGAACGTCACCGGCCTCTGACCTGCGGTTATCCCCCCCTCTGCGGGCCCGCTGACCTGTTGCTAAACCTCTCCGAACCGAGATATCGACAATCGCCGGCGGCGACCGTCCACCCTTCCGACGGAACCGCGCCGCCCGACAGGATCGGCACTGCCGGAACGGGCCGCCGCGGACGCGGCTCCCGGCCCCGGGACTGACAAGCAGTACCCGGGCAAGCGATGTACGTCTCTCCCACCGGAGGAAGTGCAACATGCGCAAGACCGCTGCCAAGCTGCTCGCCGTCGCCGCCATCGCCACCTCGGTCGCCACCATCGCCGGCGGCACCGCCGTCGCCGACCCGGCCGCCGGTGTCACCCCCGCCGCGACCGACATCGTCGGCGTGGGCTCGGACACCACCCAGGCGCTGTTCAACAAGTTCTCCACGGACTACAACGCCTTCGTCGGCGCCTCGGGCACGAAGCTCTACAGCTACGACGCGACCGGCACCTCGCCGATCACCCCGAAGTCCGGCGCGCTGACCATCCCGCGTCCGAACGGCTCCGGCGCCGGCATCACCGCGCTGAACGCCAACAACAGCGCCACGCTCGACTTCGCGCGCTCCTCCCGCGGCCCGAAGAACGGCACCGGCGGCGACCCGGTGACCGACCTCTTCATCGCCTACGCCAAGGACGCGGTCTCCTGGGCCGCCCTCTCCACGGGCAGCCACGCTCCGGCGAACCTCACCACGGACCAGCTGACCAAGATCTACAACTGCACCTACACCACCTGGAACCAGATCGACCCGTCGCTGTCCACCGCCACGATCAAGGCGTTCCTGCCGCAGAACGGCTCGGGCACCCGCGCCTTCTTCCTCCAGGCGCTGGGCCTGACCAACCCGGGCACCTGCATCCAGGCCACCACCGTCCAGGAGAACCGCGGCACCGACGCGGTCCTGAACGACGTCGACGCGATCGTCCCCTACTCCGCCGCCCACTACATCGGCCAGGTCTACAACGGCCACAGCAGCGGCACGGACGCGGCCGGCCCGCTGTCCATCCGTTCGATCGACGGTGCGGCCCCGGTCGACCCGCTGACCAACACCCTGTCCGCCACCTTCGCCAACTCGGCGTTCGGCCGCTCGGTGTACAACGTCGTCCGCCAGGCCGACTGGAACGCCGGTGACGCGCGCGCCACCGCCCTGAAGGCGATCTTCAGCAAGGACGGCTGGATCTGCAAGAACGCGACCGCCATCGCGGACATCAAGAGCTACGGCTTCCGCACCCTGCCGGGCACCGCGTGCGGCACCATCTCCGTCCCCACCCCCTGATCTCCGCCCCGTAACACTCCGTAACACCCCGTAACACCCGGTGGCCGGGGGCGTCCGCGCCCCTGGCCACCGGCCGCGCGGGACCGCTCCACCGTCCGACGGCTCCACCGCACCACCGCTCCACCGCTCCACGCAGGGCAAGACACCACGGCCCCACGGCCGAACCGTTCCACGTTGCACACCTAGGAGAGCAGCATGTCCCGCACCAGCACCCGCCTCGCCGCGATCGCCACCACCGTCGTGATCGCCACCACCGGCCTGACCGTCTCCGCCGTGGCCGACGCCGCCGCGGCCACCGCCCCGACCGGCTCCGCCGTGGTGAACGAGAGCAACAGCTTCCTGCTCAGCTCCCTGTCGGCGGGTGTCCTGGTCTTCGCGCTGCCGAACGCCACCGGTTCCTACGACAGCACCAAGGGCCTGTCGGCGTCCTTCCCGGTGACCGGCGGCTCCGCGAACCTCCCGGGTTTCTACGGCAACGTCCAGCTCGGCGGCGGCCTGCTCTTCGTCAACCTCCGCACCGGCAAGAGCGCGGTCTTCAAGAACCTGGCCTTCCGCATCGACACCTGGCAGGTCACCGGCGTCCTGGAGGGCACCTCCGCTCCGGTCGCGCTGCTGGACCCGGCCGGCGACACCGTGGTGACCGGCACCCAGGCGGACGGCAAGCTGGAGTCCTCCGACCTCCAGGTGGACGACGAGGGCGCGAAGTTCCTCGACTCGAAGCTCAACACCACCTTCTTCCAGGCGGGTCAGTCGGTGGGCTCCTTCAGCTTCTCCTTCAAGGCCGGCAGCTGACACGGGGTCGAACCCGGTAGCGGTGGCGGGGTCCGGTGTCCGGACCCCGCTGTTCCGTGCTCCGGGGAAAGACGAGGTTCGGGGTCCAACGGGCCTGGTTCGCAGGCGTGTTGTGGCCCCGTACATCCGGGCGATCCGAGCCGTCCATGTACGGCTGGCCGAATGGTGACGGACCATCGGCGGCTTCTGGCCAGTCACATGTCCACGGTCCGGCCGGTTCCCTCGTCTACGCGCGCAGCGCGTTCCCTGGAGGTGCACGTCATGAGAGTCCGTCCACCGGGTTCGAGAGCCCTGGGGAGGTGGGGCAAGGGGCTGCTGGCGATGGCGCTGGCCTGGGCCGTCGTCGGGGTCTCGGTGATCCTCCCGCTGGGGGCGGGCACGGTGTCCGTGGCATCGGCAGCCTCGCCGAAGACCGTCGAGGGGCCGCGGCTCTGGAAGCCGAAGGGCGAGGGCGGGGAGTACGGCGATCGGGGCAAGGTCACCGTCTCGGACACCACCGACCTCTCCAACCAGGTCGTCCACGTCTCCTGGGAGGGCTTCACCCCGACCGTCGACCCGGCCGGCAGGCCGCTGCGCTCGGTCAAGCTGAACAGCAACACCGGCCAGGACCTCTACGCGGTCCGGGTCTACCAGTGCCGGGGCACGGACCCGACGATCTTCGACTGCTACGGCAGCAGCCTCTTCGGCGCCGCCGACCCGGGCAAGGGCTTCTTCCAGGAGCGGCCCGCGGCCGGCACCCAGAACCCGGAGTTCCCGTTCAACGGCAGCGTCCGGGTGACCGGACCGGACGGCCGGGGCGAGGCCGACATCGAGGTCTGGACCTCGCAGGAGAGCCAGAAGCTCGGCTGCGACGCCGCGCACCCGTGCTCGATCGTGGTCGAGGCGAACTACGGCGGCGACTCGCTCGGGGCGAACAGCGGTGAGGCGCGGGCCGACTGCGCCGACCACTCGCTGGACAACCCGGCGATCAACGGCTTCTACGCCAACGCCTCCGAGTCGGTCTACAGCACGAGCGCCGCGGCGAACGAGAACTGGTTCCCCGGCGAGGCCTGCTCCTGGGCGAACCGGGCGGTGGTCCCGCTGACCTTCGCCCCCACCGCCGGCGAGTGCGAGAGCGCGGCCATCGACCTGGAGATGGCCGGTCTGGCGATGGCCAACCGGGCGGTCCAGCAGTGGCGTTCCGGGCTCTGCAAGGGCGAGGCGCCGCTCGGGATCTCCTACATCCCCTCGACCGGCGAGCCGCAGGCGCGCGCCGCCTTCCGCTCCCGCAAGGGGCCGGACCTGGCGCTGACCGCCCTGCCGGAGAACGAACCGGCGACCCGTCCGCACGTCTACGCGCCGCTCGCCAACGGCGCGATCTCCGTCGTGTACGTGGTCGACGACCCGGTGAGCACCAAGCAGTTCAGGCACATGAACCTGACGCCGCTCCTGATCGCGAAGATGCTGACGCAGTCGTACACGCTGGCCATCGGCGCCACCATCGAGTCGGTGGCCGGGAACCCGGACTGCATCTTCGAGGACAAGGAGTTCCTGGCGGCCAACCCGATCCCGGCCGGCAGCGGCGAGACCTGGCCGACGTGCGGTTCCAGCCCGTGGGTCCCCAACTCGGCCCCGATCGTGCTCTCCGGCACCACGGACCTGATCCAGCAGCTCACCACCTGGATCGCCGCCGACCCGGAGGCCGCGCGCTTCCTCCAGGGCTCGCCCGACGCGTGGGGCACCCGGCTGAACACCTTCTACCAGCGGCCGGCCTACAGCGGCTACCCGGTGGACGCGATCCGGGTGCAGGACTACTCCGGCCCCGGCAACGTGAAGCAGTTCGAGATGAACCCGGTGAACGGGTTGGCCCAGGTGGCCCGCAACGTCCTGCTGAACAAGCCCACCTGCCAGCTCTGGCAGCTGGACCCGGACGGCCGGCACCCCGCGTGCCCGTCGGTCGACCCCGGCCTGCGCGGGCTGTTCGCGATCATGGACAGCGGACAGGCCAAGGCGTACGAGCTGCCCGAGGCCGCGCTGCGCAACCCGGCGGGGCAGTTCGTCACCCCGAGCCTGGCCGGCCTCCAGGCCGCCGTCGACGTGATGGCCACCGACCCGGCCACCGGCACCCAGCGGCTGCCCTACGGCGCGGGCGGTGACTTCGCCCGCGCGGCCGGGGCGTACCCGCTGACCACGGTGCAGTACGCGATGACCCCCACCGAGGGCCTCTCGGCGACCAAGTCCAAGGTCGCCTCGGAGTTCCTGCGGCGGGTCACCGACCGGGGCGAGGGACAGCGGTACGGCACCACCGCCGGCCTGCTGGCCCGGGGCTTCCTCGCGCTGACGGACGCTCAGCTGGCCCAGGCGCAGGCCGCGGTGAAGCACGTCGCCGCCCAGGACGGCACCTACCCCGGCAACCAGACCGGCCCGGCGCCCACGCCCGGCCCGGGGCCCGGCGGCAACCCGGGCGGCGGCGACTCCGGCGGCACGGGTGGCACCGGTGGCACGGGCTCGACCGGCGGTACGGGTGGCACGGGCTCGACCGGCTCGGGCATCGGCGGAACCGGCGGTACGGGCGGCGGTGGCACGGACGGTTCCGGTTCACCGGTGTCCCCGGTCTCCGACGGCTCGGCCGGCACCGGCGGTACGAGCGGTACGGGCGGTACGGGCTCGACCGGCTCGGTCTCCGGCGCCTCCGGCTCGCTCTCCGGAGGCACCTCCGGCACCGGCGGCACGGGCACCGGCGGCACCGCGGGCACCACGGCCGGCACCGGCGGCGCCGCGGCGGGGGCCAAGCCCGCGGGGGCGGCGCCCGGCGCCACGCCCGCCCCGTCCGGCGCGGCCAAGGGCCCGCTCGCGGCGGCCCCGGTCGCCGCCGGCACCCCGGCCGCCGACCGGTCGGGCTCGGCCCGGCTGCTGCTGCCGATCGCGCTGATCGCCGGCATCGCCCTGCTCCTGGGCGGCCCGGCGGCGCTGCTCCTGGCGGGTACGCCCGCCGGCGCGCGGATCGCCGCGGGGGCGTCCGCCCTCCGTGCGCGGTTGCGTTCGGTCCGGCGGTCCTGAGGGCCGATCCGTGACGACTCGGCGGGGCCGCCGTTCAGGCCCCGCCGAGTCCCTTCCCCCGTTCCCCGCACCAGTTCCGTTCCGAGCGCGCCGGAGAGCAGACCATGACAGCCGCCGCCGGGCCCGCGACACCGTTCGCCGCGGCCCCCCACCAGCCGGACCCCGACGTACCCCGCACCATCACGGCCCCCTCCACGCCAGGCGACCGGGTCTTCCGCGGCCTGCTGAGGGCGGCCGGCCTCTCGGTCTTCGCGATCATGGGCCTGATCGCCTTCTTCCTGATCCTGCGCGGCGCGGACGCGCTGCGGGAGGTCGGCTTCTCGTTCTTCACCGAGAAGAAGTGGCAGACCCAGGCGCACAACTTCGGCATCGCCTCGGTGCTGCCGAACGGCCTGCTGATCGCCGTGATCGCCCTGGTCATCGCCGTTCCGGTGGCGCTGGCGACGGCGATCTTCATCTCGGAGTACGCGCCGGCCCGGATGCGGGCGACCCTGGTCTCGCTGGTCGACCTGATGGCCGCGATCCCCAGCATCGTCTACGGCCTCTGGGGCTTCTTCTTCCTCCAGCCGAGGATCATCGGCTTCGCCCGCTGGCTGACCAACCACCTCGGTGACGCGATCCCCTTCCTCAAGGTGCGCACCGGTGACATCGGCACCTCGTACACCTCGTCGACCTTCATCGCCGGCGTGGTCGTCTCGCTGATGATCATCCCGATCGTCACCTCGCTCTGCCGCGAGGTGTTCTCCCAGGCGCCGCAGGGCGAGCGCGAGGGCGCCTACGCGCTGGGCTCGACCCGCTGGGGCATGGTCCGCACGGTGGTGCTGCCGTTCGGCAAGGGCGGGGTGATCGGCGCGGTGATGCTCGGCTTCGGCCGCGCGATGGGCGAGACCATCGCCGTCGCGCTGATCATCTCGCCGAACTTCGAGGTCGTCACCCACATCCTGGAGAACGGCGCCAACTCGATCTCGGCGCTGATCGCGCTGCGCTTCGGCGAGTCCGACCCGCTGGCGCTCTCCGCGCTGATGGCGGCCGGTCTGGTGCTCTTCATGCTCACCCTGCTGGTCAACCTGGCGGCCGGGTTCGTGATCAACCGGTCCCGCTCCGGCGCGGCCACGGCGGACTGACCATGACCCTCACCCTCCGCCCCCGCCCGCTGCCGCCCCGTCGTGAAGGGACGACCCGATGACCACGCTCGACCTGCCGGCCGACGCCGCGCCCGCCGCGGCACCCGCCGCTCCGGAGGATGCCCGGCCCCCGCTGCCCGAGCGGAAGCTCAAGCTCGGAGGCGTCACCCGCGAGGACGTGCTGACGGTGTTCGGCGCGCTGTCCGGCTCGCTCGCGCTGGACTGGCTGCTCTACGAGCGGGTGCTGCCCTTCAGCGGCGCGTTCGGCTTCCTGCTCTGCTGGTACCTGTCCTTCCTCGGCGGCTACTTCCTGCTCGGCCGGCTCCAGTGGGGCGCGCTGCTGGTGCGCGAGCGCCTGGTGTCCGTGGTGGCCTGGAGCTCGGGCGCGCTGGTGGTGGCGCTGATCGCCGAGCAGATCGGCTACGTGGCGCTGCGCGGCATGGACGCCGCCCGGCACTCCAACTTCTTCACCGAGTCGATGGAGACCACCGCGGCGCTCTCGCCGATCACCTCCGGCGGCGCGATCCACGCGGTGGTCGGCTCGCTCGAACAGCTGGGCCTGGCCACGCTGTTCGCGGTCCCGCTGGGCATCGCGGCGGCGGTCTTCATGTCCGAGGTCGGCGGCCGGATGGCCCGGCCGGTGCGGACCCTGGTGGAGGCGATGACCGCGCTGCCGTCCATCGTGGCCGGCCTGTTCGTGCTGGGCGTCGTGATCATCACCTTCGGTTTCGAGAAGAGCGGGTTCGCGGCCTCGCTGGCGCTCACCGTGATGATGATGCCGATCGTCACCCGGGCCGCCGAGGTGGTCATCCGGCTGGTGCCCGGCACCCTGCGGGAGGCGTCCTACGCGCTCGGCGGCAGCCAGTGGCGCACGGTGTGGAACGTCGTCCTGCCGACCGCCCGTCCGGGCCTGGTCACCGCGGTGGTGCTCGGCATGGCGCGCGGCGTCGGCGAGACCTCGCCGGTGCTGCTGACCGCCGGGTTCACCACGCAGTTCAACGGCAACCCGTTCAGTGACCGCCAGGTCTCGCTGCCGCTGTTCATCTGGAACTACGTCAAGCAGCCCTACCCCGACATGGTCGCGCGGGCCTTCGCGGCCGCGCTGACCCTGATGGTCGTGGTGCTGATCCTCTTCGTCACCGCCCGGGTGATCGGTGGCCGCCGCCCCGGCGACCTCAGCCGGCGCCAGCGGCGGCGCGAGCAGGTCCGACGGGCCATCACGGCGGGGAGCAACCGCTGATGTCACCACTGACCGCACCAACCACCCTCCGTACCAGAGGAGTTCCCATGTCGTGGGAGGCCGCAAGCCGCCCCGTGGCACGCACCTTCGCCATGTTGCTGACCCTGTCCCTCGCCGCGGCCTCGCTGCTGCTGGGCCAGAGCACCCCGGCGTTCGCGGCCACCTCGCTGAACGCCGACGGGTCGAGCTGGGCCGGCCCGGCCATCGACCAGTGGCGCAATGACGTCAACCCGCAGGGCATCAAGATCAACTTCAGTGCGACGGGTTCGGCCGCCGGCCGCAACCAGTGGTCCATCGGACAGAACGACTTCACCGCCTCCGACGTGCCGTTCCGCACCAAGGAGGACACCGGCCTCGGCAGCGGCGGCCACCAGGGCGGCGCGGGCAACATCGAGAACCCCGTGTACGGGTACTCCTACGTCCCGATCACCGCCGGCGGCACCGCGTTCATGTACAACCTCACCATCGGCAACAAGCAGGTGAGGGACCTGCGGCTGTCGCCGGACACCATCGTCGGCATCTTCACCAACAAGATCACCAACTGGAACGACCCGAAGATCACCGCCGACTACGGCAAGGCCCTCCCGTCGATCCCGATCACCCCGGTCATCCGTTCGGACGGCTCGGGCGCCACCGCGCAGTTCACCCGGTGGATGCAGCACACCCACCAGGCCGAGTGGGAGGCGTACTGCCGCAGCGTCAACGGCGTCGGCTGCGGCGACTACACCGAGTTCTTCCCCAAGGCGGGCCGGATGGCCGCGCAGAACGGCTCGGACGTCGTCGCCAACTACATCATGGGCGCCTCCGGCGCCGGCACCATCGGCTACGACGAGTACGCCTTCGCCAAGGGCAGCAACTGGCCGGTCGTCAAGGTGCTCAACCCGGCCGGCTACTACTCGCTCCCCACCGCGTCCAACGTCGCCGTGGCGCTGACCGCCGCCCGGATCCGCGGCGTCGACGACAACACCTCGCCGGACGACCCGAACTACCTCCAGCAGAACCTCGACGGCGTCTACACCATGAACGACCCGAGGTCCTACCCGATCTCCAGCTACAGCTACCTGATCGTGCCGCGCAAGGGCGCGGCGCTGCCGGTCCCGCCGCGCTTCAACGACGAGAAGGGCAGCGCGCTCAGCCGCTTCATCTCGTACGTGCTCTGCGCCGGCCAGGGCAAGGCCGACGACCTCGGGTACTCGCCGATCCCGCGCAACCTGGTCCGCGGCGGCATGCTGCAGACCCAGCACATCCCCGGCAACGCCAGCCCGGTCGACCCCAACTCGCTGGCGAACTGCGACAATCCGACCTTCAACGCCGCCGGTGAGCTGACCGTCCTCACCAACGCCCCGCAGCCCAACCCCTGCGACGCCAAGGGCACCCCGCTCGACTGCGTCAACGGCGGCGGCTCGGGCGGCTCGGGCTCCGGCGCCTCCGGCGGCGGCGGCTCGGCCGCCACCGGGGGCAGCGGCTCCGGCGGCACCGGCGGCACCGGCGGTGCGGGTTCCGGCGGCGCCGGCGCGGGCGCCGCCGCGTCGACCGGCGGCAACGGCGCGGCCGGCGGCAAGGCGGCCAACGCCACCACCGGAGGCAAGGCCACCGGCACCACCGGAGCGGCCAACGGCTCCAACGCCGCCACCGGCGGCGCGGGTTCGGCCTCCGGCGGTTCCGGCGGGGCGGGTACCGGCGGGACCGGCGGCGCGGCTGACGGCGGAGCCGCCGGAGCCGCGGCGGCCGACCCGGCCGCCGACCCCGCGGCCGTCGACCCGGCCGCCGCCGACGGCGCCGCGGCCGGTGAGGAGCAGGCCGCCGAGCAGGTCGTCGACCCCCAGACCGGCCAGGTGGTCGCCCGTGCCCGCACCGGCGGCGGCTCCACCGAGGTGGCGGCCAATGTGGTGGAGGTCGGCGGACGCCCCGAGGACTGGACGCTGACCGTCCTGACGGCGCTCGAACTGCTCGCCGTCGTGATCGTCCCGCCGCTGCTCGGCCGCCGCCTGCTGCGCCGCCGCACCAACACCGGCGGCCGGTCGTGACCGCCCCGGCGCTGGAGAAGCCGGCCTCCGCCGCCCGGCCCGCTTCCGCGTCCGCGCCGGCCGGCCAGGCCGGTCCGGCGGCGGCCCCCGCCGCCGGGAAGGAGCCCAAGCCGGGCGGCGGATCCGACGGCGGCACCGGCCGGACCGCCGGACGCACCCGCTTCCTCCAGGGCGCCTGGGCGGTGAGCCTGCTGGCCGCGCTCACCCTGGGCTTCGTCGGCTACCTGTTCACCCTCTCGCACCTCCAGCAGCAGCACTTCCAGTCGACGTCCTACAAGACCTTCCGGGACCAACTGGGCAAGGCGACCGCGCCGACCGGCAAGGCCGCGGACGGCGCCCCCGTCGCACTGCTGGACATCCCGGCGATCGGGCTGCACCAGGTGGTCGTGGTCGAGGGCACCACCGGCCGGGACCTCATGAAGGGCCCCGGCCACCGCCGCGACACCGCGCTGCCCGGCCAGACCGGCGTCGCGGTGCTGTTCGGCCGCGGCACGACCTTCGGCGCGCCGTTCGGCGACCTGGCCAAGCTCCGGGTGGGCGACAAGATCGAGGCCACCACCGGACAGGGCAGGTTCACCTACACCGTCAACGTGTACGGCGACGGCGACCACCCGATCGTGGACCCGGCCCGCAACCGGCTGGTGCTGGTCACCGGGGACTCCGACCTCGCCCCGCGCTCGACCGTGCTGGTCGGCGCCCGGCTGGACGGCGACCCGCAGCCCAACCCCGGCGGCCGCCCCGCCGGTACGCCGTACGACAAGGCGCTGGCCGCCGACAAGAGCGCCCTGGGCGCACTGCAGCTGTGGTCGCTGGCCCTGCTCGGAGCGGTGACCGCCGTCGTCGTGCTGGCCCGGTACTGGCGCCGCTCGGCCGCCTACCTCAGCCTCGCGCCGGTGATCGGCGCGCTGCTCTGGGCGGTCTACGAGAACGCCGCCGCCCTGCTGCCCAACCTCTACTGAAGCGCGCCCGGAGGACCGTACCGATGACGGATGCACCGATGACCGACCTGTCGCACGACCAGGCCCCGGGGGCCGACGAGACCACGATGACCCTGCCCGCCGTCCCCCCGGCCGGCGGCCACGGGCAGGACGGCCGGCACCTGCTGTACCCGCAGGACGCGCACTACGACGGCTACGACCAGGAGCCCGTCCTGGCCGGGCTGGAGACCCGCGACGTCTCCGCCTGGTTCGGCTCCCGCAAGGTGCTGGAGCGGGTCTCGCTCGCCATGCCGGCCGGCGAGGTGACCGCGCTGATCGGCCCGTCCGGCTGCGGCAAGTCCACCTACCTGCGGATCCTCAACCGGATGCACGAGATGATCCGCGGGGCCGCGCTCTCCGGCGAGGTGCTGCTGGACGGCGACGACGTCTACCGGCCCGGCCGGCGCCCCGCCGAGGTGCGGCGCCGGATCGGCATGGTGTTCCAGCGGCCCAACCCGTTCCCGGCGATGTCCATCAAGGACAACGTCTCCAGCGGGCTCAAGCTCGCCGGGATCAAGGTGTCCAGGGACGAGCGCGAGCACCTGGTGGAGACCAGCCTGCGCCGCGCCGGCCTCTGGGAGGAGGTCGCCACCCGGCTCGACACGCCGGGCGGCTCGCTCTCCGGCGGCCAGCAGCAGCGCCTGTGCATCGCGCGCTCGCTGGCCGTCGAGCCGGACATCCTGCTGATGGACGAGCCCTGTTCGGCGCTGGACCCGACCTCGACCCGCCGGGTCGAGGAGACCATCGCCGAACTGCGCGGCCGGCTCACCATCGTGATCGTCACCCACAACATGCAGCAGGCGCAGCGCGTCTCGCAGTCCTGCGCGTTCTTCCTGGCGACGCACGACACGCCCGGCCGGATCGTCGAGGCCGGGCCGACCGAGCAGGTGTTCAACTCCCCGCACGACCAGCGGACCTCGGACTACGTCAACGGCCGCTTCGGCTGATCCGGCCCGGACCCGTCCTACTCGCCGCGGTGCCGGAGGATCTCCTCCAGCACCGCGGCGACGCCGTCCTGCTCATTGCTCACGGTGTGCAGCGGCACCGCCGCCAGCACCTGCGGATGGGCGTTCGCGACGGCGTACGCGGTGCCGGCCCAGGCCAGCATCTCCAGGTCGTTCGGCATGTCGCCGAAGGCCACCACCTCGCTCCGGTCGATCCCCCGCCCGGCGCACCAGCGGGCCAGCGTGCTGGCCTTGGTGACGCCGGGCGCGCTGATCTCCAGCAGCGGTATCGGCGCCGAGCGGGTGATCTCGGCGAGCCCCGCGGCGGCCTCCCTGGCCTGGGTGAGCAGCTTGTCCGGCTCCAGGTCCGGGTGCTTGGCGAGCAGCTTGAACAGCCCGCGCACCGGGCCGCCCGGGCCGAGCAGCTCCTCCGCCGGCCCGACCGGGTGGTTCTCGTCCTGCCCCCACATCCGCACCTCGTACCCGGGCTCGCGGGCGAACCCGGCCGGGTACTCGAAGGCGAACGCGGTGCCCGGCAGCCTGGCCCGCAGCCGCCCCACCACCGCGAGCGCGTCCTCCGCCGCCAGCGGGAACGACTCCAGCAGCGCGCCGCGCCGCACGTCCACCACGGCGCCGCCGTTCGAGCAGATCGCCACCCCGTGGCCCCCGATGTGCGCGCTCACCTGCTGCATCCAGCGCGGCGGCCGGCCGGTCACGAACACCACCTGGATCCCGGCCGCCTCGGCGGCGGCCAGGGCGGCGGCGGTGCGCTCGCTGACGGTGCCGCCGGAGCAGAGCAGGGTGCCGTCCAGGTCGGTGGCGATCAGCCGGGTCGGGGGAGCGGTGCGCGGTGTGGTCACCGCTCCATCTTCGCCCACCGCCGAACCACGCCCGCACGCCCCGCCCCGGGGCCCCGCCGCGATCACCGCGACGCGTTTCGGCCCCCGCTGCGCCACTTCCGGCCGATCCGCCCGCTTCCGGGGTGTCCCGCCCCCGCCGACCGGGCAGAACCCCCTCGGCCACCCCGTCGGCAGGAAGAGCCATGCGAACTCGCCAGGTCCCAGACGAGATCGAGATCGAGCCCGCGCCCCTCCCCGAGGAGGAGGCCCCACCGGCCTCCCGCGAACCCGTGCTGATCGGCGACATCCTCTTCGAGACCCTCGCCGACCTCGCCCGCCGCACCACCCCTGCCCACCCCCTCCACCTCCCCGCCCAGCGCCCGCACCCCTGACCACCCCCCTCCCCGGCGAGTCGCCCGCCACTGCGGCCCCCCGTGCCCGCATAGGGTCGGGCCATGCGACTGAGCACGGTGATCCTTCCCATCCACCGGTGGGGCGAGGGGCAGAAGATCTGGCGGCGGGCCGAGGACCTCGGCTTCCACGCCGTGTACACCTACGACCACCTCTCCTGGCGGAGCTTCCGTGACGGGCCGTGGTTCGGCGCCGTTCCGACGCTGACGGCGGCGGCCGCGGCGACCGAGCGGATCCGGCTGGGGACGCTGGTGACCTCGGTCAAGCCTCGTTCACCCATCGCACGCTGACTTGCGAGGATATGCCGTAGAGCAGGTATTGAACGTGCCGCGTGGGTCAGATCGGCTCGACTGCGATGCGGCGGTGACACAAGCGGCGTAGATCATCGACGTCGCTGGTCACCACAGTCACATCGCCGTGCTCCGCATGCGCGGTGGCCGCGAGCATCGCGTCGATAGCGTACTTATGACCGTGAAGCCCCTCGGCTACCAGCAACTTGCTGGCCCCGCGTGCGATCTCCTCCGTGACCGGCCGCACCTTGGCGAGGGAGACCGCGTGGTCGAACGCTGCCTGCGGCACCTTGGGGTCACGCGCTTCCACCAGGGTGGCCGCGCTCGTCACGACCAGAAGATCCAGCGCGCGGGCGACGTCCAACCACACAGTCATGTCGCGATGCCGCCGGGACAGCTTCGAGAGAGCCTCGCTGTCGAGAACAAGCGTGCCGCTCACGCGGCGTTCGCCGGGGCGGAGTCTCCGCGGTGAGCGGCATGGTGCGCGCGGATGCGTTCAGCCTTGGCTGCGACCTCGGCCGGGTCGACCGGGCCGTGATCATCTTCGGCGGCCTTGATGTATTCGTCGATGGCTTCGCGCTGGAGTTGTCGCTGCACGGCCTCCTCGATGTAGGAGGAGACGCCTTGCTTGCCGGCTCGGGCGCGAATCGCTTCCAGCGTCTCGGCCCGCAGGGAGACGCTGGTGACTCGGGTCTTGCCAGGACGCGGTGTATCCATGGAACGACTGTAGTACATGATGTGTGAGGCTGCTGGTGGTCAGCCTGGAAGGGCTTGTTCAGGCCACCGCAGGACTGATGCGCAGAGGTCGGAGCACGGTGATCCTTTCCCATCCACCGGTGCGGGCGAGGGGCAGAAGATCTGGCGGCGGGCCGAGGACCGTGCGAGCAGCTCGGTCAGGGGGCCGGCCAGCCGCCCGGTGGCGTTGGCCTGTAGGAGCCAGAGGTTTCCGTGCTGTCGCTCTGTGACCAGTTCTGCCTCGACCACCCGTTCCGCCTCGCGCCTTGCGGTGGCCGTCGAGACGCCGAAACGTACGGCGATGTCGGCGAGCGAGGTCTCTTCCTGCGGATGCGGATACAGTCAGGTCGGCATCTCTCCCCGGAACGGCGTGCGCAGGAGCGACAGCAGTGCCGGTGGAGGGGATTGCGCAAGTTGAAGAGTGGCTTGCGTCTTATGCAAGTAAGGCCCTGAGAGTCGCCGTGTCGTCCCTAGGAGTGACCGGAGGTGTACGGCGCCTGCGGTGTTCTGCTGGACTTCGACCGTCGAACGCCTGCGGCGAGCTCGCTGAGTCGCTCGCCGATCACGGAGACGCCCGGGCGGGGCTCCTGCGCGTAGTACCCGGGTTTGCGTCGGCGCAGCAGGGCTTCTCCGTGCTCGGTCCAGGTGAAGCCGGGCTTCCGCAGCAGCTTCCGGAATACCGCGTCGACGGTCTCCGGGTGGGCGGCGGCGAGGCGGCGGATCGGCAGCGGGGCGATCGACTCCTCGCGCAGGTACGTGCGCAGCAGGTCCTGAAACGGCCTGCGGCCGGCGAGGGCCGGGTCGGCGAAGAGGTCGCGCAGCATCCCGTAGTCGGCGTAGAAGTTGAGCCCGTCGACCTCGTCGTAGATGACGCCGATGGTGTCCGAGTCCGCGAGGGCCGGCGGCAGTTCGAAGGCCGGGAATGCCAGGCCGGGGAGCCGCCTGCCCCGGACCCGCTCGGGGTGCTCGGCGACGGCGGCCTCCTGCCGGTGCCGGTAGTAGGCGTTGAGCCGCGCCTCGGCTTCGAGTGGGGGAAGGACCACTTCGTCGGCGCCGTAGTACGCGATGAACGCGGCCCGGTCCGCCCGCATCGACTGCCATCCCTGTTCGATCTTCTTGGGGTTGCGGAAGACCAGTTCGGGGTGGCTGGTGGCCAACTGGAGTGCGGCCTGGGCGATCTCGGTGGCGCTGGACTTCGGGTAGGACGACATCGCCCCGGAGACCAGCCACGCCCCGTCGGCCGGGTGGACGGGTACCAGGCAGGTGAGGAGAAATCCGCCCTTGGAAACTCCGCGGAAGGCCGCCCGCCCGACGTTCGAGTACGTGCGGTACTCGAGGTCGTCGACCAGGTTCAGCAGGACGACAGCGTCCCCGTCCTTGCGCTGGATCTCGAAGATGCCCTCCATCGGGTCACGCCAGCCGAGCAGCATCTCCTGGTCGGTTTCGGTCAGGTCCCGCTGCCCGGCGACGAACCGGTCCACCACGGTCGAACCGTCCGGCAGACGGAACCGCAGGATGAAGTGGTCGATGATCCGGATCGCCTCGGCCTGCTCCAACTGCCGCTCAGGACCTGCTGCTTCCAGCAGGAGGGGAGTCAACCACCGGTCGAAGCGCGCGCTCTGCCCGAAGGTGACGAGTTTGTCCTTCAGCTCGGCACTGCGCTCGATCAGGCGCTGCAACGACACCTTGTCCTCGCTCCGTGTGGCGACAACCATGTGGGCCCTCTCGCTAGTGAAGATTCCGGCGCTCACTGTGCCCAGTGGCGATACGCCTCGACCCACTCCGCTCCGTCCGGAGCCGGTTTCGGTAACGGAAGGTCCAGCAGTCCAATCGTCTGCCGGTACTCACCGCGGGTGCACAGGGCGACGATCCTGCCGTCCGGCGAGAGGTCAACGCTGCGCACGGTCACCTCGACGCCCAGCACCACAGTGCTGAACGGCACCACCAGGTTCTCCTCGACGGCGGCGAACAGACCTGACACCTGCTCGTGCTCGTCATACGTGTCGACCGTCGCCTCATCGACCAACGCGGCCAGTTCCCGCCTGCTCAACGTGCCCACGGCGCCACGCTAGCCGACTCACCCGCGGTGTCGCGCGGGCGGTCCGAAACCGCCGTCGTTTGCGCGCGTATCGTCACCGTATGCGCTTGAGTACCGTGATCCTTCCCATCCACCGGTGGGGCGAGGGTCAGAAGATCTGGCGGCGGGCCGAGGACCTGGGCTTCCACGCCGTGTACACCTATGACCACCTCTCCTGGCGGAGCTTCCGTGACGGGCCGTGGTTCGGCGCCGTTCCGACGCTGACGGCGGCGGCCGCGGCGACCGAGCGGATCCGGCTGGGGACGCTGGTGACCTCGCCGAACTTCCGGCATCCGGTGACGCTGGCCAAGGACCTGCTCACCATCGACGACGTGTCCGGCGGGCGGCTGACCGTGGGGATCGGGGCCGGCGGGACCGGGTTCGACGCGACGGTGACCGGGCAGGAGGCGTGGTCGCCGAAGGAGCGGGCGGACCGGTTCGGCGAGTTCCTGCCGCTGCTGGACGAGCTGCTGCGCAACGACGCGACGACCAGCGAGGGCCGGTACTACTCCGCCGTCGAGGCGCGGAACGTCCCGGGCTGCGTGCAGAGCCCGCGGGCGCCCTTCTACGTCGCCGCCGCCGGGCCGCGCGGGATGCGGCTGGCGGCCGAGTACGGGCAGGGCTGGGTGACGTACGGCGATCCGAAGGCGCCGGCGGACGTGCCGGTCGAGCAGGCGCCCGCGGTCGTCGCGGCGCAGATCGAGAAGCTGACGGCGGCCTGTGCGGAGCGCGGCCGGGACGTCGCGACGCTGGAGAAGATGCTGCTCCAGGGCTCGACGGCGGAGCGTCCGCTGGAGTCGCTGGACGCGTTCGTCGACTGGGCCGGCACCTACCGGGAGCTCGGCATCACCGAACTCGTGGTGCACTGGCCGGTCCCCGACTCGATCTTCGCCAACGACCTGGCGGTCTTCGAGCGCATCGCCACCGAGGCCCTCGCCCAGCTGGGCTGACCGCCACCCGGGGGCGGCGGCGCGTCACGGCCGCCGCCCCCGGGGACGGGCGCATCCCCTAGGGGAAGGGCGGGCCGCCGTCATACCGGAGCAGCAGGCGGGGTCGTCATCGCAGCTCATGACCGGGTGCGCGGGCGGGCACTACGTTGAAGCGCGTGTCCACTGTCATCAAGACGGACGGCCTCACCAAGAGGTTCCCCCGGGTGACCGCCCTCGATCAGCTGACCGTTGAGGTCGAGCCCGGGGTGGTCGGTCTGGTGGGGGCGAACGGGGCGGGCAAGTCCACACTCATCAAGATCCTGCTGGGCCTGGCCCCGGCGACCTCCGGAACCGGGCGGGTGCTCGGGCTGGACATCGCCACCCAGGGGTCGGAGATCCGCGAGCGGGTCGGCTACATGCCGGAGCACGACTGCCTGCCGCCCGACGTCTCGGCCACCGAGTTCGTGGTGCACATGGCGCGGATGGCCGGGCTGCCGGCCGCCGCGGCGCGTGAGCGGACCGCGGACACGCTGCGGCACGTCGGACTGTACGAGGAGCGCTACCGCCCGATGGGCGGCTACTCGACCGGCATGAAGCAGCGGGTGAAGCTGGCGCAGGCGCTGGTGCACGACCCCAAGCTGGTGCTGCTGGACGAGCCCACCAACGGGCTGGACCCGGTCGGCCGGGACGACATGCTGGCGCTGATCCGCCGGGTGTACACGGACTTCGGCATCTCGGTGCTGGTCACCACCCACCTGCTGGGCGAGCTGGAGCGCACCTGCGACCACCTGGTGGTGATCGACGGCGGCAGGCTGCTGCGCTCCTCGTCCACCGCCTCCTTCACCGGTACGACGGCCACCCTGGCGGTCGAGGTGACGGACCACCCCGAGGACCACGCCCTGGACGCGAGCGCCGCGGTGCGCGAGCGGCTGGCGGCGAAGGGGCTCTCGGTGGAGGCGGAGGGCGTGCGGATCCTGCTGGTCCGGCTGGCGGGCGACGACACCTACGACACCATCCGGGACACCGTCGCGGACCTCGGGCTCGGGCTGGTCCGGCTGGAGGAGCGGCGGCACCGGGTGGCGGAACTGTTCACGCGGAGCGCGGAGAAGAACGAGGGGGTTACCGAAGATGTCGCTGCCTCCTGAGGCCCGGTCGGCCGACACCGGCGTCATCCACGACATCGGCTACCGCGGCTACGCCGGCCCCCGGCTCGGCCGGGCCTACGCCGCCCGCTCGCTGTTCACCCAGAGCCTGCGCGCCGCGTACGGCCTCGGGCGGTCCGGCAAGTCCAAGGTGCTGCCGATGATCGTGCTGGGCGTGGCCACCGTGCCGGCCCTGATCATCGTGGCGGTCGCGGTGATGACGTCGTCCGACGAACTGCCGGTCGACTACGCGCAGTACCTGAGCGCGATCGGGATGGTGGTCTCGATCTTCCTCGCCTCGCAGGCGCCGGTGCTGTTCTCCCGGGACCTGCGCCACCACACCGTGCCGCTGTACTTCTCCCGCCCGATCACCCGCGCCGACTACGTGCGGGCCAAGTTCGGGGCGATGGCCTGCGCGCAGCTGCTGCTGATGACCGCGCCGCTGGTGGTGCTGTACGCCGGCTCGCTGCTGATCAAGCTGGACTTCGGCGACCAGACCGAGCACTTCTTCTACGGCCTGGTGGCCGCGGTGCTCTACGCGCTGGTGCCGACCTCGGTCGCGGTGGTGATCGCCGCCGCCACCCCGCGGCGCGGCTTCGGAGTGGCCGCGATCATGGGCTACCTCGCGGTCAGCGCCACGGTGTTCGGGGTCGTGTACGGGATGAGCCTGGACTCCGCCGGCTTCGGCGAGGGGCTCCCGGAGTCCGCGCAGTGGGCGGCGCTGATGTCGCCCGTCGCGCTGGTGGAGAGCCTGACCAACGAGCTCTTCGACCTCGGGAGCGGCGTCGAGCGGATCCACGCGCCGGGCGGGCTCGGCCTGCTGGTGTTCACCGTCGTCGCCGCCGCGATGGTGGCCGGCTCCTACCGGCTGCTGCTGCGCCGCTACCGGAACGTTTGAGAGGGCGTCATGGCCACCATCACCATCGACAAGGTCTCCCGCTGGTTCGGGAACGTGGTCGCCGTCAACGACGTCAGTATGGCGATCGGCCCCGGCATCACCGGCCTGCTGGGGCCCAACGGGGCCGGGAAGTCGACCCTGATCCACATGATGAGCGGCTTCCTGGCGCCGTCCAGCGGGGCGGTGACCCTGGACGGCGCGCCGATCTGGCGCAACCAGCAGGTGTACCGGCAGATCGGCCTGGTCCCCGAGCGGGAGTCGATGTACGACTACCTGACCGGCTGGGAGTTCGTCCTCGCCAACGCCGAACTGCACGGACTGGCGCACCCGGGCGCCGCCGCCCGCAAGGCGCTCGCCCTGGTCGAGATGGAGTACGCCCAGGAGCGGCGGACCGGCACCTACTCCAAGGGCATGAAGCAGCGGGTCAAGATGGCCTCGGCGCTGGTCCACGACCCGGCCGTGCTGCTGCTGGACGAGCCGTTCAACGGCATGGACCCGCGCCAGCGGCTCCAGCTGATGGACCTGCTGCGACGGTTCGGCGAGGACGGCCGCACGGTGCTGTTCTCCTCGCACATCCTGGAGGAGGTCGAGCAGCTGGCCCGGCACATCGAGGTCGTGGTGGCCGGACGGCACGCCGCCTCCGGTGACTTCCGGAAGATCCGCCGGCTGATGACCGACCGCCCGCACCGCTACCTGGTGCGCTCCAGCGACGACCGGCGGCTCGCGGCGGCGCTGATCGCCGACCCGTCGACCTCCGGCATCGAGCTGGACCGGCAGGAGAACGCGCTGCGCGTCCAGGCGGTGAACTTCCAGGGGTTCACCACGCTGCTGCCGAAGGTCGCCCAGCGGGCCGGCATCCGGCTGTACACCGTGGCACCGGCGGACGAGTCGCTGGAGAGCGTGTTCTCCTACCTCGTCTCCGCCTAGCGCGGGCACCACCCGCCGACCGGAACCCACCACCACCAGGACCCCAGGAAGGCCGACCCACCATGAACCCGACCGTCGCCAGGCTGACGCTGCGCGGCCTGTTCGGCCGCCGCCGCGGCCTGCTGCTGCTGGTGGTCCCCGCCCTGCTGCTGACCGTCTCGGCGATCGCCGCGGGGTCCAGTGGCGACAAGCACGAACTCGTCGTGAACGTCCTCGGCAAGCTCGGCCTCGGCACCCTGCTGCCGATCCTCGGCCTGGTCGTCGGCACCGGTGCCATCGCCACCGAGATCGACGACGGCTCGATCGTCTACCTGCTGGCCAAGCCGCTGCCGCGGTGGAAGATCATCACCACCAAGCTGGCGGTCGCGATCGGCACCACCTGGGTCTTCGCGGCGGTGCCGATGCTGATCGCCGGGCTGGTGCTGTACGGGACCAAGGAGGGCCTGGCGCTCGGCTACACGGTCGCCGCGCTGGTCTCCGGGGCCGCGTACAGCGCGCTGTTCCTGCTGCTCGGCGTGGTGACCCGGCACGCGGTGGTGGCCGGGCTGGCGTACGCGCTGGTGTGGGAGTCGCTGTTCGGCAACTTCATCGAGGGCGCCCGGACGCTCAGCGTCCAGCAGTGGGGCCTGGCGGTGGCCGAGTCGGTGGCCGCCGAGGGCTCGGTCACCTCGGCGGTCTCGCTCGGGGCTGCCGTGCCGCTGCTGCTGGTGGTCGCGGTGGCGGCGACCGTGCTGGCCTCGGTGCGGCTGGCCGGGC
The DNA here is from genome assembly GCF_042957205.1 of Kitasatospora sp. NPDC008115. Lineage (NCBI taxonomy): Bacteria > Bacillati > Actinomycetota > Actinomycetes > Kitasatosporales > Streptomycetaceae > Kitasatospora > Kitasatospora sp. NPDC008115. The sequence continues at coordinate 171,970 of NZ_JBIBHU010000003.1, read as the reverse complement.
TCACCCTGGCCTCGGACGAGTCGTAGGGCCCGGTCGTAGGGCCCGGTCATAGGACCCGCCCGGGCCCGGCCCGGTCACAGGACCCGCCCGGGCACGAGCGGACGGCGTCAGAGCGTCCGGTTGCGCCCGGCGCCCCAGCCCGCGGCGGCGACCACGGCGGCCAGCACCAGCATCAGCGCCAGCGGAGTGGTCCAGCCGCCGGTCAGCTGGTGCAGGGCGCCGGCGCCGACCGGTCCGGCCGCCGCGACCAGATAGCCGATCGCCTGCGACATGCCGCCCAGCTGGGCGGCGCCGGCGACGCTGTCGGTGCGCAGCACGATGAAGGCGAGGCCGAGGCCCAGCGAGCCGCCCTGGGCGACCCCGAGGATGGTGGCCGACACCCAGGCGCCGGGCACCGGGGCGATCAGCAGGACGGCGATGCCGAGGCCGTTGAGCGCGGCCATCGAGACGGCGAGCGCCCGCTGGCTGGTCATCCGGCCGGCGAACAGCGGCACCAGGAAGGCGCCGGTCACCTGCACCAGGTTGGAGAAGGCGAAGACCAGGCCGGCCTCGCCGCGGTCCATGCCGTGGTCGGCCAGGATGGTCGGCATCCAGGCGACCAGGGTGTAGACCAGCAGCGACGAGACGCCCATGAACAGGCTGATCTGCCAGGCCAGCGGCGAGCGCCAGATGCCCTCGATCGGGCGGGAGGAGGCCGCCGGGGCGGCCGGTCCCGCGGTGCCCGCGGCAGCGCCGGCGGCCCGCGCCCGCAGCACCTGCGGCAGCCAGGCCACCGTCGCGACCAGCGCCAGCACCGACCAGGAGCCGAGCGAGGCCTGCCAGCCGCCGCCGAGCGCGTGCTCCAGCGGCACCGAGAGACCGGCCGCCATCGTCGCGCCGACCAGCATGGTGGTCGAGTAGACGCCGGTCATCGCCGCGGCCCGGCCGGGGAACTCACGCTTGACCAGGCCCGGCATCGAGACGTTCAGCACGGCGATCGCGACGCCGATCACCACGCACCCGGCGTACAGCGCCGCCACCGACGGCAGCACCCGCAGCAGGACGCCCGCGCCGAGCACCAGCACCGCGCCCAGCACCACCCGCTCGGTGCCGAACCGCCGGGTCAGCCGCGGGGTGAGCGGGGCGCCGACGCCCTGGAAGAGCACCGGCACGGTGGTGATCATCCCGCTCGCGGTGGCGGAGAGCCCGAAGGTCTGCTGGATCTCGGCCACCATCGGCGACACCGCCGCCAGGCAGGCGCGCATGTTCAGGGCGACCAGCACGATGCCGGTCAGCAGCAGCGCGGGATGGGCCAGCCGGCTGCGGACGGGGAGTGCGACGGAGCCTGCGGTGGTGGCAACCGGCTGCTGGGTACGGGTGACGGCCATGGGTGGTGCTGCCTTCGTGGAGTTCGGGGCGTGCGGGGGCACGCCCAAGGAGCGGGGAACGGGGGCCTCGGCCCGTTCACTTCCGGGCGGCGATGGCGGCGAGGAGCTGCTCGACGGCGGCGGTCGGCTCGGCGAGCAGCGTGCGACACGCCTGCTCGGCCAGCTCCGGGTCGCCGCTCTCGATCGCGTCGACGAGCGCCTGGTGGGTCGCCATGACCACTTCGGGCATCTCGTGGTCGCCGAACGCCGCCCGCATCGACTCGCGCACCGAGGCGCCGAAGTAGCGGTACACCTCGGTCAGCGCCGGGTTGTGCGCGGCCTCGACGACGGCGGTGTGGAACTCCAGGTCGTGCTCGACGGTCGCCTCGCGGCCGGCCCGCTCGGGGTGCGCCGCGAACACCTCGGCCTCGCGGGCCAGCGCGGCCCGCATCCGCCGGACGTCCTCGGGGGTGTGCCGCAGCGCCGCCAGCCGGGCGGCCTCGGTCTCCAGCGCGGCGCGGACCTCCAGGACGTCCCGCACGCCGGAGCGCTGCACGCCGCGCAGGACGGCGGCCGGGTCGCTGGTGGAGCGCACGAAGGTGCCCTCGCCCTGCCGGGAGACCAGCATGCCCGCGTGCACCAGCACCCGGATCGCCTCGCGCACGGTGTTGCGTCCGATGCCGAGGCGCTCGGCGAGCTCGTGCTCGGTCGGGATGCGCGAGCCGACCGGCCAGACGCCGGCGCTCAGCTGCTCCCGCAGCTGGTCGATCGCGGTGTCGACCAGGGAGCGCCGCCCGGCGGTCTGCAGCGTGTCGTTGCCGCTGTTCGCGCTGCTCATGACGGGCTCTCCTCCCCGGGGTACGGGCCGCTGCGGGCCGGCACGGGCCCGGGCGCACGGCCCCGTAGGGCCTCGGTCATCGGTCATCCTACAACTGCTTGTCCGGTCATCCTACAACCGGGCTTGAGATGGGACGGGAACCGTCCGGGGCGGCCTGGCGTTCCTCCGGACGACCGGCGATCCGGTAGGACGGAGCCCGGTCCACACCCATTTGATGCGAGGAGAGCGTCCGCATGGTGTTCAAGAAGCTGCTCGGTGCCCTGGGCGTCGGCGGTCCCGGTGTCGACACCGTCCTGAGCACGCCGGTCGTGCAGCCCGGCGGGACGATGGCCGGCACGGTCGAGCTGACCGGCGGGACGGTGGAGGCGGACATCCGGGGGATCACGCTGACCCTGGTCGCCCGGGTGGAGATCGAGCACGAGGACGGTGAGAGCACCGGCCTGTACCCGTTCGCGCGCTTCTCGGTGACCGCGCCGCTGAAGCTGGCGCCGGGCGAGAACCGCTCGATCCCGTTCGCCGTCCAGGTGCCGTGGGAGACGCCGGTCACCAGCGTCGCCGGGCAGCGCCTGCACGGCATGCAGCTCGGGGTGCGCACCGAGGTCGACATCGCGGGCGCGCTGGACAAGGGCGACTCCGACCCGCTGGAGGTCGAGCCGCTGCCGGTGCAGCGCCGGATCCTGGACACCCTGCTGCAGCTGGGCTTCCGGTTCCGCTCGGCGGACCTGGAGGCCGGGCACATCCGCGGCACCGGGCAGACGCTGCCGTTCTACCAGGAGATCGAGTACTCCTCGGCGCCGCAGTACGCGCACGCCTGCAACTCGCTGGAGATCAGCTTCGTGACCACCGAGGGCAAGGTCGAGGTGGTCCTGGAGGCCGACCGGCGCGGCGGGCTGTTCGGCGGCGGCGGGGACGTGATCCGCACCCACGTGGTCGGCCACGGCCAGGCGGACGAGGACCTCACGGGCCTGGTCGACGGCTGGATCCGCGCCGCGCTCTGAGCCCGCGCACGGAGCCACGCGCTCCGCGCCCGCCCGGCCGCCGGCCGTCAGCCGTAGGAGACGTTGCTGCAGATGTCGTCGTCGGCGGACCGGGCCCCGCCCACCACCTCGGCGGGCAGCCGGGCCGGGGCGCCCGCCGGCGCGGCGGCGGCCGGGGCGGGCGCGCCGGCCGCCGCCCCGGCGGCGTAGTCCAGGCCGAGCCGCACGCTGATCCCGGCCCGCGGGCCGGGGGCCACCGCGGCGCCGGGGAACAGCGCGGCGACCTTCTGCGCGTTGGTCCGCTGCCCGGCCCCGTACTCGACGGTGGTGGTCGCCGCCCGGGCGCCGCCGCGCGCGGTGGCTGTGGCGGAGACGGTGACCCGGGCCGCCCGGAGCGTCTCGGCGGCCCGGGCGGCCAGGCCGGGGGTGCCGGTGCCGTTGTGGACGGTCACCCGGATCGGCGCGCCGTCGGCGCCGAGCGTCGCGGGCGGTGACGGTGGGGACGGCGGGGAGGCCGGGGACGGTGGCGGTGGTGCGACGGCCGCGTCCGGCTGGTGGCCGGTGGCGTCCTGGCCGTCGATGGTCCGGTCGGCCTGGAGGGTCCGCCACAGGGTGTCGACCGCCGGGTGCACCAGGTCGATCCGCGCGCCGTTGTAACGCCAGGGCGTGGTCAGGAACTTGACCTCGTGCAGGTCGATGTCCTTGAACGTCAGCGCGAAGTCCACCAGCTTGGCGGCCGAGTCGAGGCCGGGGTCGACGGTCATCGACCGGGTGGCGGCGTCGGCCAGCGGCAGCAGCGTCGCGGGGTTCAGCCCCTTGCTCTTGATCCGGGCCAGCAGCGAGGCCAGGAATGCCTGCTGACGCTTCATCCGCCCGACGTCGGAGTCGTCGCCGATGCCGTGCCGCAGCCGGACGTAGTCCAGCGCCTGCTGTCCGGAGACCCGCTGGCGGCCCTTGGCCAGCGCCACCTTGCCCTTGCGGCCCAGGTTGGGGTTGATGTCGCCCTCGTGGACGGCGTTCGGCAGGCAGACGTCGACGCCGCCGACGGCGCCGGTCATCGCGGCGAAGCCGGCGAAGTTGACCTCGATGGTGTGGTCGATCCTGATGCCGGTGAGGCGCTCCACCGTGTTCTGCGTGCAGGCCGGGTTGCCGGCCTGGTAATTGCCGACCGAGAAGGCGGAGTTGAACATCTGTCCGGGCTGCTCCCGGGTCCAGGTGCCGTTCGGGAGCTTGCACCGGGGGACGGTCACCAGGGCGTCGCGCGGGATCGAGACGCCGACCGCGTGCCGGTGGTCGGCGTAGACGTGCAGCAGGATCGTGGTGTCGGAGCGGGCGCCGACCTCGTCGCCGCCGCCGAGGTCGCTGTTGCGCCCGGCGCGGGAGTCGGAGCCGATCAGCAGCAGGTTGACGGGCCGGTGGCCGTGCGCGTCGGCGGTCGGTTCGGGCGGGCGGTCGGGGGCGATGGCGTCGGGGTCGAAGGACCGGAGGTTGCCGTTCAGCCGGTAGTAGACCGCGCCGCCGGCGCCGGCCAGGGCCACCAGCAGTCCGGCCACCGACCAGGCGATCAGCCGCCGGGCGCCGCGCCGGCCGGCGTGCGGCCGGGCCTGCGGGGCGGCCCGCCGCCGGGTCGGGGCGGGGCGGCCCTGGGCGGCGCGGTTCTGCGCGCCGCGGTTCCAGGTGACCCGGTTCTGCGCGGCGCGCCGGGCCTCGGCGCGGCCGCCGCGCGGCACCGGGATCCGGCCGGGGGCGTCCTCGGGAGGGTCGGTCCGCAGACCGCCGTCGGCGCGCCGACGCCCAGCCGGATCCGGCGGGCTCTCGCCCCACTGGACTGACATGGCGCGCACCTCTCAGCGGCGGAAGCGGGCAACCCTGGGAGCATACAAACTCCTCCGGTGCCGTCCGGCCGCCGAAGACGGCCGCACCCCCGCCGACCCGCGGCTTCGCCGGGGCGGCTCACCGCAGCGTCACCCCAACGGCTGAATCCACCGGGCCGGGGAGGGCGTTCACCCGGCCGAGCCGGCGGGCGCCGCGGGGGCGGACGTCAGAGCAGTCCGGCCGGGTACAGCCGCTCCAGCACGGCCGCGACGCCGTCCTCGTCGTTGCTCAGGGTGACCTCGTCGGCCACCGCGAGCAGCTCCTGGTGCGCGTTGGCCATCGCGACGCCGTGCCGCGCCCAGCCGAACATCGGCACGTCGTTGGGCATGTCGCCGAAGGCGATGGTGTCGGTGGCCTTCACCCCGAGCCGGCGGGCGGCGATGGCCAGCCCGGTGGCCTTGGAGAGGCCGAGCGGCAGCAGCTCGACGACGCCGGCGCCGGCCATCACCACGCCGACCAGGTCGCCGGCCGCGCGGCGGGCGGCCTCGGCGAGGGCGTCGTCGGTCAGGCCGTGGTGCTGGATGTACAGCTTGCTGATCGGGGCGGTGAGCAGCTGGTCCTTGGGGGTCCGGACGACCGGCAGGTCGGAGCCGATCTGCAGCTCGTAGCCGGGACCGGCCAGGACGTCGCCGTCCAGGCCGTCCTGGTTGGCGGCGACCGCCAGCGGTCCGGTCTCCTCCTCGATCCGCTCGATCGCGAGGGCGGCCACCCGGCGGTCCAGGGTGAGCGAGGTGAGCAGCCGGTGCTCGCCCGCGTCGTAGACCTGGGCGCCCTGGCCGCAGACGGCTATGCCCCGGTAGCCGATCTCGTCGAAGACCGGGCGGGCCCAGACGGCCGAGCGGCCGGTGACGATGATGTGCACCGCCCCGGCGGCGGTGACGTCGGCCAGCGCCGCGCGGTTGCGCGCCGAGACGCTCTCGACGCTGTTCAGCAGGGTGCCGTCGAGGTCGGTGGCGACCAGCCTGAAGGGCAGGCCGCCACCGTCCAGGGGGGAGACGGGGCTGGGGCTGGTGGTGCTCATGGGCCGTGGTCTCCCGGGAGTTGCTTCGTTACTGCGTTCCGCGTCGCCGCGGTGCCGGACGGCGCCGGACGGTTCGGGCCGGCCGGCGCCGGTGCTACTTGGCCGGCGTCAGGACGGTGCGGCCGCCGAGGTAGGGGCGGAGCGCCTCGGGGACGACGACCGAGCCGTCGGCCTGCTGGTGGTTCTCCAGGATCGCCACGATGGTGCGCGGGACGGCGACCAGGGTGCCGTTCAGCGTCGCCAGCGGGCGGACCTTGCCCTCCTCGCGCATCCGGATGGCGAGGCGGCGCGACTGGTACTCGGTGGTGTTCGAGGTCGAGGTGACCTCGCGGTACTTGCCCTGGGTGGGGATCCAGGCCTCGATGTCGAACTTGCGCGCGGCCGAGGCGCCGAGGTCGCCGGAGGCGACGTCGATCACCCGGTAGGGCAGTTCGAGGGCGTTGAGGAAGTCCTTCTCCCACTGGAGCAGGCGGCGGTGCTCGTTCTCGGCGTCCTCGGGCGTGGTGAAGACGAACATCTCCACCTTCTCGAACTGGTGGACGCGGATGATGCCGCGGGTGTCCTTGCCGTAGGTGCCGGCCTCGCGGCGGAAGCAGGACGAGTAGCCGGCGTAGCGCAGCGGCAGCTTGTCGGCGTCGAGGATCTCGTCCATGTGGTACGCCGCGAGCGGGACCTCGCTGGTGCCGACCAGGTAGCGGTCGTCGCCCTCCAGGAAGTACACGTTCTCGGCGGCCTGGCCGAGGAAGCCGGTGCCGTCCATGGCCGCCGGGCGGACCAGGGCCGGGGTGATCATCGGGGTGAAGCCGGCCGCGGTGGCCTGGGCGATCGCCATGTTGACCAGGGCGAGCTCCAGCAGCGCGCCGACACCGGTCAGGTAGTACGACCGGGCACCGGCGACCTTGGCGCCGCGCTCGGTGTCGATCGCACCCAGCAGCTGGCCCAGCTCGACGTGGTCGCGGGGCTCGAAGCCCTCGGCGGCGAAGTCGCGCGGGGTGCCGATCTCCTCCAGGGTGACGAAGTCCTCCTCGCCGCCGACCGGGGCGGCCGGGTCGATGAGGTTCGCCAGCGAGCGGAGCAGCCGCTCGGCCTCCTCCTTGGCCCCGGCCTGCTCGGCGTCGGCGGCCTTGACCTCGGCGGCCAGCTCCTTGGTGCGCTGGAGCAGGGCGGCCTTCTCGTCGCCCTGGGCCTTGGCGACGAGCTTGCCGAGCGACTTCTGCTCATTGCGCAGCTCGTCGAAGCGGGTGCCCGAGGACCTGCGGCGCTCGTCGGCGGAGAGGAGGGCGTCGACCAGGTCGACGTCCTCGCCACGGACGCGCTGCGAGGCGCGCACTCGGTCAGGGTCCTCACGGAGCAGGCGAAGGTCAATCACGGGCCCAAGCCTACCGGGCGGGGACCTGTCCACCGGTACCGGATTTCCCCTGGGGATAACTCGCCCCAGCCTGTGGATAACCGCTGTGGGCAACCGTCCCGGCGCTGGTTATCCACAGGCCGGGGCCGTCGGCTGTGGATCGTGGGACGGCGCCGGTGGACGGCGCGGCGAACCGGGGAATTCAAGTTTCAAACCTGAATTGACCTTCCCGGGTGAGCGAATTGAAGCACTCGGACGGGTGATTTGCTGGCACCCGGGTGACTCTGGTCCGATTAGTCATCTCTGCGGCGCAAACCGATGATCCGACCGAAACGTGCAGTGGCTATACCGGTTTGTCGACTCGTCCCCAGGCCTGTGGATAACTCGGACCTGTGGACAGCGCCCACCCCTGTGGACAAGCCCCGCACCGGGGCGGCCGCGCTGTGGACGGCCGCCCGGCGGGGTGGAAAACGGTTCGAAAAGGACGGATGGCCGCCGAATGGCGCCCCGGTGTCCGGTCGGCTCAGATGTCCCCGCGCCCGTCCAGGCAGCGCGAGAGCCAGTCCGCGGCCGCGCCGAAATCCGCGTCCGAGGTGCCGGGCCGCTGGTGCTCCGACACCTGCCGGTCGGCGCGCGGATAGGAGCCGAGGAACCGCACCTGCGGGCAGATCCGCTTGAGGCCCATCATCGCCTCGCCCACCCGGCGGTCGCTGAGGTGCCCCTCGCAGTCGATCAGGAAGCAGTAGTTGCCCAGCCCCTCCCCGGTCGGCCGGGACTCGATCCGCATCAGGTTGACCCCGCGCACCGCGAACTCCTGGAGCAGCTCCAGCAGCGCGCCCGGGTGGTCGTCCGGCAGCCAGACCACCATCGAGGTCTTGTCCGCCCCGGTCGGCGAGGAGACCCGCCCGGGCCGGCCCACCAGCACGAACCGGGTGGTCGCGCTCTGCGCGTCCACGATGTCCTTGACCAGCGGGTCGAGGCCGTAGATCGGCGCCGCGAACTCGCCCGCGAACGCCCCGTCGTACCGGCCCTCGGCCACCAGCCGGGCGCCGTCCGCGTTCGAGGCGGCGGACTCCCAGTGCGCGTCCGGCAGGTTGGCGGCCAGCCAGCGGCGGACCTGCGCCTGGGCCACCGGGTGGCTGGTGACGGTCTTCACGTCGGCCAGCCCGGTGCCCGGCCGCACCAGCAGCGCGAAGGTGATCGGCAGCAGCACCTCGCGGTAGATCATCAGCGGCGCGCCGGACGCCAGCTCGTCGTTGGTCGCCGTGACGGCGCCCTCGACCGAGTTCTCGATCGGCACGAACGCGCCGGACGCCTCGCCGCCGCGCACCGCGTCCAGCACCAGCTGCACCGAGGACATCGGCACCAGCTCCCGGGTGGCCGCCTCCGGCAGGGTGCGCAGGGCCGCCTCGGTAAAGGTGCCCGCCGGCCCGAGGTACGTGTAGCGGGTTGCCGACATGACGCCTCCAAGGGGAACGGGACCTGTGGGAAGAACGGCGGATCGCCGAAAGGAGTCACCTTAGCCACTTCGTCCCCCGCCCGTGACCGCGTTCCGCTCCGTGGGCGGGGGAGGTACGAGTGGTGGACGGCCGGGCCGTCCCGGCAGGTCAGTCGAGCAGGCCCTGCCCGACGTAGCCGCCCTGCGGCGCGCCCGGCGGGACGGCGTACACGCCGCTCGCCTCGTGCCGCAGGAACCGGGAGAGCCCGTCGCCCCGGGCCAGCTTGCGCTGCACGGGGGTGAACCCCTTGCGCGGGTCGGCCTGGAAGGCGAGGAAGAGCAGCCCGGCGTCCGGCGAGCCGTCGGCCAGCAGCCCGTCGTGGTACGAGAACCCGCGCCGCAGCATGGCCGCCCCGCCGTTGGCGGCCGGCGCGGCGACCCGGACGTGCGCGTCCGCGGCGATGGCCGGCGACCCGTCCGGCCCCTGGGCGGCGAGGTCCACCGGCGCCCGCTCGCCCGCCCCCTCGGGTGCGCCGAGCGGGGCGCCGTCCGACTTGCGCCGCCCGATCACCCGCTCCTGGCGGTCCACCGGCAGCGCCTCCCAGTTGTCCAGCAGCATCCGGATCCGCCGGAACACCAGGAACGAGCCGCCCGTCAGCCAGTCCGGCTGCTCTCCCCGGGCGGCGACGAACACCTTGGACCCGAAGCCCTCCTCGCCGGGCCGCGGGTTGTTGGTGCCGTCGATCTGGCCCATCAGGTTGCGCCCGGTCATCGGAGCGGCGGTGGCGCCGGGCGTGCGGGCGAAGCCGGACATCTGCCAGCGCAGCGCCGCCGTGCCGGCCGCCTGGCGCTGCAGCACCCGCAGGGCGTGCACGGCCACCAGCGCGTCGTCGGCGCCGATCTGCACGAACAGGTCGCCGTCCCCGCGCGCCGGGTCCAGCGCGTCGGCCGGGAACGCGGGCAGCGGCTCCAGCCCGGCCGGGCGGCGGTCGGCCAGGCCGGCCTTGTCGAACAGGCCCGCGCCGAAGCCGAAGGTGACGGTGAGCGAGCAGGGGCCGGCGTCCAGGGCGACCTGGTTCTCGAACTCGTCGGCGGGCTCGCCCGCGGCCATCCGGGCGGCCGTCCGCGACCAGCGCCGGAGCAGGGCCCGCAGGCCGTCCCGGCCGGCCCCGGCGGCCAGGTCGAAGGCGGCCAGCTGGACCCGGGCCTGCTGGGGTTCGAGGATGCCGCCCTGGTGCTCGCCGTGGAACGGCACCCGGGCGGGACCGAGGCCGCCGGCCGGGGCCGCGGCGGGCCGCGCGCCCGGCCGGTCCACGGCCAGGGCGGTGGCGGCGCCGGCACCCGCGCCGACCACCAGGCCGGCCCCGGCGGTGCCCAGCAGGGCCCGCCGGGTCAGGCCGCCTCCGGTGTTCCCGGTGCTTCCGGCGGTGCCGTCGTGCCCGACGGCGTCGACGGTGATGTCGGTGCTGCTCTCCATCGGGGTGGTCCGCCTATCCGATCTTCAGCTGCTTGATCTCCGTGGTCTGGTCGATCTCGGAGGATCTGACCACCACCGACACCACCCAGTTCCCGGCGAGCGGCAGCTGCGCCGTCCCGGTCCAGCGGCCGGTCCCCTCGGCGGTCAGCGGGACGTCGAGCGGGCCGAGGTCGCGGTCCGGCAGGGTGAAGGCGAGCTGCACCTCCGGCACCTCGACCGGCTGCCCGTCGGCGCCGTCCAGCTTCAGGTGCACCTCGTTCGACCCGGTGCCCGCCGGGTTGAGGGTGACCGTCGCGGTGCCCTTGGCGTTCGGCGTGCGGCCCTTGGTGTCGTACGGGAGCTTGAGCTCCACGGTCCGGCCCGGAGCCGTCTGCGGGGCGGGCGCCGCGCCGCCGGCGCCGGCCGCCGGGGCGGTGGTGCCGTTCGCCGACCCGGCGCCGATCTCGTCGGCCACCCGTCCGGGCGGGGCGTTGGTGAGCAGCGTGGTGGCGACCAGGACGGCCACCGCGACGGCCGCCTCGACCAGCACCGAGCGGCGCAGCCCGGCACGGGCCGGGGTGAGCCCGCGGTCCCGGTCGGCGTTCTCCCGGGCGGCCCGCTGCCGGGCCAGCTGGGCCCGCCGCACCGGGTCGTCGGAGTCCGCGCCGCCGCCGGTGCCGGTGGTGGTGGGGCCGCCGTCCGGGCCGGCCGCGACGGCGAGCGCCGCCGGGACGACCTCGGCCGCCTCCTGCGGGGTGGCGCGCAGCCGGGCCAGCCAGCCGCGGGACAGCCAGGCGGCGCCGAGCATGACGATCACGCAGCCGGTCTTGACCAGTAGCAGCCGCCCGTACTCGGTGCCGGTCAGCGCGCCCCAGCTGCCGACGCCGCGCCAGGACTGGTAGACGCCGGTGGCGGCCAGCACCACGACGGCGCCGAAGGCGAGCTTGGAGAAGCGGTCGGCGGCGTCCGCGCCGATCCCCTCGCGCAGCCCGATCAGCAGGGCCGCCAGGCCGCCCAGCCAGAGCGCCATCGCGACCAGGTGGAGGATGCCGAGCGGCAGCGCGAGCCAGACCTGGATGCCCACCGAGGCGTGGTCGGCGCCGACCCAGGTCGCCGAGAGCGCGACGGCCAGCACCAGTCCGGCCACCCCGAGGCCCAGCCGGACCTCGCGCTGCGGGCGTTCGGCGGCGCGCCGCTCCAGCTCCCGCAGCTCGGCCTCCTCGCCGTCGGCGTCGGCGTCGTCGTCGACGGCACCGTCCGCCGCCCCGGCGGCGCGGCCGGCCGGCTGGCCGAGCTGGCCGACCAGCAGCGACAGGAACACCCCGCTCGCCGCGAGCAGCAGCAGCCGGGCGGCCAGCGCGGTGCCGATCCGCTCGTCCAGGGTGCTGCGGACCAGCGACAGGTCGAAGGCCTTGGCGATCCCCGAGCCCCGTTCGTACGGGCCGCGCAGCATCAGCACCGCGACGGTGGACACCAGCAGTGCCACCCAGCCGCTCATCAGCAGCCGCTGCACCGGGCGCCGGGCCGCCCCGGCGGGCCAGCAGAGCAGCACGAAGCCGGCCGCGCCGGCGAGCAGCGCGAACGCCCCGTACGCGACGGCCCGGCCGGTGCCGTAGAGCGCGGCGACCAGGCCGTCCGCGTCGGCGTTCTGCAGCGCGGTGGTGGAGACGGTGGTGGCCGAGGGCGCGCCGATGGAGAAGATGAACGCCCCGCCGATGGGGTGGGAGTCCTCGGAGACGGCCCGCCAGGCGACGGTGTAGGTGCCGTCGGCGAGCCCGCTGCCGAGTCCCACCCGGGCGGTGTTGTCCTTGCCGTCGGCGTGGGTGGGGCCGCCCGCGTCCACGGCCTTGCCGGCCGGGTCGAGCACCCGCACCGAGTCCGGGGAGAGCGAGACGGCCTCGCTGAAGGTCAGGGTGACGGACGGCGGCGCGGTGGGCAGGACGGCGTTCTGCGCGGGGTCGGAGGACTGCAGGGCGGCGTGCGCGGAGGCCGGTCCGGCGCCGGCGAGCAGCAGCGCGAGGACGGCGCCGAGGACGCCGAGCAGCCCGGCGATCCGCCGTCCCATCAGTCCCGGTGCGATCAGCATCGTGGGGGTCCCTTACTGCTGGCCGGGGCGGTAGGTGAGCTCCTTGACCGGCACCTTGACCGAGATGGTGCCGGTCCGGGCGAAGGTCAGGTCGAGTTCGAGTTCGTCACCGAGGGCGGGGGCCTTCTGCCATCCCATGATCATCAGATGGTTGCCGCCGCGGGCGAGCTGGAGCGCGCCGTTCGCGGGCACGTCCAGCCGCTCGACCTGCTCCATGGTGCTGGCCGTGGAGCGGTGCATGGTGACCGAGGAGGCGCCGGGGCTGGAGACCTTGACCAGCTCGTCGCCCTGGCCGCCGTCGTTGCGCACCGTCAGGTAGCCGGCCGCCATCCCGCCGGCCGGCGGCAGCGGGATGTAGGAGTCGGCGACGCTCAGCCGGGCCGGTGTGCCGGCCGCCGCGGGGGCGCCGCCGTCGCCCTGGCCGCCGGCGCCGCAGGCGACCAGGAACGCGCCGCCGCCCAGTGCCGTCGCCAGCGCCGCCCCCGCGAGGGCCGTCCGGCGGAAGCCGAGGGAGCCCTTCACGCGGCGACCCCCTTCGCGAGCAGCGGCAGGTCGTGCTCGTAGGTCTTCACCTCGGTGCCGCTCAGGTAGAGCAGGTGGGCCTTGTCGTCGGACGGCAGGAAGGCCAGCACCTGGGCGCCGTGGGTGGAGGTGACGGTGCCGTCCCCGTTGACCACCGGGTCCTCGATCAGGATGCCGAGCGACTTGGCGGCCGCCTTCACCTTCTCCAGGTCCCCGGTCAGGCCTATGAAGTCGCTGCCCATCGAGTCCAGCCAGGTGCGCAGCACCTGCGGGGTGTCGCGCTGCGGGTCGGTGGAGACGAACACGACGTTGACCTTCTCCCGCTCCTCGGGGGAGAGCTTCTTCATGGCCACGCCGATGTCGCCCATGGTGGTCGGGCAGACGTCCGGGCAGCTGGTGTAGCCGAAGAACAGCAGGGTGGTCTTGCCGTTGGTCTGCCGGCGCAGGTCGTACGGCTGCCCGGCGGTGTCGGTCAGCTGGAGGTCCGGCTTCTCGAAGTGCTTGCCGAGCACGGTGCCCTCGTAGGGCGAGTCGGACTTCTGCTGGACGACCTTGGCGGGGGAGGCGGAGCCGCCGCCGTCGGAGCCGCAGGCGGTCAGGGCGAGCGCGGAGGCCAGGGCGATGGCGACGGCGCCGGCCATCCGGACGGAACGGGGGGTGCGGGCGGTGCGGGGCATGGAGGGGGTCCGATCGTGTGCGGTGGATCACCGGCGGGGCCGCGCCCGGGACGCGGGCGGGGGCCCGCGGGGGGTGCCGGGCGCGGCGCCGCCGGTGCTGGGTCAGGAGGCCGAGCCGCCGCTCCTGCGGCGCAGGCCGACGAAGCCGACGGCGGTGCCGACCACGCCGACCACGATGCCGACGACGCCGAGCACCCGGGCGGTGGAGTCACTGGCCTTGTCGTCGGACGCGGCGCTCTCGCTCTTGCCCTCGGCCGCGTCGCCGCCGTGCCCGCCGTCGGCGGCGGCCGACGGGGAGGTGGTGGCGGTCACGCCGTGGGCGTCGCCGGAGGCCTTGGTCAGCTTCAGCACCGGGGCGGGCTTGGCCGGCTCCGGCTGGCCGTCCTTGGCCTCGTCGATCCAGCGGACGATGTCGCCGTTCTCGTAGCTCTGCAGCGCCTTGAAGACCAGGGTCTCGGTGTCGGTCGGCAGCGGGCCGAGCGAGACGCGGAACTCCTGGAACTGGCCGGGGGCGATCTTCACCCCGGCGTCGGCGGTCCAGGTGATCTTGGAGACGGCCTCGTTGACGTCGTTGCCGTGCACCTTGATCGGCTTGTCCAGCTTGGACTTCTCGACGGTGGCGGTCCAGCCCGGCAGCGGCTGGGTGCGGACCGAGGCCAGCGGGTGGTCCAGCGGGAGGTTGACCTCCAGCTTCACGGTGCCGGCGTTGTCGTTCTCGTTCGGGACCCGGAAGTCGACGGCGGTGTAGCCGCCCTGCTCGGCGCTGCCCGGGTTCACCGAGACGTGCGCGGATGCGGGGCCGGCCAGCGCCAGCACGGCGGCGGCTGCGGTGAGGGCGACGGCGGCGGTACGGCGGGCGGGAAGGGAACGCATGGGGATTGGTGTCTCCGTTCGGAGGCTCGGCGGGCAGGCCCGCTCCCGGGCACGGGAGGACCCGTGCCGCGGCGGGGCCGCGCGGCGTGGGGACGAGGTGGGGGAGGCCGCGGACCGGACGGGTCGGCGGGTACGGCTCGGCTGCCGCGTACACCCGTCCGCCGTCGGGCCGGCACCGGTGGGGGACCGGGAGGCCGGGGGCGCGGGTCAGTACGCGAGGGCCCCGAGCGGCGGGCCGCGCCGCACCACGCTGTGCCGCAGCGCGGCACCGGCCGGCAGCGGGTCGTCGCCGCCGCGGCCGGCGGACCGGCGGACCGGGCCGGCGGGCAGGCCGAACAGGCCGCGCAGCAGGACCGCGGCCAGCGCGCACGCGGTGCGCAGCGGCGCCGCCGCGTGGGTCCGGGCAGCCGTCGCGGTGATCCGCACCAGCCGCCAGAGCGCCGCCTCGCCGCGCCGCAGCCACCAGCCGGCGACCAGGGCGGCGGCCAGGTGGGCGGTCGCCATGGTCGGCGTCATCCCGAGCACCCCGCCCTGCCACCAGGGCGCGGTCGCGTACGCCTGCGGGTCCAGCCCCGCGCCGGCCACCAGCTGCTCGGCGGTCGGGCTGCCGGGCAGGCCGGCCAGGGTGCCCGGCCGGCCCTCGTTGCAGACCAGCCGGCCGGCCACCTGGGGCAGGGTCAGCGGGCCGGAGCCCGGCGGACCGCCGTGGTGGGCGCCGACCGCACCGGCGGCCGCGTGGCCGCCGTAGGAGTGGAAGAGGCAGTGCAGGCCGAACTGGCCCGCCGCCAGCGCCCCCGCGATCGCGCCGAGCGAGCGCTCCCGCCCGCCGAAGGCGGCGGCGAGCACCAGGACGGCGGCGAATCCGGTCGCGAGCGCGGGAAGGGTGACGTCCCCGCCGCCCGCCAGCGCGTGCCCGGCCGCCGCGATCAGCGTGCAGACCAGGGCGAACGGGACCGCCCGGGCAAGCCGCAGGTCCCAGGCGGCGGCCCCCACCGGCGCGTCCGGTGCGGGGGCGCCCGGGTGCGGGGCGGCGGCTGGGGCAGTCATGGCCGGGCCATCATCTCATCGCCTACCCCTCCCGGACCGGCAGGGTGGGAAATCCCTATGAATGCCCCGTTCGGCCCCGCGCACCGCCCGGTGGGCGCGCCGCCCGGCACATGCCCGTCCCCCCGTCCATCCGCCGAACGGGCGGTAGCGGACCCCCGGCACGGTTCACCTGCGCACCGTCCGGAGATACCTCGTTATATGTGGAGCCGCAGCCAGGAGGGACCTCCCGTGGACATCTGGTGGACTCTGCACCTCAAGCGCGAGCCGGCCAGCGTGCCGCTGGCCCGGCGCATACTGCTGGGCGCGATGGCGACCGCGGGCGTCGACCCGCAGATCGCCCAGGACCTCGGGGTCGCCCTCAGCGAGGCCTGCGCCAACGCCGTCGAGCACGGCGCGGGCCGTCGTCCCGACGACGGCTACCAGGTCACCGCGTCGATCAGCGGGGACCTGCTGCGGATCGAGGTGACCGACTCGGGCCCCGGCCTGCCCGGCGCCGCCGCCCCGGCGTCCGTCCGTCCGGTCCCCGCCCCGGCCCGGCCGTCCGGGCGGGCGCAGCCCCGCCCCCGCTCCCGGCGCGGCCGCCCCACCGTCCCCGGACCGCTGCCCGCCGGGCGCCGCCCGCGCCGCGACGGCCGCCCGTACGACACCCACGTCCTGCCGCCGGCCGCCGACCCGGCGCCGCTGCCCTCCCTGCGGCCGCTGGACCTCGACGCCCTGCCCGACCTCACCGCCGAGTCCGGCCGCGGCCTCTTCCTCATCCACGCGCTCACCGACCACGTCCAGCTGCGCAACCATCCGCTGCGCGGCGCGATCGTCAGCTTCGACAAGATCCTCAAGTGGCAGGACGACGCCCTGCTGCGCCGGGCCTCGTAGCGCGGTCCGGCCGTTCGGGCCGTCGGACGCGCCCTCGCGTCGTGGCGCGGCGTGGCGCGTCGTGGCGTGGCGGAAACGCGACGTCCCGCCCGGGCGGCGGTGCGCGCGGGCGGGACGGGCGGGTGGAGCGGAGGGTCAGCTACGGGCGGCCTTGCGGCGGCGGGCGATCAGCAGGGCGCCGGCGCCGAGCAGGACGGCGACGCCGCCGGTGATGGCGAGCGGCACGGTGGAGCCGTTCGCACCGGTGTTGGCGAGGTGGGTGCCGTTCGCGCCGGTGCCGTTCGAGCCGCCGGTGGTGCCGGCCGGCCGGGTGGCGCTCGGGGAGGGCGAGGTGCTCGCGGTGGCGGTGGCGGTGGCGCTCGCGGTGGTGCTCGCGGTCGCGGTGGTGCTCGGGGCGGTGGTGGCCGTCGGCGCCTTGGTCGCGGTGGAGCTCGGCGCGGTGGTGGCCGAGGGGGACGCGGTGGGCTTGTCGACGGCCTTGATGCTGGACGAGTACGAGCCGGTCAGCCGGTTGCAGGTGTACTTGACGTTCTCCGGGCCCACCCCGTACGGGAGCACCTCGGAGGCGCCGTTGAGGTCGAGGTAGAACTCCTGCCACGGCGAGTCCTCGACGGTGAGCCGGATCCTCGTGGTGATCGTCTCGTTCGGCTTGACCTGGAAGGTGCCGAGGGCCACCGAGCCGTGGTCGGCGGTCGCGTTGGCCGGCTTCCACTCGCCGTTCTGGACCTTCACCTCGGACTTGGGCCGCCAGAGGCTCTTGACCGAGTCGATCCGGTAGGTGAGCTTGAAGTCCGTCAGCGTGGTCGAGCTGGTGTTCTGGAAGGAGATCGCGATCTCCTGCGCCGTGCCGTCCTTGACGATCCTGAAGTCGGCCGGGCTGACCTGCACCGGCATCTTGACGTCGCGTTGGGACGTGCAGCCCTCGGGCAGGGTCGCCGTGGCCGAGGGGGTGGCGGTCGGGGTGGGCGTGCCGGTGGCCGTCGGCTCGGCGGTCGGGGACGGCTCGGTGGTCGCGGACGGGGTTCCGGTCGCCTCGGCGGTGGCCGACGGGGCGGCGGTCGGCTCGGCCTCGGCGGTGGCCGACGGGCTGGAGGTCGGGTCCGCGGCGAAGGCGCCGGTGGTGCCTGCCACGGTCATCCCGGTGGTCAGGACGAGCAGGGCGGCGGTGGCGGTCAGTCGGGAGGTGCGCACGATCACGGCTCCGGCGTTCGATGGTGACGACTAGTGGTGACGACTACGTTGAGGTGACGTGTGAGGGGTGCGGTCGGTTGTACGCGATCCTCGTATTTCTTTTCGGCCGCCGGTCAGTTGGGCGATCCAGCCTTGCGGCGGCGCAGCACGAGGAGCGTCCCGGCACCGGCCGCGAGCACCGCCGCGCCGGTGAGGGCGATCGGCAGCGTGGAGGAGTCGGAGCCGGTCTCGGCCAGGTGCGGTCCGCGCGCCGCGGACGGCGAGGCCGCGGCGGCCGGCTTGGCGGAGGCCGGGGTGGAGGGCTTGGCGGCGGCGGACGGGGTGCCGGCGGCACCGGCCTTGGTCAGCTTGAACTCGCCCTCGTAGAAGTTGATGTACTGCGTGCAGCCCTTCGGGTCGGGCTTGGCCGGGTGGGGCAGCACGGCGTTGTCCATGGCCGTGTCGCCGCCGCCGAAGTTGCCCGAGTACTTGGCGAGCGGTGCCTTGGCGGTGGGGGTGATGCGGAACCGGAGGGTGAGCTTCTCGCCCTTGCCGAGGCGGAAGGTGCCGGTGTCGACGGAGAAGTTGTTCAGCTGGACGGACTTCCAGTCCTGGCCGGGCGCGTGGAACTGGACGGTGACGAAGTCCTTGTCCCACGCGTGGCTTTCGACGCCGTCCTCGCGATCGAACGGGGTCAGGTAGAAGTAGGTGTGGAACTGCGTCAGCTCGACCCCGCTGAGGTTCTCCCAGGTCACGGAGGCCTCCTCGGTCGCGCCGGGGGCGAGGGTGGTGTTCCACAGCCCGGTGCCGGTGACCTTCAGCCACTCCTCGCCCCCGGCCACGCCGCCCGAGCAGTTGAAGCCCGGCGAGGTGGTCGGGACCAGGGTCGGCGGCACCGTGGGCCGGTGCGTCGGGGTCGCCGAGGGCGTGGCGGTGGCGCTCGGCGAGGCGCTCGGTGAGGCGCTCGCCGAGGGGGTGGCCGAGGGGGTGGCCGTGGTGCTCGGGGTCGCCGTGGGGGTGGGCGCACCGGTTGCGGTGTCGGTGGCCGTCGGGGTGGGCGGCACGGCGACGGCGCCGGCGGTGGCCGTGCCGGCCGTCGCGCCGAGGGTGAGCGCGAGCAGCGTGGACGCGGCCAGGAGACGGGAAGTGCGCACGATCGTGGCTCCAGCGTTCTTTGGTGAAGTGTGTCCGAAATATGGCGACTTGACGGCCGATGATGATCACCGGCGGTGTCGCAGGAGCGGCACCCTACCGAGGGGGTGCGCCGGGCTCCGCGCGGGGGTGGCCGAAAAGCATCGCCGACGCCCCGGGGCGGGCCGGGTCTGGCCGGGTCGGTGAGGAGCTTCCCGGGTCCCGGTGATGGACCCGGGAGGCGGCCCGGCGCGAGGGTGGAGGCATGACCGCCGACGCGAACTCCAGCCCGGATCCCGGCCAGTTGTCCGATGCCGCCGCCCCGCCGTACGGTGGCGGCGACCCGTACGCCGACTACCGCGCCGCCGCGTTCCCGTTCACCGCCCTGGTCGACCTCGCCGACCGCCGTCTCGGCGGCGCCGTGATCGCCGCCAACGACGAACTGTTCGCCGAACGGGAGAACCTGCTGCTGCCGCGGCCGGCCGATTTCCGCCCGCACACCTTCGGCAACAAGGGCCAGCTCATGGACGGTTGGGAGACCAGGCGGCGGCGCGGCGCCGATGCCGAGCACCCGCACCCGGCCGACGACGACCACGACTGGGCCCTGGTCCGGCTGGGCGTGCCGGGCGTGGTGCACGGCGTCGTCGTCGACACCGCGCACTTCCGGGGCAACCACCCCCGGCTGATCGCCGTCGAGGGCGCCGAACTCCCCGGCACGCCGGGCCCGGAGGAACTGCTGGCCGCAGGCGCCGCCTGGCACCCGCTGGTCCCCCGCTCCCCGGTGCGCGGCCACACCGCCAACGGCTTCGCGGTCGCCGACCGCCGCCGCGTCACCCATCTGCGGCTCAGCCAGTACCCCGACGGCGGCATCGCGCGCTTCCGGGTGCACGGCGAGGCCAGGCCCGACCCCGTCTGGCTGGCCGCGCTCGGCACCTTCGACCTGGCCGCGGCCGAGAACGGCGGCGCCGTCGAGGACGCCTCGGACCGCTTCTACTCCGCCCCGATCGGTCTCGTCCTGCCCGGCAAGTCCCGGTCGATGGGCGAGGGTTGGGAGAACCGCCGGCGCCGGGACGCGGGCCACGACTGGGTCCGGCTGCGGCTGGCCGGGCGGGGCGCGGTCCGCGCGGTGGAGATCGACACCGGCCACTACGTCGGCAACGCGCCCGGCTGGGCGGCGCTGTCGGGTCGGGACGGCCGGGACGCGCGCGGCGCGGACCCCGGGGAGTGGTTCGAACTGGTGCCGCGCGTCCGGTTGCAGCCGGACGCCGTGCACCGCCTGGTGCTCGACGCGCCGCGCCCGGCCACCCACGTCCGGCTGGACGTCTTCCCGGACGGCGGGATCGCCCGGCTGCGGCTGTGGGGCTCGCTGGTCTGAGCTGCCCCCGCCCCCGGCCTCCGCTTGCCGGGGGCGGCGGGCCGCCGGACGATGGGGGAATGATGCACCGGATGCGTGCCGAGTACGCCCCCGGCGGGGCCTGTGCCGGGGTCCGGCTGTGGCACCTGGTCCGCGGCGGCGGGAGCGTCGCGATGTGCGGGCGGGAACTGGACGCCGAGGCGCCCTCCCGGGAGGCGGTCGACTGGGGCCGCACCCCCGAACTCTGCTGCCACACCTGCGGCGCCTACCTGCTGCGCGAGGCCCCCTGGCTGGCCGACGAGCACCGGCCGCGCCCGCCCGGCGAGCAGCGGGAGACGGCCTGGCCGACGGGGTGAACGCGCCACCGGTGGTGCGGTGAACGCCCGCCCCGGGGCCGGGGCTAACGTGGTCGTCATGGAGGAATTCCTGGTCCGGCCGCGGTCGTTGACCCGTGAGGCCGCCGCGCTGCGCGCGGGCGTACCCGCCCTGGCCATCCACGTCGACCGGCTCTGCGCCCGGATCGACCGGGTGGACCCGCTGATCCACGCCTTCGTGCCGGAGCCCGGCCGCACCGACCGGCTGCACGCCGAGGCGCGGGCGCTCACCGCCCGCCACCCCGACCCGGCGCAGGCGCCGCCGCTGTACGGGGTGGCCGTGGGGGTCAAGGA
This sequence comes from Kitasatospora sp. NPDC008115, assembly GCF_042957205.1. Classification (NCBI taxonomy): domain Bacteria; kingdom Bacillati; phylum Actinomycetota; class Actinomycetes; order Kitasatosporales; family Streptomycetaceae; genus Kitasatospora; species Kitasatospora sp. NPDC008115. The sequence continues at coordinate 151,270 of NZ_JBIBHU010000003.1, read as the reverse complement.
CATCGTGCACGTGGACGGCCTGCCCACGCACGCCGGTTCCGCGCTGCCGCCGGGCGTGCTGGGCGGGCCGCAGGCCGCCGTGGTGGACCGGCTGCGGGCGGCCGGCGCGCTGGTCGCGGGCAAGACGGTGACCGCCGAGTTCGCGGGCGGTGCCCCAGGCCCGACCCGCAATCCGCACCATCCGGGCCACACCCCGGGCGGCTCCAGCAGCGGTTCGGCGGCGGCGGTCGCGGCCGGGCTGGTGCCGCTGGCGATCGGCACCCAGACGGTCGGCTCGGTGGTCCGCCCGGCGGCCTACTGCGGGGTGGTGGGCTTCCGGCCGACGCACGGGCGGATCCCGATGGCGGGGGTGATCCCGAACGCGCCGAGCCTGGACACCCTGGGCCTGTTCACCGCCGACCTGGCGGGCGTCGCGCTGGCCGCCCCGCTGCTCTGCGACGACTGGGACGACCGGGGCGACCGGGGCGGCCGGGGAGGTGTCGGGGACGACGACGTGCCGGTGCTCGGCGTCCCGGTCGGCCCCTATCTGGAGCGGGCCCGCCCGGAGGCGGTGCGGGCCTTCCGGCGACAGCTGGAGCTGCTGTCCACTCGTGGACTGATGGTGCGCCAGCTCGATCTGCTGCCGGACTTCGCCGAGCTGGAGCGGCAGCTGCAGACGATCAACCGGTTCGAGATGGCGGCCTCCCACGCCGAGTGGTTCGACCGCTTCGGCGGCCTCTACCGGCCGGAGACGGTGGCGGGCATCCGGCACGGCCGGGGCGTCCAACCGGCCGTCTACCGGGCGGCGTTGGACTTCCGGGCGGACTTCCGCGCCCGGCTCTTCGAGCAGCGCCGGAGGGCCGGGGTGGACCTGCTGCTGGCCCCCTCGGCGACCGGCCCGGCCCCGCTCGGGCTGGACGGCACCGGCAGCGCCGTGATGTCGCTGCCGTGGAGCTGCGCCGGGCTGCCCGCGCTGAGCCTGCCCGCCGGGGTGACGGAGCGGGGCCTGCCGCTGGGCCTCCAGGTGATCGGCGAGGCCGGGGCGGACGAGCGGCTGCTCGCCCGGGCGGCGGTCCTGGAACGGGTGCTGGACACCGCCTGAGCGCGGCGGCTCAGTCCGCCCGCAGCGCGGGGGTGTCCGGGTCGGCGGCGTCCGTGCGCAGCCGGCGCAGCGCGGCGCGGTGGGCGCGCTCGTACGGGGTGTCGTCGTCGAACAGCAGGGCCTGCGGGTTGGCGTTCTCCAGCAGGGCGATCAGGGTGAACGCGATGTCCTCCGGGTCGGCGTCGGCGCGCAGTTCGCCGGTGTCGCGGGCCTCGTTCACCAGGCCGAGGACGGTGGCGTGCCACTCCCGCCAGTTGGCCGCGAGGGCGTCGCGCAGCGGGCCGGGGCGGGCGTCGTACTCGGCGTTGACCTCGTAGAAGAAGCAGCCGCCGGGGAAGACCCGGGCGCGCGAGTAGGCCAGCCAGGCCTCGCAGAGCAGGCGGATCCGGCGCAGCCCGGGGGGCTCGGCGGCGATCGGGTCGAGCACCGCGTCGGAGAAGATCCGCCGGGCGGCCCGGATCGTGGCGAGCTGGAGTTCCTCCTTGGAGCCGAAGCCGGCGAAGACCCCGCTCTTGCTGAGCCCGAGGTCGGTGGCGAGCCGGCCGATCGACAGGGCGTCCAGGCCCTCGACGGAGGCGATCTCCACGGCCCGGCGCAGGACCGTCCGGCGGGTCTCCTCGCCGCGCAGGACCCGTCCGTCCGTGGACGCGTTCGTGCTCGATCCGGCCACCGTTCACCCCAGTTCTCCGGCCTCTGTCCGTGCCGCACCGCCAGCGTAGCGGGGCGGCCGGCCGTCCAGAAAAAAGCACGAACGGTCGTGCTAATATCGTGCCCAGTTCGGCTCTTGCCCCTCGGCATCCACAGGGAGTTCCGCATGGACCCGGCCGTCGCACTGATCCGCACCACCCTGAACGCCGCCTCGCTGGCCGCCCCCGGCCTCGCCGGCCGGGCCGCGTTCGAGCTCTACCGCCACCCCCTGCGGCGCGGCCGCGTCCGCACCCGCGAACGCGCGGTGCACGACCGCGCCGCCACCCGGACGCTGCGCCACCGCGGCGAGCGGGTGGTCGTCCAGCGCTGGGGCGACGGCGACCGGCCCGTCCTGCTGATGCACGGCTGGCAGTCCCGGGCCTCCCGCTTCGCGGACTTCGTGCCCCGGCTGCGCGCTCTCGGCCTCACCGCCGTCGGCTACGACGCCCCCGGGCACGGCGACTCCGGCGGCCGGACCGCCACCGTGCTGGACCACCGTGACATCGCGCTGCGGTTGCAGGAGGAATACGGCCCGTTCGAGGCGGTGATCGCCCACTCGCTGGGCGTCAACGCGGCCTTCCTGGCGCTGCGCGAGGGGCTGCGGGCCGGCCGGCTGGCCGCCGTGGCCGGGGTCGGCGAGGTCTCCTGGCTGCCCGCCGGGTTCTGCGCCGCGCTCGGCCTGAACGCCACCGTGGAGCGGGAGTTGCGGCGCAGGGTGGAGGGCGGTGCGATGTTCCCCGGGATCGCCGACGTGCGGGCGCACTTCGACGCCACCCGCGACCCCGGGGCGATCGCCCTGCCGATCCTGGTGGCGCACGACGAGGACGACGACGTCGTCCCGTTCGACCAGGCCCGCCTGCTGCGGGCCGCGTACGGGGAGCGGCTGGAACTGCTGGCCACCCGGGGGCTGGGGCACCGGCGGATCCTCACCGAGCCGACCGTGATCGACAACGTGATCGGCTTCCTGTCCGCCGGGGCCGGGGCCGGTTCGGCTCTGGGTTCGGGTGCGGGTTCGGCTGTGGGTTCGGCGTGAGGCTGCTCGAACTGCACGCCCGCGCCCTGGAGTTGGCCGCCTCCGTGGTGGACGCCGTGCAGCCGGAGCAACTGGTGCTGCCGACGCCTTGCGCCGACTGGTCGCTGCGGCGGCTGCTGGAGCACGTGGTCGGACAGCACCGTGGCTTCGCCGCGGCCGCCGGCGGCGCCGGCCCCGATCTCGCGCTCTGGCGCGACGTCCCGGTGCACGGCGATCCGGCCGGCGCGTTCCGGCACTCGGCCGCGCGGCTGACCGCCGCCTTCGCCCTCGCCGCCGCCGCCCCGCACCCGGCCCCGCTCCGGCTGCCGGAGATCCGCGACGGCGGGCCGATCCCGTTCGACCGGGCGGTCGGCTTCCACCTGCTGGACACCCTGGTGCACGCCTGGGACGTGGCGGTCACCCTGGGCTCGCCGACCCGGCTGACGGCCGCCGTGGAGGACGATCCGGTGCTCGCCGGGGAACTGCTCGCGCTGGCCGGCGCGGTACCGGCCGCCCCGGCGGACCGGGCGCCGGGACGGGCCTTCGCCGCCGTACTGACCGCCCGGGAGTCCGCCGGGCCGTTCGAGCGCGCGCTCGCCCTGCTGGGCCGCGACACCGCCTGGGCGCTGTCGGCGCGCTGACCCGCTAGCGGCCCTCGCGCCGCTCGTCGGGGAAGCGGGGCCCGCCGATGAGGAAGAGCAGCGCGGCGGTCGGGAAGCCTAGCGCGGCGGCCAACACCACGATGAACTGCCAGAACATCCGTCGCTCCTCACCTCGGCCGGCATCCCCGCCCGTGGTCCGACGGTATGGCCGGATCCACCGGGCTGCCACCGGGAGCGGCGCGCGGCGCGTGCACGGGGCTGGGCCTGCGGCGCACCCGGCGCGCACACTGTCGGGATGCAGGTACAGCTCGCAGGGGAAGCGCGGCGGCCGGACCGCGAGAGCGAGGACTTCGCGGCGGCCACCTCGGAGGCGCTGGTGCTGCTCGACGGTTCGAGCTCGCCGTCCGGCCTGGAGTCCGGCTGCCGCCACGGCACCGCCTGGTACGTCCGCAGACTCGGGGTGCACCTGCTCGCCAGGCTCACCGACCGCGCGGACCGCTCGGTCGCCGAGTGCCTGGCCGACGCGATCGCCGAGACCGCCGCCCTGCACGGCGGGCGCTGCGACCTCGCCCACCCCGACACCCCGGCCGCGATGGTGGTGGCGGCCCGCCGGCACGGGTCCGCGCTGGAGTACCTGGTGCTCGGCGACTCGCTGCTGGTGCTGGAGCCGGCCGCCGGCCCGCCCCGGGTGATCGGCGACACCCAGCGCTTCCCGGGCGGGGAGGAACTGCGCCGGCAGGTCTGGTCGACGGTGCCCGGCACCGCCGAGCGCGCCGCGCTGCACCTGGAGTACGCGCTGGCCGTCCGGGCCGCCCGCAACTCCGGCCGCGGCCCGCGGATCGCCGCCGCCACCCCGCGGGCGGCCGCGCACGCCGAAACCGGCTTCGTCCCCCTGGCCGGCCTGCGCGCGGTGGCCGCCCTGTCGGACGGCGCCGCCCGCTTCACCGACCGCTTCGGCCTGGGCAGCTGGGGCGACGCGCTACGACTGCTCGCGGAGTCCGGCCCGGCCGAACTGATCGCCCAGGTGAGGGCGGCCGAACGGTCGGACGCCTCCTGCGAACGCTGGCCCCGCGGCAAACCCCACGACGACGCCTCGGCCCTCTACGCGCGGCTCTGAACAGCCGTGCGCCGGCCGTGCGAGCGTCCCGGGGAGGGGGCTCGCACGGCCGGCGGTGGGGCAGCGGGCCGTCAGCGGGCGTCGGCGGGGATGGTGCCGAGGCGGCCGGCCTGGAAGTCGGCCATGGCCTGCTGGAGTTCGCGGTGGCTGTTCATGACGAACGGGCCGTAGTGGGCGACGGGCTCGCGGATGGGGAGGCCGCCGAGGAGGACGACCTCGAAGTTGTTGTCGCGGGACTCCTGCTTCTCGTCGGCGCGGATGGTGATCGAGTCGCCGTCGCCGAAGAGGACGGCCTGGCCGCGGTGGAAGGGGCGGTGGTCGGTGCCGGCCGAGCCGTTGCCGGCGAGGCCGTAGGCGAGGGCGTTGAAGTCGGGGCGCCAGGGGAGGGTGATCTGGGCGCCGGGGCTGACCGAGGCGTGGATCATGGTGATCGGGGTGAAGGTGGTGCCGGGGCCCTGGTGGCCGTCGACCTCGCCGGCGATGACGCGCAGCAGCGCGCCGCCGTCCTCGGTGCTGAGCAGCTTGACGCTGCCGCCGCGGATGTCCTGGTACTTGGGGGCGATCATCTTGTCCGAGGCGGGCAGGTTCACCCAGAGCTGGAGGCCGTGGAAGAGGCCGCCGGACTTCACCAGCGACTCCGGCGGGCTCTCGATGTGCAGCAGGCCGGAGCCGGCCGTCATCCACTGGGTGTCGCCGTCGGTGATGGTGCCGCCGCCGCCGTGGGAGTCCTGGTGGATGAACGTGCCGTCGATGATGTAGGTGACGGTCTCGAAGCCGCGGTGCGGGTGCCAGGGGGTTCCCTTGGGCTCGCCGGCCGCGTAGTCCACCTCGCCCATCTGGTCCATCATGATGAACGGGTCGAGATACTTGGTGTTGATCTTGGCGAAGGCGCGGCGGACCGGGAAGCCCTCGCCCTCGAAGCCCTCGGGGGCGGTGGCCACGGTGAGGACCGGCCGGGCGCTCGTGACGGTGGGGTCGGGGGTGGCGACGCGCGGGAGGGTCAGCGGGTTTTCGACGGTCACGGCGGGCATGTCGGCCTCCTTCGGTGGGTGTTCCTCTGGCCTGTGTGCACGAGGTTAGTTCAATGCTCAACAAGAAGCAAGTTGAATGTTGAACTAAATAGATGCGGGACGGCCGCCCGGCCGGGGGCGGGCGGGCCCCCGTCCATCGTCCGTCAGCCGTACATCCGGCGCATGGTGAAGTCGACCATCTGCTCGACCGCCTTGGCGTCGAACACCATCCGGTGCTCGCCCTCCATGTCCAGCGCGAAGCCGTAGCCGGTCGGCAGCAGGTCGAGGACCTCGGCGCCGGTGACGGTGAAGTGCTTGGAGTCCTTGCCGGCGTAGCGGCGCAGCTCCTTCAACGAGCTGAACATCGGGATGACCGGCGTCGGCGTGTTGTGCAGGGCCAGGAAGCCGGGCCGCTCGCCGCGCGGGCAGTGCACCTTGGAGGTGATGAAGATGGCCTGGAAGTCTTCCACCGCCATCGAGCCGGTGGTGAAGGCGCGGACCGCGTCCGCCAGGGACGGCGGCGACGGCTCCGGGTAGAGGGACTGCTGGGCGTTCGGCGGCTGCTCGCCGTACGGGCCCGGGCCGGGCATGCCGTTCATGCCCGGCTGCGGCCCCGCCTGCTGGTAGGGATCGCCCGGGTACGCGTTCTGGTCATAGCCGTACACACGGACAGGCTATCGGGAGCGCGGGTCCCCGCGCGGGCGTCGATCCTGACAAGAGCGAACCGTCCCGGCTTGTGGGACGTGACCACGTTCATATGCTGATCCGCGGAGGATTCCCGGGCGGGGGCTTGAAACAAGTTACCGCTGGGTAGCATCATGAGGCCTACTGGTGGGTACGGGCGCCCGAACGCGGAGATGTCCCGGAAGCGACGAACCGGAGATAACGGCCATGGGTCACTACAAGTCCAACCTGCGGGACGTGGAGTTCAACCTCTTCGAGGTGTTCGGCCGCGAGCAGGTGTACGGCACCGGACCGTTCGCGGAGATGGACGTCGAGACCGCGAAGAACATCCTGAGCGAGATCTCGCGCCTCGCCGAGAACGATCTCGCGGCGTCCTTCACCGGCACCGACCGCAACCCCCCGGTCTTCGACCCGGAGACCAGCACCGCGCCCGTCCCGGCGGCCTTCAAGAAGAGCTACCAGACCTTCATGGACGCCGAGTGGTGGCGCCTGGGCATCCCGGAGTCGATCGGCGGCCAGGTCACCCCGAACTCGCTGATCTGGGCCTTCGCGGAGCAGATCCTCGGCTCCAACCCGGCCATCTGGATGTACTCCTCCGGCCCGGCCTTCGCCGGCGTCATCGCCGAGGAGGGCACCGAGGCCCAGCTGGAGATCGCCAAGCGGATGACCGACCGGCTGTGGGGCTCCACCATGGTCCTCACCGAGCCGGACGCCGGCTCGGACGTGGGCGCCGGCCGCACCAAGGCCGTCCGGCAGGAGGACGGCTCCTGGCACATCGAGGGCGTCAAGCGCTTCATCACCTCGGGCGAGCACGACATGTCCGAGAACATCGTCCACCTGGTGCTGGCCCGTCCCGAGGGCGGCAAGCCCGGTACCAAGGGCCTGGGCCTGTTCGTCGTCCCCAAGTTCGACTTCGACTGGGAGACCGGCGAGCTGGGTGAGCGCAACGGCGTCTACGCCACCAACGTCGAGCACAAGATGGGCCTGAAGGCCTCGAACACCTGCGAGATGACCTTCGGCGCCAAGCACCCGGCCAAGGGCTGGCTGCTCGGCGAGAAGGTCGACGGCATCCGCCAGATGTTCAAGATCATCGAGTTCGCCCGGATGATGGTCGGCACGAAGGCCATCGCCACCCTCTCCACCGGCTACCTGAACGCGCTGGAGTACGCCAAGGAGCGCGTGCAGGGCGCCGACATCTCGCAGTTCCTGGACAAGACCGCCCCGCGCGTCACCATCACCCACCACCCGGACGTGCGCCGTTCGCTGCTGACCCAGAAGGCGTACGCCGAGGGCATGCGCGCCCTGGTGCTGTTCACCGCCTCCGTCCAGGACGACATGGCGGCCGCCAAGCTGCGCGGCGAGCACGACGAGGCCGCCGAGCGCCTGAACGACCTGCTGCTGCCGATCGTCAAGGGCTACGGCTCGGAGAAGTCCTACGAGCAGCTCGCCCAGTCCCTGCAGACCTTCGGCGGCTCCGGGTACCTCCAGGAGTACCCGATCGAGCAGTACATCCGGGACGCCAAGATCGACACCCTCTACGAGGGCACCACGGCCATCCAGGGCCAGGACTTCTTCTTCCGCAAGATCGTCAAGGACGGCGGCCAGGCGCTCACCGCGCTGTCCGAGCAGATCCAGAAGTTCCTCGGCTCCGCCGAGGGCGGCGACGCCCTGGCCGCCGAGCGCGAGCTGCTCGCCAAGGCCGCCGGCGACCTGGAGGCCATCGTCGGCAAGCTGCTCGCCGACCTCTCCTCGGTCGAGCAGGACGTCAAGAACATGTACAAGGTGGGCCTCAACACCACCCGCCTGCTGATGGTCTCCGGCGACGTCGTGGTCGGCTGGCTGCTGCTGCGCCAGGCCGCGGTGGCCCTGGCCAAGCTGGAGGCCGGCGCCTCCGAGAAGGACGTGCCGTTCTACCAGGGCAAGGTCGCGGCCGCCCGCTTCTTCGCCCGGAACGTGCTGCCGACCGTCGCCCCGCAGCGCCTGATCGCCGAGGGCGTCGACAACGAGATCATGGAGCTGGCGGAGGAGGCGTTCTGACGCCGCCCGCGCCACCCGCCTGACCCCACCCCACCCTCACGCCGAAGGGCCCGGTCCCCCCGACCGGGCCCTTCGGCGCACCCGGAGCGGGGCCCGTACCGCTTGTCGAGGGGGCGTCAGTTCACGTTTCTGTCTGTGTTCTGCATCCGTTGGGATGCTCCGAGTGTCATGTCCGTGTACGGGCATATGCTCAAGGTGCGAAGCCGATCCCCCATTTCGGCCTCGGCCCTCCCTCGACCCAGGAGCAGCATGTCGACCGCCGCCCGCCAGGCCTTCTTCGACCGGACGCACACCGATGACCTGATCGCCTTCCTCGGCACCTCGCCGTCGCCCTACCACGCGGTCGCGAGCGCGGCCGAGCGTCTGGAGAAAGCCGGCTTCCGGCAGGTGCTGGAAACGGACTCCTGGGACGGCGTGGCCGGCGGCCGGTACGTCGTCCGCGGCGGCGCGCTGATCGCCTGGTTCGTGCCGGCCGGCGCGGGGCCGGAGACACCGTTCCGCGTGGTCGGGACCCATACCGACTCACCCAACCTGCGGGTGAAGCCGATCCCCGACACCGGATCGGCGGGCTGGCGGCAGGTCGCGGTGGAGATCTACGGCGGGGTGCCGCTCAACACCTGGCTCGACCGGGACCTCGGCCTCTCCGGCCGGCTCACCCTGCGCGACGGCAGCCGCCGGCTGGTCCAGCTCGACGAGCCGCTGCTGCGGGTGCCGCAGCTGGCGATCCACCTGGACCGCCAGGTCAACGACGGCATGAAGCTGGACAAGCAGCGTCACCTCACGCCGATCTGGGGCCTCGGCCCGGTCGACGAGGGCTCGCTGATCGGCTACGTCGCCCAGCGGGCGGGGGTCGACGCGGCCGAGGTGACCGGCTGGGACCTCATGACCCACGACGTCCAGCCCGCCTCGTACCTGGGCCGGGACCGCGAGCTGCTGGCCGGGCCCCGGCTGGACAACCTGCTCTCGGTGCACGCCGCCACCGCCGCGCTGGCCGCGGTGGCCGCCGCCGCCGAGACGGACGGCGCGGCGCTGCCGTACATCCCGGTGCTGGCCGCCTTCGACCACGAGGAGACCGGCAGCGAGTCGGACACCGGCGCACAGAGCCCGCTGCTCGGCAACGTCCTGGAGCGCAGCGTGTACGCGCGCGGCGGCGGCCTGGAGGACCGGGCCCGGGCGCTGGCCGGCACCGTCTGCCTCTCCTCCGACATGGGCCACGCCGTCCACCCGAACTACAGCGAGCGGCACGAGCCGGGCCACCACCCGCTGCCCAACGGCGGCCCGATCCTCAAGGTCAACGTCAACAACCGGTACGCCACCGACGGCGTCGGCCGGGCGGTCTTCGCGGCGGCCTGCGAGAAGGCCGGCGTGCCGTGGCAGACCTTCGTCTCCAACAACGCCATGCCCTGCGGGACGACGATCGGCCCGATCACCGCGGCCCGCCTCGGCATCCAGACCGTGGACTGCGGCATCGCCGCGCTCTCCATGCACTCGGCGCGCGAGCTGTGCGGCGCGGAGGACCCGTACCTGCTGGCGAGCGCGATCAAGGCGTTCCTGGAGGGCTGAGCCCCCGCCCGGTGCGGAGGGGCCGGCCCCTCCGCACCGGCGAATGCCGGCCGGCCCCTCAGGACCGGCCCCTCAGGACCGGCTATTCCAGGCCGGCTACTCCAGGCCCGCCAGCACCAGCGGCAGCCGGCGCGCGCCGTCGGCGGTGAGCCGCACCGGCACGCCCCAGTCCTGCTGGTGGACGTGGCAGGCCGGGTACTCGACCGCCGGGTCGTCGTCGCAGGACGCCGCCATCGCCGAGACGTGCAGCACGCCCTCGGCCACCGTGTCGGAGAGCACCAGTTCGCGGGAGAGCGCGCTGTCCGCGCCCGCGCCGGAGACCAGCAGCTCGGGCGGGGTGGCGCTGACCAGCAGCCGGGTGGACGGGCCGTAGCGCTCGTCCAGCTTCTGGCCGGTGGGTGCCTGGAAGACCACGTCCAGCCGCAGCGCGCCCGGCGCGACCTCGGTGGCGGCCCGCTGGGTGCGGTGCGCCACCGCGTCCACCCGGACCGCCTCCTCGGGCAGCCGCAGCCGGGTCAGCCGGTGCCGGGCGGACTCGACCACCACGATGTCGCCGTCCACCAGCACCGCGCCGGACGGCTCGCGCAGGTCGGTGGCCAGCGTGCTGACCTCCTCGCTCGCCGGGTCGTAGCGGCGCAGCGCGTGGTTGTAGGTGTCGCTGACGGCCACCGAGCCGTCCGGCAGTACGGTGATGCCGAGCGGGTGCTGGAGCAGCGCCTGCCCGGCCGCGCCGTCCCGGTGCCCGAAGTCGAACAGCCCGGTGCCGACGGCGCTGTGCACGGCCTTGGTTTCACGTGAAACCCAGCGCAGCGCCGAGGTCTCGGAGTCGGCGACCCAGAGCCGCTCGCCGTCCGCCGAGACGGCCAGGCCGGACGGCTGGGCGAACCAGGCCTCGGCGGCGGGCCCGTCGACCAGGCCCTCGTTGGTGGTGCCGGCCGCGACGCCGACGGTGCCGGCCGCCGGGTCGTACGCCCACAGCTGGTGGACGCCGGCCATCGCGATCCAGACCCGGCCGTCGAACCAGGCGACGTCCCACGGCGAGGAGAGGTCCACCTCGCGGGCCGGGCCCTCGGTCGCCGAGCCCTGCCACCACTGCCGGCCGGTGCCGGCCAGGGTGGTCACGGTGCCGTCGGCCAGCCGGACGCCGCGCAGCGCGTGGTTGACGGTGTCGGCGACCACCACGTCGTGGTCGGCGGTGCCCTCCGGCAGCAGCACGAGGCCCTGCGGCTCGCTGAACCGGGGGCGGTCGCCGTCGACCAGGCCGCGCACCCCGTCGCCGATCCGGCGCACCACGGTCTCGCCGTCGGCCGCCAGCTCGACCAGCGAGTGGTGGCCGGAGTCGGCCACCAGGAAGTGGCCGTTCGGCAGCCGGACGGCCTTGCCGGGGAACCTGAGGTCCCCGGCGGCCGGCTCGGGCGCCACGTACGGGCCGTCGCCGCGGCGCAGGGTGCCCTTCGCCGCGTGCTCGGCCTCCAGCTCCTCGACCAGCCGGGCGATCGCGTGGGCGTGCCCCTCGCCGGCGTGCTGGGCGACCACGTACCCCTCCGGGTCGATCACCACCAGCGTCGGCCAGGCCCGCACGGCGTACTGCTTCCACGTCGCGAGCGCCGGGTCGTCCAGCACCGGGTGGTGCACCTCGTAGCGCTCCACCGCGTCCACCACGGCCCGGTGGTCGGCCTCGTGCACGAACTTGGGCGAGTGCACGCCGACGATCACCACGGTGTCCCGGTGCTTCTCCTCCAGCTCCCGCAGCTCGTCGAGGACGTGCAGGCAGTTGATGCAGCAGAACGTCCAGAAGTCTAGTACGACACACTTACCCCGCAGGTCGGCAAGCTTGAGTTCCTTGCCGCCTGTGTTGAGCCATCCACCAGCGCCGACCAGCTCGGGGGCGCGGACACGTGCACGAGAAGCCATGCCCCAATCAAACCCCACCAGGGGCGTCCGCATTTCCGGGTATCTCGGTTCAGGGACCAGGCATGCGGGCGGCGCTGGTTTCCACGATCTCGCGAGCGACCAGTAGCGGGGTGTCCTCCCACCCGAGCAGAGCCTTCGTGATGGCGACGGCCGGAACGATGCCCGTCCCACGCTCCACCAATAGGGCCTAAAGCTCGGCGGTGGCTGTGCCCGATGGCGCCTGCGCTGTCGTCGTCAGGTCGTCGGCACCGACACGCCGCGCTCCCAGAGTTCTTCGGCGTGGGATGTGAACCGGTCGAACATTCCGCCGTCCTGCTGTCGGCGGAGGTGCATCATCGGTGAATCGTGCCCGACGAGCCGGGCCAGGTGAGGCGTCACAAGGGCCTGTGAGTCGAACCGGAACACGGACAGGCCGACGTGGGTGGGGGCGTCGTCGGCGGCGCTGTAGCGGGCCTCCACACCCTCTACGTCGCGCATCTTGGCCAGATTCTCCAGAGTGATCCGGATACGGGTCGAGACGGTCAGGGCGACATCCTCGACCCGTTCCCTCTGCCGCGTCGTCTCGCCGTCCGGATCGCCCAGCAGGAACCGCACCCGACAGCCGGCCTCGGCCTTGGCGCGCAGGGTGTTCAGAAAGTTGGGCTGCTCCAGCCAGAGGAAGTAGTTCGTGAAGCCGGCGAAGAACAGATCATCCCTGGAGTCACTGATCAACTGCCCCCACGCTGCCGATGTGCAGGCGGAGCGGTAGGGGTAGACGGCGACGACTTCCCGGTCGGGGCCGGTCTTCAGGGTCGTCCGTACGATGTTCGGCCACAGCATCGCTTCACTCACCCCTAGCGCTTCGCTCGCGTCGACCCTGTTCCGAGCGTGAGGGACCAAGGCCTCATCCGTCAGCCATCGTTCCACCGTCTTAGGTGTCACCCCCACGCGGGTGGCCAACTGTCGGACGCTCACCCGGGCGTCCCCCATAGCGCGGTGAAGGGCAGTGTTCAAGAGACTCCCCCGAGACATTTGGGCGTTCTCAGACGCTACCGCCGAGCCGGGCAGGATGTCCCAGCTTTGGCCACTGTTCTCGCCCGAACGGGCCGCTATACCAGTGGGGGACAGACCCGGACAGTGAGTGGAGCCGACATGTCAGCAGAGAGGCGGGCCGAGACCTGCCACAGAGTTGTACCCATGCCCCCACAGCGTGGAGTCCTTGTCGATGTCTGGGGCGTCGCTGACAGCGATGCTCCTGGCCGCACCGTGACCGGGCCTGAGGGTGACGCGGTGATCTTCTACAGCTTCACCGACGCGTCACGGTGGGTGGCTGACCGTGGCTGAGCAGTGGGAACCGCAGGCAGGGCAGATGGCCTACGACCGGCGTTCGGGCCAGGCGGTCAGGATCATGTCGGTGCACACCTTCGGTGTGTTCGTCCGGCCTCTCAAGGGCGGGCGGGAGACGATCACGAAGCTGCGCGACCTGATCCCGCCGGATGACCAGCCGGGCGGATTCAACGCTTGGCAGGCAAACCGGGGTTGAGCCCGGCGCGTCAACGAGAAAGGGCGCCCACTCTGGGCGCCCTCTCGCTTGCTGCTCCCTACTCGGTGCCGAGCGCCCGATACAGGGTCGCTCGGCTGACTCCCAGCGCCCTGGCGATCACGGTCACGCTCTCACCCTTCGCCCGGCGGGCATGGGCCGCAGCAAGCTTGTCAGCGTCCAGCACATTGGGTCGTCCGCCTGTCCGCCCCTGCGCTCTGGCGGCCTCCAGGCCGGCGCGGGTGCGATCCTTGATCAAGCTGCGCTCGAACTCCGCCATCGCGCCCACCACTTGGAGCATGAGGCGGCCGTCCGGCGTGTTCGGGTCGATGCTGGCGAGCGCCCCTGTCAGGACCTTGAAGCCGATCCCCCGCGCCGATAGCGCGTCCACCATGGTCACCAGGTCGATCAGCGACCGAGCGAAGCGGTCCAGCTTCCACACGCAGAGCGTGTCGCCGGGGCGCAGGTAGTCCAGCACGGAGGCAAGCTCCGGGCGATCCGTGTTCTTTCCGCTCGCCTTGTCCGTGAAGATCCGGGCGCAGCCTGCTGCGGAGAGCGCGTCGTGCTGAAGCTGCGCCTCCTGGTCGTCGGTGGAGACTCGGGCGTAGCCGATCAGGTGTCCGGTGTTCGTCGCCATGCCCCAACCGTCTCACAACTCGTCTCATAACTCCAGGAGGTGCGGGTGGTTTTTGAGACGGGTTTTGAACGCGGTATCGGCTGCCTCGGCGCCTCCCGGATGGCGTCTCACAAACCATCGTTTCTGAGACGCCATGCAACCGTGACCCAACGTCACGACCAGGCGTCGCAACGAAGAACCGGGGTCGAGTGCACGCCTCCAGACCCGTACGGACCGAGGAGCCCAGCACCTCACCGGTCGGCGAGGCGCCCGCCCGGGGGGTCACCCCCTCTCCCTTGCCGTCCAGAGTGGCCAAAGTGCCCTACTGACCCCTTTTTTCTAAACCCCATAACGCGAGTAAAGATAAATAGGAAAAGGGTGGTTGTTTGGGCACTTTCGCCCCTGCGGGCACCGATTGGTGACGTAGGGGCATGGGCGAATGATGCACAGTGACGAAGGGGCGTGGCCGGCGGCCAGAGACACGTCACCCCTGCTGGCCGACGGCGAACGCCACACGGCCGCCAGCGGGCACGAGAGGGCCCCACCCGACCACAATGGACCAGGCGGGGCCGAGAGGGCCGCACAGCGCGGCTACTCCGTGATCGCGGCCCACTTGATGCGAACCCGCTGCTCCGGGATGAAGCGCTTCCCTCGTTCGCCCTTGCTGATGAACACGCCGTCTATGGCCAGGGACAGGCGGTCCCGCTTCTCATCCTGCGTCGAAGCCTCCCACGCTGGGTACAGCATCTCGCTGTCCAGCAACGGAGTGATGTCGACGGCGGGGAACGGGATGTTGGCGAGATCGGCGTGCAGGCCGTCGATGCGGCTCTGGAGTCGGGCGGCGAGGCGGTCGTAGCGGTCGATTGCCCCGGGGCGGTCGAACTCGCCACGGACGTAGCGTGCGTCCTCCAGGTCGGCCATCCGGGCTTCCTGATCGGTGATTTCGGAGGCGATCGCGTCCCGCTTGGCGAAGGTTTCGGGATCGGTCCGCTTCATCCACCGGTCAGCGATCGTCACCAGCAAAGGGTCGTCCAGCTCCAGCGCGGGGAGCAGCGAGAGGAACCGCTCGGACACATAGGCGTCCACCCGGTCGGCCATGGCGCTGGCGCCGGGGCACTGGTTGCCCGCCCGGCGGGCCATGCACTGGTAGCTGTTGCCGACCTTGTGCATCCGGCGTCCGCATCCCGGCACGTCGCAGAACACCAGGCTGGTGAGCAGCGCCGTGCCGTTCGGCTTCGGCATCCGCTTGCCGGCGTGGACGCGGGTCCTGGATTCGAGCTGCCGGATGATCCGCTCGCGCTCGCCGACCGTGATGATCCCCTCGCCGATGCTGACCGTGTCCAGCGTCTCGGGGTCGCGGTAGGGGAACACCCGGCTGGTGAACTTGCGGCTGCCGTCCTCGGCTTCCACGGATTCGGTCTCGGGCATGAGCCCGGCGAAGGCAGGCGCCTTGACCAGGTTCATGATGCTCGCGGCGTTCCACTGGCCACCCCGGGCCGAGGGGATGTCGTACTCGTTGAGCAGTCGCGCGATCTGCACGAGGGACTTGCCGGCCAGCGCGTCATCCGCGATCAGCCGGGCGTAGACGGCGGTCTCGGGGTCGTGCGTCAGCTTTTTCGTGGTCGGGTCGACCAGCAGCCCGTACGGAGGCTGTCCGCCGATCCACTGGCCCTGGCGGCGCAGGTGCCGCTTCGCGTGGGCCACCCGGGTGCCGAGGTTCTTCGACTCGGACCGGGCGAGTTCGGCCAGCATGGCGACGACCATGCGGGCCGAGTCGTTCGAGGTGTCGAGACCATCCACGACAGAGACCAGACGGCCGCCCGCTTTCTCGATGTCGTCCAGGACCTTGCCGACCTGCCCGATGCCCTTGCGGGACAGCCGGTCCAGCTTCCACACGATCAGCGTCCCGACGACGCCCGCCGTGACGGAGGCAAGGGCGGAGTCGAAGCCCTTGCGCTCGACGTCCTTGAAGCCGGAGCGGCCCCGGTCGATGTGGACCTTGCGGACCGTGAGGCCGTTGCGCTCGGCCCATGCGCGGCAGTCGGCTTCCTGCCGTTCGATCGCCGTCTTGCCGTCCCGGTCCAAGGACAGCCGAAGGTACAGGTCGCACAGGGTGTGGTGGTGCACGTACGCCCCCTCTGGAGATCCCTACATTGTGTAGGACTTCCAGAAGTCCAGGATGGTGATCTTGCCCCGGAAGTCGGCGAGCGTCAGCTCCTTGCCGCCGGTGTTCAGCCAACCGCCTGCCCCGACCAGCTCGGGGGCGCGTACACGTGCACGAGATGCCATGGGCCAATCAAACAGCACCGGCCCGCCCGGCATTCCGCCACCGGGCCCGGCGCGGGGCGGCCGGGTGGTGTCCGGTGGGATCCGGCGCCGTTCGGCGGCTCAGACGATGAGGTGGGGCAGGAAGCGGGCGCCCTGGTGGGTGATGGGGCTGTCGTCGGTCTCGCGGATGCCCAGGCCGGCGGCCTCGCCGTCGACGACCCAGGTGCCGAGGACGGGGCGGTTGCCGTCGAAGTCGGGCAGGGGGTGGAGCTGCTGGTAGCAGTGGCCCTCGGCGCCGTAGCGGTCCGGGTCGCCGGCCCAGTCGGCGAGGCGGGTCTCGCGGCCGCCCGGCTCGACGATGCGCACGCCCGCGCCCTCGCGGCCGAGCAGCGGCTTGGCGGCGTAGCCCGGGCCGTCCGGGGCGGCGAGTTCGCGCGGTCCGTCCAGGTAGGCGGGCAGCAGGTTGGGGTGGCCCGGGTACAGCTCCCAGAGGACGGCCAGCAGGGCCTTGTTGGAGAGCAGCATCTTCCAGGCCGGCTCGATCCACATCGTGGAGCCGGTGGAGCCGCCGTGGTCGACGACGTCCAGCAGCTGCCCGCCGAACTCGTCGGTGGCCAGCCACTCCCACGGGTAGAGCTTGAACGCGGCGCGGACGAAGCGGTGCTCCAGGTCGACGAAGCGGCCGGACAGGCCGTCCCAGCCGATGTCCTCCATGGCGATGCCGACCGTTTCGAGGCCGGCCTGCTCGGCGCACTCCTGGAGGTAGAGGGTGGTCATCCAGTCCTCGCCCTCGGTGTCGCCGCGCGAGTGCGCGAAATGCACCGGGCCGGGCGGCAGCAGGTGCTTCTGCCGCTCCCAGGCGGCGACCAGCCGCTCGTGCAGCGAGTTCCACTGGTCGGCGTGCGGGAACCGCTCCTCCATCCAGAACCACTGCGGTCCCGCCGCCTCGATCAGCGAGGTCGGGGTGTCGGCGTTGTACTCGAACAGCTTCGCCGGGCCGGTGCCGTCGTAGGCGAGGTCGAACCGCCCGTAGAGGGTGGGCTGTTCGTCGCGGCGGTGCCAGGACTCGGTGACGGCGGCGACGAGCCGCGGGTCGGTGATGCCGTAGTCGGCGAATCGGCCGGTGCGGACCACGTGGCCGGCGGCGGCCAGCGACATCTCGTGCAGTTCCTCGACCACCTCCTCCAGCGCCTCCACCTCGGGCAGCGAGAACTCGTAGTAGGAGGACTCGTCCCAGTAGGCGTGCGGGCCGCCCTGGTTGCACGGGTCCGAGCACATCGCGTAGATGAGGCCCTGGCCCTCGACGGTGGCCAGCCAGTCGGGGCGGGGTTCGACGGTGCGGCGGCGCACGTCGGATCAGCCCCCGCCCGAACCGCTGGAGCCGGACGGGCAGCCGAAGCCGCCGCGCTTGGTGGCGGCCTTGTCGAAGGTGCCGCCGGTGGCGGTGGCGGCGCCGGAGCCGCAGTAGTACCAGCGGCCCGCGGTGGTCGTGGTGCCCTTGGTGGTGCAGGAGTGGCTGTCGAGGACCTTGAGGGTGGCCGGGTCGACGCAGCGGCTCGGCGGGTTCTTCCCGGAGGAGGACGAGCAGCCGGAGAGCGCGAGCGCGAGGGTGCCGACCATGCCCAGGGCGACGAAGCCGGAGCGGCGGCGGGCGGGTGCCCCCGGGGCTGCGGCGGCCGGCAGTGCGGCGGCCGGCACCGCGGCGGCCGGCAGTGCGGCCCGGTCTGCGGCCGGATTTGCGGCCGGATTTGCGGCGGCCGGTCCGGGGATGTCCGGTATCCGGATGGAACTGGCGGGCAACGGCTGGGTCATGGCGTCCGATGGTACGCGTGGCCCGGATGGTGCGGGAGGGGCCGGTTCCTCTCGGAATCCGGCCACGAATGGGTTATCTTTTGCCGATCCTTGACCGCGGGAGGGGGCCCGCGCGCGGGCGGCCCGGCCCACGGCGTGCGACCTGCGACACGGACCCGGGGGGCCACACACCCATGAACGACATCCTGAACGGACTCGGCGCGGCGGCGGCCTTCGGCGGCGTCGGCGTGGTCCTGCTGCTCCTCGGCATCGTCCTGGTGGACCTCCTGACGCCGGGCAAGCTCGGCCGCCAGATCTGGGTGGAGCGCAACCGCAACGCGGCCGTGCTGCTCAGCTCGGCGCTGCTCGGCATCGGCGGCATCGTCTTCACCGCGATCCTCTACACCTACGAGGACTTCGGGAAGGGCCTGGCCTCCACCGTCGCCTTCGGCGTCCTCGGCCTGGTGCTGATGGCCGTCGCGTTCTGGGTGGTGGACGTGCTGACGCCGGGCAAGCTGGGCGCGATCCTGGTCGACCCGGAGCCGCACCCGGCGGTCTGGGTGACCGCCAGCTGCAACCTCGCGGTGGCCGCGATCGTGTCCGCCTCGATCGCCTGACGGCCGGTCGGGCCGGGCGGCCGCTACGTCCCGACGGGGTGCGGCCGGCCGCCCAGCACGTGCTCGCGCCCCCAGGCGCCCAGCGGGGCCAGCGCCTCGTTGAGCCGCAGCCCGGCCGCCGTGAGCGAGTACTCGACCCGCGGCGGCACCTCCTCGTACGACTCGCGGTGCACGATGCCGTCCGCCTCCAGTTCGCGCAGGTGGGCGGCCAGCACCTTCTCGGTGATCCCCGGCACGTTGCGGCGCAGCTCGCCGAAGCGACGGTTCGGGTGCCCGGCCAGCTCCCAGAGGATCAGCACCTTCCACTTGCCGCCGATCACGTCCATCGCGGCGTCGATCCCGCACACGTACGCGCCGGGCCTCGGTACGGTCGCCATGCCCTGCCCCACCCACCCCTTCGCCGACCTGCTCGCTCACCTCAGGGTAACCACCCACTCCGAAGTGCGTACTTGATCACCCCTCGGGCCGGAACGAGGCTGATCGGTATGACCGACACGACAGCCGACACCGTTCCCGCGACCGCCTCGACGACCCCGCCCGCCCCGCTCACCCTGCTCGGCCTCGGCGCGATGGGCGCCGCGCTGGCCGAGGCCTGGCTCGCCGCCGGGCATCCGCTGACCGTCTGGAACCGCACCGCCGCCCGGGCCGAACCGCTCGCCGCGAAGGGCGCCGCCGTTGCCGCCACCGCGGCCGGGGCGGTCGCCGCCAACCGGCTGGTGGTGGTCTGCCTGCTCGACGACGCCTCGGTCGAGGAGGCGCTGGCCGGGGCCGACCTCAGCGGCAAGGACGTCGTCGACCTGGTCACCAGCACCCCCGGCACGGCCCGCGCCCGGGCGGCCTGGGTGACCGGCCGCGGCGCCCGCTACCTGGACGGCGGCATCATGGCCGTCCCGCCGATGATCGGCGTCCCGGAGGCCGGCCCGTACGTCTTCTACAGCGGCTCGCGCGAGCTGTTCGAGGAGCACCGCGCGGCCCTCGCCGTCCCGGCCGGGACCAGGTACGTCGGCGAGGACGCCGGCTTCGCCGCGCTGCACGACGTGGCGCTGCTGAGCGCGATGTACGGGATGTTCGCGGGCATCGCGCACGCCTTCGCGCTGGTCCGCGCCGAGTCGGTGGACCCGGCCGGCTTCGCCCCGCTGCTCTCCTCCTGGCTGACCGCGATGACCGGCTCGGTCGCGGCCACCGCCGGGCAACTGGCGACCGGGGACTACACCAGGGGCGTCGTCTCGAACCTGGCGATGCAGGTCGCCGGTGTGCCGACGTTCCTGCGCACCGCCGAGGAGCAGGGCGTGAGCGCCGAACTGCTCACGCCCTACTTCGGGCTGATGGCGCGGCGGCTGGCCGAGGACGGCGGGGAGGAGGGCCTCACCGGGGTGGTCGACCTCCTGCGCGGCTGAGCGCCCCACCCGAGGACGCCCTCCCTCCGCGCCCGGTCGGCAGGCTCCGTCAGTCCCGCACCGGGTGGTCCGCCGCCTGGCGGTCGCCGGGGAGGCGGCGGCGCAGGGCCGGGTCGGTGAGGGTGCGGGGCGTCCAGGCGCCGTCCGGCGGGTAGACGTCGGTGCCCGGCGGGACGACGGCGTCGATGCGGTCCAGGACGGCGTCGTCCAGGACCAGGTCGGCGCCCTTGAGGGCGGCCTCCAGCTGGCCGAGGGTACGCGGTCCGATGATCACCGAGGTGACCGCCGGGTGCGCCAGCGGGAAGGCGACGGCCAGCTCCGGCAGGGTGCGGCCGAGGTCCTCGGCGACGGCGGTCAGCGCCTCCACGGCGTCCAGCTTGGCCCGGTTGACCGGCAGTGCCGGGTCGAAGCGGGCCGGCATCAGGGCGGCGCGCCCGCTGGTCAGGTCGATCGGCCGGTCCTTGCGGTAGCGGCCGGTGAGGAAGCCCGAGGCGAGCGGCGACCAGGTCAGCGCGCCCATGCCGAGCCGCCGCACGGTCGGCAGCACGTCGCGCTCGACGCCGCGGGCGAGCAGCGAGTACGGCGGCTGCTCGGTGCGGAAGCGGGGCAGGCCGCGCCGCTCGGCGACGTGATGGGCCTCGACCAGTTCGTGCGCGGGGAAGGTCGAGCAGCCGAAGGCGAGGATCTTGCCGGCCCGCACCAGGTCGCCGAGGACGGCGAGGGTCTCCTCCAGGTCGGTGCCGGGGTCGGGCCGGTGCACCTGGTAGAGGTCGATCCGGTCGGTGCGCAGCCGGCGCAGGCTCTCCTCGACCTCGTGCACGATCCAGCGGCGGGAGTTGCCGCCGCGGTTGCGGCCCTCGCCCATCGGGAAGTGGACCTTGGTGGCGAGCACGACGTCGTCGCGGTCGCCGCGGGCCTGAAGGGCCTTGCCGACGATCTCCTCGGACTCGCCGGCCGAGTACATGTCGGCGGTGTCGACGAAGTTGACGCCCGCGTCGAGGGCGGCGTGGACGATCCGGGCGCAGTCGTCGTGGTCGGGGTTGCCGATCGCGCCGAACATCATCGTGCCGAGGCAGTAGGCGCTGACCTCGATGCCGGTGCCGCCGAGGGTGCGGTAGCGCATGGTGGTGGTCCCCCTGGTGTGTGCGGGTCGCTGATCCGACCACCGACCCTAGGAGTTGGAGTGCGCTCCAGGGCAAGGGGCGTTTCCCCGCGTCTCCCCGCGTCTCCCCGCCGGGAGCCGGCGAACGGCCGGCCGCCCGGGCCCGTGTTGCCGAAACAGCAACGAAAGTTGCCCGCCGTCCGGTGGTCGGCGCAGCCTGGCGGTGGAGGTGATCGCCGTGAGCGACACGCGAAACGGGACCGTTCCCGAGATCCCCGCCGCCACCGACGGCTATGACGTCGTGGTGGTCGGCGGCGGCGCCGCCGGACTGAACGCGGCCCTGGTGCTGGCCCGGGCCTGCCGCCGGGTGGCCGTGGTGGACGCCGGACAGCCGCGCAACGCCCCGGCCGCGCGGATGGGGGGCTTCCTCTCCCGGGACGGCATGTCCCCGGCCGCGCTGCTGGAGACCGGCCGCGCCGAACTGGCGGGGTACGGGGTGGACCTGCTCGACGCCCGGGTGGACCACGTCGAGCCGGTGCCGCTCGCGGACGCCCCGGCCTTCGACGTCCACCTGGCCGGCGGCCCGGCGCTGCGGGCCCGCCGGGTGGTCGTCGCCACCGGACTGCGCGACGGCCTGCCGGAACTGCCCGGCCTGGCCGAACGCTGGGGCCGCGACGTGCTGCACTGCCCGTACTGCCACGGCTACGAGGTCCGCGACCGCCCGCTCGGCGTGCTCGGCACCCACCCCGGCGCGGTGCACCAGGCGCTGCTGCTGCGCCAGTGGTCGGCGGACGTGGTGCTCCTCGCGCACACCCTGGACCTCTCCGCCGACGACCGGGCCAGGCTCGACGCCCGGGGCGTGCGGACCGTCGAGGGCGAGGTCAAGCGGGTGGTCGTCACGGACGACCGGCTGCGCGGCGTCGAACTCGCGGACGGCACGGCGGTGCCGCGCGAGGCGGTGTTCCTGTTCCCGCACCTGGTGCCCAGGGACGCCCTGCTGTTCGGCCTGGACTGCGAGCGGGACCCGCAGGGCTGGGTGACCACCGACCGCGCGGGCCGCACCAGCGTGCCCGGGGTGTGGGCGGTGGGCAATGTCGCCGACCCGCGCGCCCAGGTGGTCACCGCCGCCGGGGCGGGCGCCGCGGCGGCGTTCGCGCTCAACCACGACCTGGTGGACGAGGACGTCGACCGCGCCCTCGCCGCCGCCTGAGTCGACCCACCGAGAGGACGGAGTTCCCCATGACCCAGCACGCCCACGCCCACGCCCACCAGCACTCCCACGGCCACGCCCACCACGGCCACGGCCAGGACGCCGACTTCGACTGGGACGCCCTCGCCGTCCACCTGGAGCGCGAGGCCGAGGTCCAGGCCCCGGCCGTCACCGCGGCCGCCCGCTGGCTGGGCGGACTGCTGGACGGCGTCCCGGTCCGCCGGGTGCTCGACGTGGGCAGCGGCCCCGGCGTGATCGCCGGGCTGCTCGCGGACGGCTTCCCGGACGCCGAGGTCGTCGCCGTCGACCAGTCCGCCGCCCTGCTGGAGCGCGCCCGCACCCGGTCGGCCGGCCGGGTCGGCACCCACCGGGCCGACCTGCCCGAGGACTTCGGCACGCTCGGCGGCGCCGAGCTGGTCTGGTCCGGCAACGCGATCCACCACCTCGGCGACCAGCAGGCCGCGTTGACCGCGCTGGGCGCCACGCTGCGCCCGGGCGGCGTGCTGGCCGTCGCCGAGCGCGGCCTGCCGGCCCGCTACCTCCCGCGCGACCTCGGCCTCGGCCGCCCCGGCCTCCAGGCCCGCCTGGACGCGGCGCACGAGGAGACCTTCACCGCGATGCGGGAGTCCGCCCCGGGCAGCGTGGCCGTGGTCGAGGACTGGCCGGCCCTGCTGGCCGCCGCCGGTCTGGTCCCCGCCGGCAGCCGGACCTTCCTGGTCGACCGCCCGGCCCCGCTGGACCCCGCCACCCGCGAGTTCCTGCACGTCCAGCTCGCCCGCCGCCGCGAGCAGTTCGCCGGTCTGCTGGACGCCGACGACCGCGCCGCCCTGGACGCCCTGCTGGACCGCGACGCCCCCGCCGGCATCCTCAACCGCCCCGACGCCTTCTACCTCGCCGCCCTCACCGTCCACACCGCCCGCGCGGCCGGCTCGGGACACTAGGGCACGCCCTGTAGGCCGCCTCAGCGGTCCGGCTTCCGGTGCCGGCCCGTCCCCCTGCGCAGCAGTGGGACGGGCGTGTCCGTCTGCGGGAACACCGGCCGCGGTCCGGGTGCCCGGTCGGGGCGGACGATCAGCGGGTAGGCCTCGGCGTAGTTCTCGGCCACCGCGACGGGCTGCCAGCTGTGGCCGTCCCACTCGACCACCAGCCGGGGCACGTCCTGGAAGAGGTGCGCCGCGCGCCGCGGCCCGGGCGCGAGGGTGATCGCGTCCCGCGTCCCCGGGGCCCGGCGGCGGCGCGCCCGTTCGGCGTACCAGTCGGCCAACGGCTGGTCGGCCGGCGGCTCGTCCTCGGCGTCCATCGTCGGCACCTCCCTGGCGGATCGGTCGGGGACGGCCAGTCTGGCCGATCCGCCGGGGGCGGGGCGATTCCACGATCGGGTGAAAAACCGACGGACGGCCGCCCTCCCGCGCGGGGAGGACGGCCGTCCGTCGTCGGTCCCGCCTACTCGCCGCCGCCGAAGCGCTCGGCCCAGGTGGCCAGGTCCTCGTCGGTGATCTTCGCGAACAGCACCGGCGGCACCGTGAACGGCGTCCCGGCCGGCACCGCGTCCAGCGCCCGCGCCGCGTCCGCGTCCACCCAGGTCGCGGTGCGCGCCGGGGCGTCGGCCGGCAGTGCGAAGGCCTCGCGCATCGCCCGCGCCGCCGTCGGGATGAACGGCTCGGAGACCACCGCGTACAGGTGGATCAGGTTCATCGCCGTGCGCAGCGTCAGCGCCGCCGCCTCCGGGTCGGTCTTCACCTGGAGCCAGGGCGCCTTCTCGTCCAGGTACGCGTTGCCCGCGCTCCACAGGGTGCGCAGGCTCTGCGCCGCCTTGCGGAAGTTGAGCGCCTCCAGCTGCGCCTCGTAGTCGGCCAGCAGCTCGGCGATCTGCGCGCCCAGCCGCTCCTCCGCCTCGCCGGCCGGCTGACCGGCCGGCACGTCGTCGCCGAACCGCTTGCGGCTGAACGACAGCACCCGGTTGACGAAGTTGCCGAGGGTGTCGGCGAGGTCCTTGTTGACCACCGAGGCGAAGAGGTCCCAGGTGAAGCTGGAGTCGTCCGACTCGGGCGCGTGCGCCATCAGGAAGTAGCGCCAGTAGTCGGCCGGCAGCAGCTCCAGGGCGACGTCCGTGAAGATGCCGCGCTTCTGGCTGGTGGAGAACTTCCCGCCGTAGTACGTCAGCCAGTTGAAGGCCTTGACGTAGTCGACCTTCTTCCACGGTCGGCGCGAGCCCAGGATGGTGGCCGGGAACATCACCGTGTGGAACGGGACGTTGTCCTTGGCCATGAACTCGGTGTAGCGGACGGTCTCGTCGGCCTCGTACCACCAGGACTTCCAGTCCCGCTCCTCGCCGGCCGGGGCGGCGTCGGACCACTCCTTCGTCGCGCCGATGTACTCGATCGGCGCGTCGAACCAGACGTAGAAGACCTTGCCGGCGGCGGCCAGCTCCGGCCACACGTCGGCCGGCACCGGGACGCCCCACTCCAGGTCACGGGTGATCGCGCGGTCCTGGAGGCCCTCGGTCAGCCACTTGCGGGCGATCGAGGAGGCCAGCACCGGCCACTCGTCGCCGTGCGCGGCGACCCAGTCCTCCACCTGCCCGGTCAGCTTCGACTGGAGCAGGAACAGGTGCTTGGTCTCCCGCACCTCCAGGTCCGCGCTGCCGCTGATCGCCGAGCGCGGCTCCACCAGGTCGGTCGGGTCCAGGACGCGGGTGCAGTTCTCGCACTGGTCGCCGCGCGCCTTGTCGTAGCCGCAGTGCGGGCAGGTGCCGACGATGTAGCGGTCCGGCAGGAAGCGGCCGTCCGCGTTCGAGTACACCTGGCGGATCGCCCGCTCCTCGATGAACCCGTTGGCGTGCAGCTCGCGGGCGATCTCCTGGGTGATCTCCCGGTTCTGCGGCGAGGAGCTGCGGCCGAAGTAGTCGAACGACAGCTTGAAGCCGTCGTACACCGCCTTCTGCTGCTCGTGCGCCCGGGCACAGAACTCCGCCACCGGCAGCCCGGCCTCCTGCGCGGCCAGTTCGGCCGGGGTCCCGTGCTCGTCGGTCGCGCAGATGTACAGCACCTCGTGCCCGCGCTGGCGCAGGTACCGCGAGTAGACGTCCGCCGGCAGCATGGACCCGACCATGTTGCCCAGGTGCTTGATCCCGTTGATATAGGGGAGGGCGCTGGTGATCAGGTGCCGAGCCATCCTCGGATGCTCCGATTTCTCCCGCACGCACCCCTGTCCCGGAGTGCCGTGACGGGCGCAGGGTCTGGGGCGGCGAAGGGAACCGGGCACAGGCGCCGCCTCCCGGGCTGCCGGCCAGAGCGACGTTCCACTGTGGGCCTGCCAATCCTATCGAAGCCCGCCCCGCCCCCTCGCGCCCATTTTCCCCGCGGCGCCCTCGCCCTCCGCCGCCCCCGCGGCCGGTGAGGGGCGGCGGAGGCGGTGGTCAGTCGGCGACGAAGTGGTCGAACTCGCCGGCCTTGACGCCGAGGACGAAGGCGGCCCACTTGCGCGGGGTGGTGCGGACGACGACGGCGTCGTTGCGGGGATCGCGGATCTCGACCATGCCGTTGACGGTGCGGATCTCCAGGGCGTCCTCGCCCACGCCGCCGGGTGCGGCCTTCTGCCAGCTGTCCATGGGGGGCTCCTTCAGGGGGTGGGGTGGTCGAACTCGCCGCGCTTGACGCGTTCGATCCACCGCGCGAACGTCTTGCGGGTGGTGGTGATGATCGAGTCGGGGGTGTCGGACTCGCGGATCTCGATGTGGCCGCCGGCGGTTCGTACTTCGACGCACTGGTTGCTGTTGCCGCTCATCGAGGACTTCTGCCAGTCGGTCATCGGGATGGCCCGCCTTTCAGGTCCGTCATGATGTGCCGGACGAAGTCGTGGGACTCCTCGGGGCCGAGGGCGAGCGCGTCGGACTCGCCGACGATGGCGCGGTAGGAGGCCAGGTCCGCTTCCGAGTCGATGAACTGCGGCCCCTGGGTGAGGTCGATCTGCACGGTGTCGAGTTCGGGGACCGGGCCGTGGGCGAGGAAGAGGTCCTCGCCCGAGCCCGGGTAGGTGTCGACGCCGAAGGGGATCGCGCGCAGGGTGACCCCGGGGCGCTCGGCGTCGTCGAGCAGGCTGGCCAGCTGTTCCCGCAGGACGGCGGGGCCGCCGAACTGCATCCGCAGCGCGGCCTCGTGTATGAACGCGGTGAACGGCCGCCCGGCGGACAGCACCTGCTGGCGTTCGGTGCGGAAGGCGGTGCGGACGTCGGCGTCGTGGCGTGGCAGCGGCGGACGCAGCCGGGCGAACATCGCGGCGGCGTAGCGGCTGGTCTGCAGCAGGCCCGGGATCGAGGTCGTGTTGAGGACGAGCAGCGACTCCGCGTGGTGTTCGAGTTCGGCGATGTCGAGCATCCCGGCCGGGACCCGGCCGCGGAAGTGGTGCCACCAGTGCTTGCCGCGGTCCTGCGTCATCAGGGTGAGGGCCTCGATGAGCGGGAGGTTGGCGCACCGGCAGGCGGCGGCCCAGGAACGGAGGCGGTCGGCGCTGATGCCCGACTTCCCGTTCTCCATCTGGGAGATCTTGGGGACGTCCGTGCCCAGGGCCGCCGCCATGGCCTTGGGCGTCATGCCCGCGTGCTCGCGCATCCTGCGCAGTTCCGAGCCGAGCCGCTGCTGGCGCACGCTGGGCGACAGGCGTGGTGGCATGCGCGTCTCTCCTCGGTCGGTGCCTTCGGTGCAGTCTGCCGCCCCGTGGACACCGGGTCCACCGAGTAGCTCGATGGGGTGAAGTGCACCAGCTGCGGTAGCAACTGTTACCCCTGGAACCCTAGCGTCGTCGGCACGGGGCCGATCTGCTTCGGCGGCCGAGTCCACGCCTCAACTGGACTGGAGACAGTCGATGTTGCTTTCACCGGGGATCGGGGCCGACCCCGCCGGGCCGCGGCGCGGGCGGCTTCCGGGCGCGGCAGGACCGGACGCGGATCGAACTCGTGGTCGGGGGCTTGACCTCGCCGCCGCTTTGGCCGATGACTGGGGTGTGGAACTCATCGGGGTGTACGGCGGGGCGGTCCCGGCCGTGGCGGCGGTCGATCGCTGATGGCCGTGGTGTTGCTGACGGGCCTGCTGGTCTCGGTGGTCTTCGTCGGAGTGGTGGCGCAGATCATCGCGACCCGTCAGCCACGGGAACGGCGGTCCGGCAAACGGGACTTGGCGCCCCGCAACGACAGGTAGCGGTCAGCCGGCGGCGAGCCGCCGCGCCAGGCGCGGGCGCGCGTCCGGCCACTCCTCGCGCAGCATCGAGAAGTACGCCGTGTCCCGCCAGACGCCGGTGGCGCGCCGCTTGTCCCGGCGGTGGACACCCTCGAACCGGGCGCCCAGCCGCAGGATCGCGTTGCGCGAACGGTCGTTGAGCGCATCGGTCTTCCAGAACACCCGACCCATGCCCAACTCGTCGAACGCGTGCCCGAGCAGCAGCAGCTTCGCCTCGGTGTTGACGGCGGTGCGCCACACCGACCGGGCGTACCAGGTGCCGCCGATCTCGACGAGTTCGTCCTCGGCGCCGAACGCGTAGTAGCCGGTGATGCCGACGGCCCGGCCGGAGTCGAGGTCGATCACCGCGAACTTCACGGCGTTGCCGGCCGCCACCTCGGCGATCCGGATGTCGAGGATCTTCCCCAGCTCCTCCTCGGACGCCGGCGCGGCGAACGGGATCCACCGCCACACCTCGGGGTCCGGGCCGACGGTGGCCCACAGGTCGGACAGGTGGCGGCGGTCCAGGGGCTCCAGGCGGACGTGGCGGCCGGTGAGGGTGACGGGGGAGGGGATCTTCGCGGTCATGATCGGAAACGGTAGCCGTGGAATGCACTAGAAGCAATGGATATCTGTATTAGTGCAAAGTTCGGAGGGCGAGGAAGAGCCCCGCGGGCGAACCCGCAGGGCCTCCTCGTCGAACGGCCGCAGGGCCTACAGGAACGAGTTGATCTGGATCGTCTCGTCACGGCCCGGGCCGACGCCGATGGCGGAGATCGGTGCGCCCGACATCTCCTCCAGCGCCTTCACGTACGCCTGGGCGTTCTTCGGCAGCTCGGCGAAGGTCTTCGCCTTGCTGATGTCCTCGCTCCAGCCCGGCAGGTTCTCGTAGACCGGCTTGGCGTGGTGGAAGTCGGACTGGTTGTACGGCAGCTCCTCGACCCGCTGCCCGTCGATCTCGTAGGCCACGCAGACCGGGATCTGCTCCCAGCCGGTGAGCACGTCGAGCTTGGTGAGGAAGAAGTCGGTCAGGCCGTTGACCCGGGTCGCGTAGCGGGCGATCACCGCGTCGAACCAGCCGCAGCGGCGGTCACGGCCGGTGGTGACGCCGCGCTCGCCGCCGATGCGGCGCAGCGCCTCGCCGTCCGCGTCGAGCAGCTCGGTCGGGAACGGGCCGGAGCCGACGCGGGTGGTGTAGGCCTTCAGGATGCCGATGACCCGGTCGATCTTGGTGGGGCCGATGCCGGAGCCGGTGCAGGCGCCGCCCGAGGTCGGGTTGCTGGAGGTGACGAACGGGTAGGTGCCGTGGTCGACGTCCAGCAGGGTGCCCTGGCCGCCCTCCAGCAGGACGACCTTGCCGGCCTTCAGCGCCTCGTCGAGCACCAGGGTGGTGTCGGCCAGGAACGGCTTGATCTTGTCCGCGTAGCCCAGGTACTCCTCGAGCACCAGGTCGGCGGGGATGGCGCGGCGGTTGTACAGCTTGACCAGCAGCTGGTTCTTGTCGTGCAGCGCCGCCTCGATCTTCTGGCGCAGGATCGACTCGTCGAAGAGGTCCTGGACCCGGATGCCGACGCGGTTGATCTTGTCCGCGTAGGTCGGGCCGATGCCGCGGCCGGTGGTGCCGATCCGGCGCTTGCCGAGGAAGCGCTCGGTGACCTTGTCCAGGGTGCGGTGGTACGGCGTGATCAGGTGGGCGTTGCCCGAGATCAGCAGCTTGGAGGTGTCGATGCCTCGCTGGTTCAGCCCGTTGAGCTCGGAGAGCAGCACGCCCGGGTCGATGACGACCCCGTTGCCGATCACCGGCGTCACGTTCGGGCTGAGGATGCCGGAAGGCAGCAGGTGCAGCGCGTACTTCTGGTCGCCGATGACCACCGTGTGACCGGCGTTGTTGCCGCCCTGGTAACGGACGACGTAGTCGACGGAGCCGCCGAGGAGGTCGGTCGCCTTCCCCTTGCCCTCGTCTCCCCACTGAGCGCCAACGAGCACGAGTGCCGGCACAGGCGTACACCCCTTCCGGTTGGGGCATCCTGCGTAGGCCGCAGTCTGCCCCGAGATAGACGAAGCCCCTGGCGCAATAGCGCAAGGGGCTCTTGCACCGAGAGATTACCTGAGGAAGGACCGGTTGTGTCGTCCCTGTCCACGCCTGCAACCGGCGGCCCGGAGCCGCTTCTCCTGCTCCTCGACCCGGCGGCCCGGCAGTCCGACGGCGAGTCGGTGCGGATCGCGAAGGACGTTCTCTCCGGCGGGACGGACGTCAAGGTGGCCTATCCGGAGACGCCCTCCGAGCTCGACCGGATGCTTTCGCACCGCGGTCGGAGGCGACCGGTCGTGATCGGTTCCGACCTGGCGCTCCAGCGGGTGCTCCAGGCGCTGTACCGCCAACGTGAGCTGGGGACGGACCCGGTGGGCCTGGTGCCGGTCGGCCGTCCGGAGGAGGTGGCGGCGGCCCGCGGGCTCGGCGTTCCGGCGGCCCCGGTGGCGGCGGCGCGGGCGGTGCTGGCGGGCGCGGTGCGCAAACTGGACCTGCTGGTCGACGACGGCGGCGGGGTGGCGCTCGGCGGGGTGCGGATCTCGGGGAGCGGGATACGGCGCCCGGCGGGCCGTCCGAGCGGTTGGCGTTCGCTATGGGCGAAACTGGCTGCGGCCGAGCAGGGGACCGTGCTCAGCCCGGAACGGGCCGGCCGGACCGCGGCGGCCGGGCTCGCCCAGCCGGGCCCCGGCGAGCCGAGTTCGCGGCTGCGGGTGGAGGCGGACGGCCGACTGCTCGCCGATGTGCACCGCCCGGTCCGGGTGGTCCAGGTGACCCTGCCGTCCGGCGACGGAGCCGGCGAGGGCGTGATGGAGATCGTGGTCCGCGCGCCCGGCGCCCTGCTCCGGGCCCGGGCGGCCAGCGTCTCGGTGGCCGGGCGCGGCTTCGGCTACGAGGCGGACGGCCACCCGGTCGGCCCGGTCCGGGCCCGCACCTGGACGGTCCACCCGGGGTGCTGGGGCCTGCTGCTGCCCGCCGCCCGGCCGTCCCGCGCCGAGGGGGAGCCCGGGTGAGCAGGCTCACGTTGGACGAACGGCGGACGAACGCGCGGCGAAGCGCCGGGCACACCCGGAACGCGCCAACGGGCGCGAACCGCAAGGCCGGGCGCGTTCGCCGGATGCCCGCCGGTGCCGAACCCCGCCCCGGGTAAGGGGTTTCGTCTACGCGCGTTACCGGCGCACACCCGCTCAGATCCGGCCGCCCGGGTGCCGTAACGCCGGACCGCCTGGCCTAGACTCGAAGGCGTGCCACGTGGTGACGGAAGACTCAACCACGATCTTCTTCCCGGCGAGAAAGGCCCCCAGGACGCTTGCGGCGTCTTCGGTGTCTGGGCTCCCGGCGAGGAGGTCGCCAAGCTCACGTTCTTCGGCCTTTACGCCCTGCAGCACCGCGGTCAGGAATCCGCGGGCATCGCAGTGAGCAACGGCTCCCAGATTCTCGTCTTCAAGGACATGGGACTCGTCTCCCAGGTCTTCGACGAGGCCTCCCTGGGGTCGTTGCACGGGCATATCGCCGTCGGACACGCCCGCTACTCGACCACCGGTTCCTCGGTCTGGGAGAACGCCCAGCCGACCTTCCGGGCGACCGTGCACGGCTCCCTGGCCCTCGGTCACAACGGAAACCTGGTGAACACCGCCGAACTGGCGGCCATGGTCGCCGAACTCCCCGGCGAGGAGCACGTCTCCCGCTCCGGGCGGACGGCCGCGACCAATGACACCGACCTGGTGACCGCGCTGCTCGCCGGCCACCCGGAGCTCTCCATCGAGGAGACGGCCAAGGTCGTCCTGCCCAAGGTCAAGGGCGCCTTCTCGCTCGTCTTCATGGACGAGAACACGCTCTACGCCGCCCGTGACCCGCAGGGCATCCGCCCGCTGGTGCTGGGCCGGCTGGAGCGCGGCTGGGTGGTCGCCTCCGAGACGGCGGCGCTGGACATCTGCGGCGCCTCCTTCATCCGCGAGGTCGAGCCCGGCGAGCTCATCGCCATCGACGAGAACGGCATGCGCACCTCCAGGTTCGCCGAGGCCAAGCCCAAGGGCTGCGTCTTCGAGTACGTGTACCTGGCCCGCCCGGACACCACCATCGCCGGCCGCAACGTGCACCTCTCCCGCGTGGAGATGGGCCGCCGGCTGGCGAAGGAGGCCCCGGTCGAGGCCGACCTGGTGATAGCGACGCCCGAGTCCGGCACCCCGGCCGCCATCGGCTACGCCGAGGCCAGCGGCATCCCGTACGGCTCCGGCCTGGTGAAGAACGCCTACGTGGGCCGCACCTTCATCCAGCCCAGCCAGACCATCCGCCAGCTCGGCATCCGGCTCAAGCTCAACCCGCTGCGCGAGGTCATCGCGGGCAAGCGCCTGGTCGTGGTCGACGACTCGATCGTCCGCGGCAACACCCAGCGCGCCCTGGTGAAGATGCTCCGCGAGGCGGGCGCCGCCGAGGTCCACATCCGGATCTCCTCGCCGCCGGTGAAGTGGCCGTGCTTCTTCGGCATCGACTTCGCGACCCGCGCGGAGCTGATCGCCAACGGCATGACCATCGAGGAGATCGGCCGCACGCTCGGTGCGGACTCGCTCTCCTACATCTCGATCGACGGCATGATCGAGGCCACCAAGCAGCCGAAGGACCGGCTCTGCCGGGCCTGCTTCGACGGTGAGTACCCGATGGAGCTGCCCGACCCGGCGCTGCTCGGCAAGCTCCTGCTGGAGGCCGAGATCAAGGGCGGCCAGCAGACCCCCGCGGTCCGCGGCAAGCCGACCAGCGGCAGCGACCTGGACGGCGTCCAGTCGCTGCTCGGCGGGGCGGGCGCGGCCGACGCGCTGCGCCGCCCGTAACGACGAACCCGCGGTGGGGTCCCGCAACCGGGACCCCACCGCCGTTCCAACCCCCACCACAGACCCGAAAGGGCCGCACAGCAGTGACTACCGACCAGAACGGCGCCACCTACGCCGCCGCCGGCGTGGACATCGAGGCGGGCGACCGCGCCGTCGAGCTCATGAAGCAGTGGGTGAAGAAGGCCAACCGCCCCGAGGTGGTCGGCGGTCTCGGCGGCTTCGCCGGCCTCTTCGACGTCTCCGCCTTCAAGAACTACGAGCGGCCGCTGCTGGCCTCGGCCACCGACGGCGTGGGCACCAAGGTCGCCATCGCGGCCGCCATGGACAAGCACGACACCATCGGCCACGACCTGGTCGGCATGGTCGTCGACGACATCGTGGTCTGCGGCGCCGAGCCGCTGTTCATGACCGACTACATCTGCGTCGGCAAGGTCGTCCCGGAGCGGGTCGCCGCGATCGTCAAGGGCATCGCCGAGGGCTGCGCGCTGGCCGGCTGCGCCCTGGTCGGCGGCGAGACCGCCGAGCACCCGGGCCTGCTCGGTCCGGACGAGTACGACGTCGCGGGCGCCGGCACCGGCGTCGTCGAGGCGGACGCGCTGCTGGGCGCCGAGCGCGTCCGGGCCGGCGACGTGGTGATCGCGATGGCCGCCTCCGGCCTGCACTCCAACGGCTACTCGCTGGTCCGCCACGTGCTGCTGAACCAGGCCGGCTGGAAGCTGGACCGCAAGGTCGAGGAGTTCGGCCGCACGCTCGGGGAGGAGCTGCTGGAGCCGACCCGGATCTACTCGCTGGACTGCCTGGCGCTGATCCGCGCCGCCGAGGTGCACGCCTTCTCGCACGTCACCGGCGGCGGCCTGGCGGCCAACCTGGCCCGGGTGATCCCGGACGGCCTGCACGCCCGCCTGGACCGCGGCACCTGGACCCCGCTGCCGGTCTTCCGGACCGTCGCCGAGGTCGGCAAGGTGGCCACCCTGGAGATCGAGAAGACGCTCAACATGGGCGTCGGCATGGTCGCGGTCGTCCCGCCGCACTCGGTGGACACCGTGCTGGCGGTCCTGGAGGACCGCGGCGTGGAGTCCTGGGTGCTGGGCGACATCGTCGAGCGCACCGCCGAGCACACGGACGGCGCGGCCCTCTACAACGCCTACGAGGGCTTCACGGCGGGCTGAGCGCGAAGAGCGTGACGAAGGCCCCGCCGGCATGCCGGCGGGGCCTTTGCACGGGTTCCCCCGCGGGGCCGCGCGCCGGTCCTCCGGACGCGGCACGGGGACGCGGGAACGCCGAAGACCGGCCCGGTGCACTGGGCACCGTGGCCGGTCAGGTCAGACTGGGAGACTACGCGCGACGGCGGGCCTGGGAGGGCCCGGTACCCGACTCGGTGTCGTCGTCCTCGCCGTCATCGGCGTAACGAGCCGCATACTCCGCGTAAGGGTCGTCGTCCTCGTCCTCTTCGATCGGCTCCGGCTCGATCGGGGAGGTGGAGGGCGATACGCCCAGCTCGCTGGAGAGACGATTGGCGTCGAACCCGCCGCTGTTGTACTTCAGCTCGCGGGCGACCTTCGTCTGCTTGGCCTTGGCCCGGCCGCGCCCCATGGGTCGACCCCCTCAACGATGGGGCTCACGGCCCCGAGTCTGACACGTGTTCATGATCAAGAGCGGCCTGCCCGAATGGGGAGAACCGTCCCTTGGAGCATCAACGGTACCTGTTTCTGCCGCTGGACGGTACGTCGTCGGTGTGACGTGGCGCGCACCAGCCGCACCCGCGACCAGGTCGTCCCAGGTCAGGGGAGGTTTTGCGGCTTTCTGCACGCTGTCCGGAGGTGTCTCGGGTCCGTTGTTTCCTCATCGATTATCCCCCCAAGGGGGACGTTGGATCACCCGATCGGGTGCAGAATCGAGAATCCGGTTCCACATCGTGATGCGCGAGTGATGCGCGGGGGACGGCGGCCGGCCGTCCCCCGCGCGGGTGATCCGTCGAGGGCCGGGATCAGCCCCGGCGGGCGCCCGGCAGCAGCACCGAGCGCAGCGCGCTGATCTCGCGCATCCGCTTCTCGGCGAGGCGGTCGGCGGCGACGGCCGGCGGCACGCCGTCGGAGGCGGCCCGGGTGAAGATCTCCAGGGTGGTGTCGAAGATCTTCGTGGCCTTGTTCTTGGCGCGCTCGAAGTTGAAGCCGTCGATCTCGTCGGCGACCTGGATGACGCCGCCGGAGTTCACCAGGTAGTCCGGGGCGTAGAGGATGCCGCGGTCGGCGAGGTCCTTCTCGACGCCCGGGTGGGCCAGCTGGTTGTTGGCGGCGCCGCAGACGATGACGGTGCCGAACTCGCCCAGCGCGGCCACGCTGTCGTCGGTGAGGGCACCGCCGAGCGCGCAGGGGGCGTAGACGTCCAGCTTGGCCTGGAGCAGCGCGGCGGTGTCGGCGACGACCTCCACCTCCGGGTGGGCGGCCCGCACGCGGTTGACCGCGGCCTCGGAGACGTCGGTGACGACGACGGTGGCGCCGTCCGCGACCAGGTGGCCGACCAGGTAGTGGCCGACCTTGCCGACGCCGGCCACGCCGACCCGCTTGCCGCGCAGGGTGGGCTGGCCCCAGCGGGCCTGGGCGGAGGCGCGCATGCCCTGGAAGACGCCGAAGGCGGTCAGGATGGACGAGTCGCCGGCACCGCCCTGCTCGGGCGAGCGGCCGGTGACGAAGCCGGTCTCGCGGGCCACGACGTCCATGTCCTGCACGTAGGTGCCCACGTCGCAGGCGGTGATGTAGCGGCCGCGCAGCGACTCCACGAAGCGGCCGTAGGCGCGGAGCATCGCCTCGTTCTTGTCCTTGTTCGGGTCGCCGATGATGACGGCCTTGCCGCCGCCGAGGTCGAGCCCGGCCAGCGCGTTCTTGTAGGACATGCCGCGGGAGAGGTTGAGCGCGTCCTCCAGCGCCGCCTCCTCGGAGGCGTACGGGAAGAACCGGGTGCCGCCGAGGGCCGGGCCCAGCGCGGTGGAGTGGATGGCGATGATCGCCTTCAGCCCGGAGGAGCGGTCGTGGCAGAGCACGACCTGCTCGTGGCCGTCGCCGGTGGCGCCGTCCTGGGAGTTGCCGAAGATCCTGCCGAGCACGCCGGGTGCGGAGTGTGCGGGGGCGGCGGTCTGTACGTCGGTCACTGTGGTGACTCCAGTATTCGAGGCCCGCTTGCTGTGGTGCGGGCGCCTAGGGCGAAGCGTAGTCCGGAGGACGCCGGCGATCCGCCCCCTTGACGAAGGTCGGGCCGGTTGTCCGAGGGGTGAGACGGGGTGGGCGCCAGCAGCCCGTTCGTGTCCCCCGGGTGCGTCCGCGAACGGCGCCCGGGCCCGCCGGCCGCCGGGTGGCGGGCGGCCGCACCCTCCCCGGCGACGGGGGGTGCGTGCGACGATGCAGGACGTGACCGTCGTCCGTACCTCCGTGCTGCCGCCCTACGCCGCGCACCTGCGGGTCTACGAGCCGCTGGCCGCCTACCCGGAGCCCGAGCGGGCGCACTGGCAGGCCTACGCGGCGGAGCACGGTCCGGACGCGCCGGAGGCGGGCCGCTCGGTGGCCGCGGCGGCGCTGGCGGAGCAGCGCACGGCGCTGGCCGAACTGGTCGGCCGCACCCCGCGGGCGCTGCCCGAGCGGGAGAGCGAGCGGGCCTTCGTCCGGCTGGTCGACGGGGTGCTGTACATCTGTCCGTGGGCGACCAGACTGCGCAACTGGCAGGCGCTGGAGGAACTGCGGGCCGGGGCGCCGGTGGCGCTGCTGGACACCGCGCTGCCGCCGGCCACCCGGGCGGAGGCGGAGGCGGACCGGGAGCGCTGGTGTTCGGAGCACCCGGACGCCCGGCCGTGGATCCTCACCAGCCGCTGGGAGGTGCCGGTCCGGTGGTTCCTTCCGTTCGGGGACGAGGATCGATGCTTCGTTCCCGCAGGGACGGGGGAGAAGGGTGGGGAAGGGGTCCGGGGGGACCAGGCGTCGCTGTTCTATCTGACGCCGATGGCGCAGGCGCGCCGCCGGGTGGCCCGGGCGTACCGGGCGCTGCGTGAGGCGGTGCCGGAAGGGGAACTGGTGCGGGGGGCGGAACAGGTGGGTCGGTGGCTGGAGGAGTTCCATCCGCGGTCGCTGGTGGAGCTGGACTACGGGGGGCTGGTGCATCTGCTGGGAGCGGAGCGGCTGTTGGCGGACCGTTCGGCCGGGGAGCTGGAGGACGGGCTGCGGGCGCTGCGGGCCGGGGACTCGGCGGAGGCGCTGCGCGCGTACGAGGCGCTGACCGTGCGCTGGCGGCGGGTGCTGGCGCTGCGCCACGCGAACTGAGCCGGGTGGGGGCGGGTGAGGGCCGGGGCGGGCCGGTTGAGGGGGCGTCACCGCTGGCCGGAGCGGGTGCCGGTGGTACTTGTAAGACGGTAAGGGTCCTACGGCCCGAGCCGTATGACCAAGGTCCCGGTTCGGGTCAATACCTCTCGAACGTGACACTACTCACTGTTGACGCGAACTCACCCCTATGTGCAAAAATGGGACAACCAGCCCAAGTTCACGTGAGCGTGCCCACTTTTGGGTGGTTGTGGAGTCGATGCGTGCTTTGCGGTGAAACGGTGGGTCTGGTCCCCTCGTAACCTAATGTCACTATAGGGTGACCGCCCGTTATGGGGTGGTCCATCGCCATCCGTCGGGCTTGAACCCGTGAGGGGTCAATTTTGGCGGTTTGGTCGATAGGGCTGGACGGATGGTGTAGTTGTAGACACCAGGACAAGCCGTTCGTCCTATAACCGACTCGGCCCGTCTATGCCATTTCGGGCATCGCGGGCCAAGGTGCAGAATTTGAAGGATAGAACCGCCCTGGTTCGGTTCTCCCGAGGAGGCCGCTCATGACCGCTCGTACCCCCGATGCCGAGCCCCTGCTGACTCCGGCAGAGGTCGCCACCATGTTCCGTGTGGATCCCAAGACCGTGACCCGCTGGGCCAAAGCCGGCAAGCTCACGTCGATCCGCACGCTGGGCGGCCATCGCCGTTACCGTGAGGCGGAGGTGCGCGCCCTGCTGGCCGGTATTCCGGCGCAGCGCACCGAGGCCTGACAGGCCGAACGCTCAAGGCTCTTTCGAAGGGGCTGCTTACCGGACTCCGCCGGGTCCGGTAAGCAGCCCCTTTGTTTGTTTCCGGGGCGCCCCGGGGAGTTCCTTCTACAGGACTGTCGTACTCGTGCGATCCACCCGGAATGTTGAACTCCGGATAACGATTTGAGGGGGAAGGGGTGGGGGGGATTTACTGTGAATGGCAGTACAATTTTACATATTAAATTAGCGTCTTCTGGGAAGGGTGTTCGAAGGGGTGGTTCCCGGGAAAGGCGGGTGACGACTATCACACGCACTGTCACTTGTGGTCTAGACCTAGTCCGGGTAAAAGGGCCGGCCCGGGAAATGCGAAAGGCCCGGAACCAAACGGTTCCGGGCCTTTCGCCTACGGCGATCCCGACGGGACTTGAACCCGCGACCTCCACCTTGACAGGGTGGCGAGCTAACCAACTGCTCCACGGGACCAGAGTGTTCCTGATCCGTCCGCTCCGCTTTCCCTTTCGGGCCGCGCTGCGAACAAGACAGATCGTAGCCCATGTGGGGCCCCCAGGTCGAACCGGCTCCCGAGGGGCCCCACCGCAGCTCAGAGCGTGGCCCTGGCCGCCTCCATCGCCTTGGTGATCCGCTTCTCCGAGACCGGCGAGGGCGTGCCCAGCGACTGCGCGAAGAAGCTCACCCGCAGCTCCTCGATCATCCAGCGGATCGCCCGAACCTCCGGGGACGGCTCCCGCCCGGCCGGCACGGCCGCCAGCAGCTCCCCGTAGGCCTGCTGGACCTGCTGCACCTTCAGCAGCTGCTGGGCGTCCCGCTGCGGGTGGTTGGGCAGCGCCTCCAGCCGGCGGTCCACCGCCAGCAGGTAGCGCTTGAGGTCGGGCAGCCGCTGCCAGCCGGTCTCGGTGACGAAGCCGGGGTGCACCAGCGAGGCCAGGTGCAGCCGGACGTCGTTCACCGCGTTCAGCAGCACCGGGCTGCTCACCGACTTCAGCCGGGTCGAGGCCTTGTGGAAGGCGATCAGCGCGGTGGCGGTCTTCAGCGTGGTGTCCGCCGACAGGTCGTACAGATCGGCCCGGACCTTGTCGCGCAGCACGCCGAACGCCGCCTCGTCCCAGGCCGGCCCGCCGGCCAGGGTCATCAGCCGGTCCGCGGCGCAGGCCACCACGTCCTCGAACAGCGCCGGGACGGAGCCGTGCGGGTTGTACGACAGCGCGAGCTTGGCCTGGTTGCCCAGCCGGCCCTGGATCGACTTGGCGGGCGAGTTGGTGGAGAGCACCAGCAGCCGCCGGGTGCCCTCCCACATCGCCTGCTGCTGCGCCTCCGGGGTGTCGAACAGCCGGATGCCGACCGTCTCCCGCTCGTCCACCAGCGCCGGGTAGGCGCGCAGCGAGTGGCCCCGGGAGCGCTGCTCGAAGGTGCGCTGCAGCACCGGCAGGCCCTCCGGCCAGGCGGTCAGCCCGGAGCGCTCGATGCCCCGGCCGGAGGCGGCCGAGGAGAGCGTCTCCTTCAGCTTCGGGTTGAGGCGCTGCCGCAGCTCCTCCAGGTCCTTGGACTCGGCGAGCCTCTTGCGCCCGTCCACCACCCGGAAGGTCACCTTGAGGTGCTCGGGGACCCGTTCCTCGTCCCAGGCCTCCGGGGGCACCGTGACGGCCGTCAGCCGCTTCAGGGCGTGCTCCAGGGCCGGAAGCAGGGGTTCCTGGCGCTCCTGGTGGTTCCTCAGCTCGCGCAGCGCGGCGCGGGCGTAGTCCGGGGCGGGCACGAAGTTGCGCCGCACCGCCTTCGGCAGCGCCTTGATCCAGGCGGTGACCAGCTCCTCGCGCAGGCCCGGGATCTGCCAGTCGAAGCCCTCCGCGGTGACCTGGTTGAGCACCGGCAGCGGGATGTGCACGGTCACGCCGTCCGCGTCGCTGCCCGGCTCGAACTGGTACGTGAGCTTGAACCGGAGGGCGCCCTGCTGCCAGTAGTCCGGGTAGTCGGCCTCGGTGACGCCGTCGGCGGCGTCGTTGATCAGCATCGACTTCTCGAAGCCGAGCAGGTCGGGCTGCTCCCGGCGGGCCTGCTTCCACCAGGAGTCGAAGTGCCGGGTGGAGACGATGTCGTCGGGCAGCCGGCCGTCGTAGAAGTCGAACAGGGTCTGGTCGTCGACCAGGATGTCCCGGCGGCGGGCCCGGTTCTCCAGCTCCTCGACCTCGCTGAGCAGCTTGCGGTTCTCGGCGAAGAAGCGGTGGTGGGTCTCCCAGTCGCCCTCGACCAGGGCGTTGCGGATGAACAGCTCGCGACAGAGCTCGGGGTCGATCCGGCCGTAGTTGACCTTGCGCTGCGCGACCACCGGCACCCCGTAGAGGGTGACCTTCTCGAAGGCCATGACGGCCCCGGCCTTCTTCTCCCAGTGCGGCTCGCTGTAACCGCGCTTCACCAGGTGGCCGGCCAGCGGCTCGACCCACTCCGGTTCGATCTTCGCGTTGATCCGGGCCCAGAGCCGGGAGGTCTCCACCAGCTCGGCGGACATCACCCAGCGCGGCGGCTTCTTGAACAGGCCCGAGCCGGGGAAGACCGCGAACCGGGCGCCGCGCGCGCCGCCGTACTCGCGCTTCTCCACGTCGTACAGGCCGATGTGGGAGAGCAGGCCGGCCAGCAGCGACTGGTGGATCCGGTCGGCGTCCGGCTCGGCGTCGTCGCGCGCCTCCTCGATGGTGACGCCGAGCTGCTTGGCGACCGTGCGCAGCTGGGAGTAGATGTCCTGCCACTCCCGTATCCGCAGGTAGTTGAGGAACTCGGCCTTGCACATCCGGCGGAACGCGGAGGAGGAGAGCTCGCGCTGCTGCTCGCGCACATAGCGCCACATGGACAGGAAGGAGAGGAAGTCGGAGGTCTCCGAGCCGAACCGGCGGTGCCGTTCGTCGGCGGCCTGGCGCTTCTCGGCGGGGCGCTCGCGCGGGTCCTGGATGGAGAGCGCGGCGGCGATCACCATGACGTCGCGCACGCAGCCGTTCCGGTCCGCCTCCAGCACCATCCGGGCCATCCGGGGGTCCACCGGGAGCTGGGACAGCTTGCGGCCGAGCGGGGTGAGCCGCTTGCGGACGTCCTTCTCGTCCGGGTCGAGCGCGCCCAGCTCGTGCAGCAGGCTGATGCCGTCCTTGATGTTGCGGGAGTCCGGCGGGTCCAGGAACGGGAAGGCGGCGATGTCGCCGAGGCCCGCGGCGGTCATCTGGAGGATGACCGAGGCCAGGTTGGTGCGCAGGATCTCGGCGTCGGTGAACTCGGGGCGGGAGAGGAAGTCCTCCTCCGAGTAGAGCCGGATGCAGATGCCGTCCGAGGTCCGGCCGCAGCGGCCCTTGCGCTGGTTGGCGCTGGCCTGGCTGACCGCCTCGATCGGCAGCCGCTGGACCTTGGTGCGGTGGCTGTAGCGGGAGATCCGGGCGGTACCCGGGTCGATCACGTACTTGATGCCGGGGACGGTGAGGCTGGTCTCGGCGACGTTGGTGGCCAGCACGATCCGGCGGGAGCCGGAGCGCTGGAAGACCCTGTGCTGCTCGGCGGAGCTCAGCCGGGCGTACAGCGGCAGGATCTCGGTGCTCTTCAGCTTCAGCTTGGCCAGCGCGTCGGCGGTGTCGCGGATCTCGCGCTCGCCGGAGAGGAAGACCAGGATGTCGCCCGGGCCCTCGGCCTGGAGCTCCTCGGCGGCGTCGCAGATCGCCTGGATCTGGTCGCGGTCGCGGTCCGCCTCGTCGCCGTCGCCGTCCTCGTCGTTCTCGTCGACGATCGGGCGGTAGCGGACCTCGACCGGGTAGGTGCGGCCGGAGACCTCGACGATCGGGGCGTCCTCGAAGTGCCGGGAGAAGCGCTCCGGGTCGATGGTCGCCGAGGTGATGATCACCTTGAGGTCGGGGCGGCGGGGCAGCAGCTGCTTGAGGTAGCCGAGCAGGAAGTCGATGTTGAGGCTGCGCTCGTGGGCCTCGTCGATGATCAGGGTGTCGTACTGGCGCAGCTCGCGGTCGGTCTGGATCTCGGCGAGCAGGATGCCGTCGGTCATCAGCTTGACCAGGGTGTCCGGGCCGACCTGGTCGGTGAACCTGACCTTCCAGCCGACCGCCTCGCCGAGCGGGCTGCGCAGCTCCTCGGCGACCCGCTCGGCCACCGTGCGGGCGGCGATCCGGCGCGGCTGGGTGTGGCCGACCAGGCCGCGCACGCCGCGGCCCAGCTCCAGGCAGATCTTCGGGATCTGGGTGGTCTTGCCGGAGCCGGTCTCGCCCGCCACGATCACCACCTGGTGGTCGCGGACGGCTTCGAGGATCTCGTCCTTCTTCTGGCTGACCGGCAGCTCGGCGGGATAGTCGATGGCCGGCACCGCGGCGCGGCGGCGCTCGACCAGCAGCTCGGCCCTGGCGATGTCGGAGGCGATCTCGGCGGCGATCTTCGCGCGGGCGTCGGGCTTGCGGACCCGGCGCGCGCCGTCCAGCCGGCGGCCGATCCGCACCTGGTCGCGCAGGGTCAGTTCGGGCAGGCGCGCGGCCAGCTCGCCGATGCCGGGCCCCTCGCTCCGGGGGGACTCGGCGGCGGACTGGACTGCGGGAGAACTCACGGCGGGCATCCCTCTAGGTTCGCAAGGAGATGCGGCGGAGCGCACCTCGGTTTTCGAGCGCCTCCAGTGTCACAGGGGACGCCCGTCCGCTGCCAACCTCGGCCCGGGGCGTCGCCGGCACCGTCCGCCGACGGGCGGTCGCCGTGCGTGAGGGACGGCGGCGTGGCGCCCGCGCCCCGGGCGGGGATGCCGTCACCCGGGGCGCGGAAGCGGTGCCGGCCGGGGCTCAGTCCTCCCGGAGGATGAAGTCGCGGACCAGCCGGGCCCAGGCCTCGGCCTGCTCGTAAGACGACGACGTGGCCGCTGTCGATCTCCGCGTAGGTGCTGCCGGTGATCGAGTCGGCGAGCTCGCGGGTGCGGCCGACCGGGACGGTGGCGTCCCGGGTGCAGCCGATCACCAGGGTGCGGGCGGTGATCCGGGGCAGCAGCGGGCGGATGTCGGCGCGCAGGTTGAGGTGGATGTGGCGCAGCGCGCCCTCGGTCGGCCGGTTGCCCTTGACGATGGTCGAGGGCGACCCGGCGCCGCTGGCGGCGGCGATCGCCGAACGGCCGGCCGCGCTGCCCACCCTGCCGCCGGAGGACGAGAAGGCGGTGCTCGCCGTCCGGCCGGTCGCCGAGGCCCGGGCGGTCGAGGCCCACCTGCTGCGCCGCGCGGCCGGCACCCGGGCCTGGCTCGGCGGGGACGGCGTGGTGGCCGAACCCGGCGACGGCAGCGCGGTGCTGCGCCCGGCCGTGCACCAGCTGGACCGGCCGGACGCCGAGCAGGCCGGGATCGAACTCGCCTTCCCGTGCGTCTGGGTGGCGCCGTGGAGCCCGCAGGCCGGGGTCGCGCCGCTGCGGAACTCGCTGGTGCT
Source organism: Kitasatospora sp. NPDC008115 (assembly GCF_042957205.1). Lineage (NCBI taxonomy): Bacteria > Bacillati > Actinomycetota > Actinomycetes > Kitasatosporales > Streptomycetaceae > Kitasatospora > Kitasatospora sp. NPDC008115. The sequence continues at coordinate 108,481 of NZ_JBIBHU010000003.1, read as the reverse complement.
GACCGCGCTCACCGGGGACGACGCGCTGTTCGACCGGCTGCTGCGCGAGCCGACCATCGCCAACGTCTACCGGGGCGACCACCCGACGTACCGGATCCGGCCGGGGGTGCCGCACGACGGCTGCCTCGGGGAGTTCCTGATGCGGACCAAGACGGTCATCCGCTGAGCCGGGCGCGGCAGCGTCGGGATCCCGGGCCCCGGGATCCCGACGGCGTTCAGTCCCGCAGCGTTCAGTCCCGCAGCGCGCGGTCCACCAGCGCGCCGGCGGCGCCCGTGTACCCGGCCGGGTCGCACAGCCCGGCGATCTCGGCCGGGGTGAAGTGCCCGGCCAGCTCCACCTGTTCGCCGAGCACCTCGGCCAGCGGCCGGCCCTCGCGGTCGGCGGTCAGCGAGACCTCGGTGAGCAGCTGCTTGGCCACCGCCTTGCCCAGCTTGGGCGCCAGCCGGGCGGCGATCCGCTCGGAGACCAGCTGCCCGCCGGTGAGCTCCAGGTTGGCCCGCATCCGCTCCGGGCGCACCAGCAGGCCCTCGGCCAGCTCCACCGAGGTGTGCGCGGCGCCGCCGGCCAGCCGCAGGCACTCGCGCAGCAGCAGCCACTCGGCGTGCCAGGCGCCGCCGGAGCGCTCGTCCTCGGTGACCAGGCACTGGGTCAGCCCGGCGGCCAGCACCGGCACCTGGAGCGCGGCGCTGCGCAGCAGGGTGGAGAGCACCGGGTTGCGCTTGTGCGGCATCGCCGAGGAGGCGCCGCGCCCGGTGACGGCTGGCTCGACCACCTCGCCGACCTCGGTGCGGGTCAGCGACTGCACGTCCACCGCGATCTTGCCGAGCGCCCCGGCGGTGAAGGCCAGCGCGGCGGCCAGGTCGGCCATCGGGGTGCGCAGCGCGTGCCAGGGCAGCGCGGGGCGGGCCAGGCCGGTCTCCGCCGCGAAGGCTTCCACCAGCCGGTCCAGGTAGCCGCTGGCCTCGACGTCCGGGTCCGGGCCGTCCAGCCGGGCGTACTCCAGGTAGCCGGCCAGGGTGCCGGCGGCGCCGCCGAGCGAGACCGGCAGGCCGTCGGCCAGTACGGCGGCGAGCCGGCGGTCGGCGTCCAGCACCAGCTGCCGCCAGCCCGCCGCCTTGAGGCCGAAGGTGGTGGGCACCGCCTGGAGGGCCAGGGTGCGTCCGGCCAGCACGGTGTCCCGGTGGCCGGCGGCCAGGGCGGCGAGCGCGCGGGCGGTGCGGTCCAGGTCGGCACGGACCAGCGTCAGGGCCCGGGCGGCGACCAGCATCGCGCCGGTGTCCAGGATGTCCTGGCTGGTCGAGCCGCGGTGCACGTACTCGGCGGCGGCCGGGTCCTCGGCGGCCACCACCCGGGCCAGCGCCTGGACCAGGCCGACCACCGGGTTGGCGGTCTCCCGGGAGGCCAGTGCGAGGGCGCGGACGTCGAAGTGCTCGGCGCGGGCGGCCCGGGTGATCGCGGCGGCCGCGGCGGGGGGCACCGTGCCGAGCCCGGCCTGGGCGCGGGCCAGCGCGGCCTCGGCGTCCAGCATGGCCTGCAGCCAGGCGTGGTCGGCCACGGCCGCCTCCACCGGGGTGCCGGCCCGGACGGGCGAGAGCAGTCCGGAGTCGGTGTCCGCCGGGGTCGGGGCGGCGGGGTGCTGGTCGGTCATACGACGACGCCTCTCGGTTCGGTCTCGTCCGTCTCGTCGGTCCCGCCCACGGTGAACGTCCCGGCGCCGCCGGCGCCGCCGTCGGTGCCGTCGGTGCGCGACGGGCCGGCGGCGGGCCGCTCGGGGGCGGGGGAGAGCGCCAGCACCGCGCGGGCGATGGCGTCGGAGTCGCCCAGGGTCACCGAGTCGACGCCGGGACGGATGCCGGCGGCGGTCACCCAGTGCACGGACTCGGTGGGCACGCCGTACGCGAAGCGGCGCGGGTGCGCCCGGCCGCGGGCGTCCAGCAGCCGGTAGGGCCGCTCGGTGACGGCGAGGCCGCCGCTCTGGTGGCCGCCGCCGGGCCCGCCGGGGATGCGGTAGGGGGCGCACTGCTCGGTGTCCAGCAGGTGACGCAGCAGCGGGTCGTCGGTGCGGCGCAGGTCGGGCTCGGGCAGCCGGGCCTCGACCAGCACCGAGGCCCGCACCGGCGGGCCGGGGACGGTGGTGGAGTGCGCGGTGAAGGCCGGGTCGACCGGGTCGATCCTGATCTCGGTGCCGGGGCCGAGGAGTTCCAGCACGCCGGCCTCGATCAGCGCGATCAGCTGCTCGATCCGCTCGGCCGGCGGGCCGATGGACAGGAAGGCGTTCAGCGGGGTGTACCAGCCGTCGAGGTCGTCCCGGTAGGAGGCGCCCTCGATGCCGCCGTGGTCGACCGCGAGCCGGATCTCGTTGCGCAGGTCGCGCAGCACGTCCAGGGCGGCCTTCAGCGGGCCGCTGAGGTTGCCGGCCCGGGCCTCGGCGACGTCCTGGCGCAGATGGCCGAGCAGCCAGTCGCGGAAGTCCGCGCGGTCGGTGAACCCACGTCCGGCGTACGGGCGGGAGAGCCGCTCCCAGCTCCACCGCTCGGCCGGCGGGAGGCCGTACGCGTCGAGCACCGCGGCCGGGTCGGCGGCGGTCAGGAACCGGTCGGTGAAGGCCGCGCGTTCGGCGCCGCGGGCCTTGGCGGTGAGCAGCGCGCCGTAGTAGACGGCCTCCACCTCGCGGGAGACCAGCGGCCAGAGGTCGGTGGCGAAGCGCACCGGCTCGCCCCGGCGGGCGCGTTCGCGCAGCGCGGCGACCACCTCGGCGGTGAGCAGCCGCGGCAGGTGGCGTCCGTAGGCGCCCTTCTCGTTCTCGCCGCGCGCGTGGTACGGCACGCCGCGCCGGGAGGTGGCGTAGAGCCTCGGCTCGGTGCCGGAGGGGCGGTAGACCAGGGCGCCGTCCACCCGCTCGAAGTGGCCGCCCCGGCCGAGCGTGAACAGCGCCATGTGGTCGAAGAAGTTGAGGCCGAGGCCGCGCAGCAGGACGTTCTGACCGGGTCTGGTGGTGACGTGGACGTCGGCGGGGTTGGCGGGGGTGATGTAGTCGAGGTGGTGGATCCGGGCCAGGCTGGCGGTGCGCGCCTCGCGCGGGGTGAGCCGGGCGGGGACGTGGCCCTGGGCGAGCACGACGGCGTCCAGCCGGTTCAGCCGGGTGCCGTCCTCCAGCCGGACGCCCTGCGGGCCGCCGGGGAAGCCGTGCGCGTCGGCCATCGCGACCGCCCGGGAGCGGTGCACCCGGACGGTGACGGTGGGCGGGGCGGCGGCGACCACGGCCAGGAAGGCGTCGTGCAGGTACTGCCCGTAGAAGGCCCGGGTCGGGTAGGTGTTCGGGCCGATGTCGGCCGCCTCGGCCCGGGTCTGGTCGTCGTGGCGGGCCGGACGGTCGGGCGAGCTGCCCTCCTGGGCAAGTGCTCCGGCCCATTCGTACAGGCTCGGGCCGGGTTCGACCGGGCCCTCGATCCGTACGCTGTCGTCGGTGTACACGGTGATCTGCGAGGCCACCGTGTTCATCAGGAGGTGCCGGGACTGGTCGGTGCGCCAGACCCGGCCGGCCCCGGGGGGTGCCGGGTCCACCAGGTGCACGGTGACGGAGGCCCCGGCGGGCCTGCTTCGTTCGTTGGCGCAGAGCCGTTCCAGTACCGAGAGGCCGCGCGGACCTGCGCCGATGACACAGATCTGGAGATGACGATCGATCATGCCCACGGCTCGGTATCGTAGTTGTGATGATCTGATGATGAAAAGGTCTTGACACCGTGCATCCAGGCCACTCGCTCGTGCAGCCCGTCCTCGGAGAGCCCGCGGAGCAGCCGGTTGCGGGCCTCGGCGGCCCCGCCCGCCGGGTGCCAGAGCCTGATCGACTCCCGGGCCGCGCGCTGCACGGCCGCGGTGCGGGCGCGCCGTTCGGCGGCGAACGAGCCGAAGACCGCCGCGAGCGCGCCGGTGCCGTCGGCCAGTTCGCCCAGCAGCACCGCGTCCTCCAGCGCCTGGCAGGCGCCCTGCGCGGCGTAGTGCAGCATCGGGTGCGCGGCGTCGCCGAGCAGCACCACCCGGCCGTCGGTCCACCGCTGGACCGGCTCGCGGTCCACCAGCACCCAGGAGCGCCAGCCCGTGCCGAGCGCCAGCAGCCGCCGGGCGTCCGGCGCGGTCAGGCCCGCCAGTTGCTGCGCGACGGCCCCCCGGTGACGGGGACGTCCGCGAGCGCCTCGGTGGCGCCGTTGTCGCGGGAGGCGGCCAGGTTGAGGAACGTCCCGCCGGCGACGGTCGCGCCGTCCAGCCGGGGCGAGAGCAGCACCGGGACGGCGCCGATCCGGGCGGCGGCGCAGGAGAGCAGGGTGATGTCGAAGCTGTTCGACTTGTGGACCACCACCCGGCGGCCGGGGCGGACCCCGGCCGCCCACAGCCGGGCGGCGTGGTCGTCGACCAGGTCGGCGAGCTCGGCGACGGTGGACCGCCGGCCCAGCTCGGGGGCGATGTCGAGGTCGTGGTCGAGGATCACCACGTTCGCGCCGTTCCGCACGGCGGCCCGCTCGAAGAGCGTGCCCAGTCGGATTCCCCGGTTGGACATGCGCTGAAGGAGCACCGTGTCCGCCCTCTCGGTGGGGTCGCGGGTCGCTGTGCTTTCCGGATGTGCGAGGGGGGTTCGGGGGGCTGGTTCGGCTCTTCTCGACGACCTGCTTGATCTGCTCCAGGGTCACCCCGAGGTCGGCCGCGACCTTCCCGCCCCACTCGGCGAGGAAGCGGCGCCGGGCGTCCTCGTCCATCCCGGCGGTGATGCCGCGGATCCCCTGTCTCCCATGCCCGGAATCCTGGGCGGCGGCGCGCGGGAGGGTCAAAGCCGTGCCGGCGGGTCCGTCAAGTCCGGGCGTGGACCTGACGGATCAGCGTCGCGCTACTTCAGTTCCAGGCCGAAGTGCAGGGCGGTGACCGCCATCCGGTGCGCGTGGTAGAAGCGGTGCGCGCCGTGGTTGGCCGTCCCCGAGTCCAGTTCGATCCGGACGCAGCCCGCCGCCCGGGCCCGCTCCCGGAGCACCGCGAAGAGCCGCCCGCCGATCCCCGCCGAACGGGCCGGGGGAGCGGTCACCAGGTCCTCGACGAAGAGCAGCCGCCCCCGGCTGGTGGCCAGCACCCGGTGGGTGGCCACCGCCAGGCAGCGCCCCAGGTCGTCGTAGGCGGCCGTGAAGACCAGCCCCTGGGCGTGCGCCTCGGCGGCGAAGGCGGCGAAGCCGTCCGCCCCGAGCGCCGGGCGCAGCGCCCGGATCAGCGGGGCGACGTCCCGGTGCAGCGCGGGCGTGTCCGGTCCGACGTCGACGACGGTCAGTTCCATGGTCCGTTCCCCCTGCGGAGCGTGGCGACTGAAGGTGCTGAAGGGCAGGGCCAGAGGCTACCGCCCGGCGCCGTACACGGCGAGGAAGGCCGTCACCCCGTTGGCGACGAGTTCGGCGATCCGCTCGGCCGGCATCGGCAGGGCGCCGTAGAAGGTGGGCTGGGCGACGGCGAGGAAGGTCAGCAGGTTGAGCATCCGGGCGGCCTCCGCCGGGTCCGGCACCACCAGCAGCCCGCGCTCGGCGAAGTCGGTCATCCAGTGCGTCAGCACCCGGTGGGTCTCCCGCGGTCCGGCCTCCTGCCAGGCCTCCAGGAGTGCCGGGCTGATGTGCAGCGCCTCGGCCTCGATGGTGCGCACCAGCGCCCAGTGCTCGGCGAAGGTGGTGAGCGAGTCGACCCGCTCAAGACCGAAGTCGACGAGGTCGGTGCGCAGGTCGACGATCTTGCGCAGATGGCGGTCGGCGATCCTGGCCTGGGTGGCGGCCACCGCGGTGGCGCCCTCCAGGACCACCGACTGGAACAGCCGCTCCTTGTCGGCGAAGTGGTTGTAGATGGTCCGCTTGGAGACGCCGGCCTCGGCGGCGATGGCGTCCACGCTGGTGCGGGTGAACCCCTCGCGTCCGAACACCGTGCGGGCGGCGCGGGCGATCGCCACCCGCTTCTCCGGCATGCCGCGCTGGACGGTGCCCCGGCCGGCGGCCGGGGTCTCGGGGGCGGCCGCGGCCTCCGGGGTGGTCTGGTCGGTCACGGGAAACCCTCCTTGCGGTGCACTACATCGTGTAGTTTACGACAGGCTTGCCCTGAAGCGGACTTGAGGTCCTACGCTCGGGAGACGTCCGGAAGCCCCAGGAGGGAAGCGTTCCATGGCCGTTCAGCTGAACCACACGATCGTTCCGGCGCGCGACGAGGAGGAGACCGCCGGCTTCCTCGCCGAGGTCCTCGGCCTCGCCGCCCCGGTCCGCAGCGAACCCTTCCTGGTCGTCCGGCTCGCCAATGACGTCTGCCTGGACGTGATGCGGACCGACGGCCCGGTTCCCACCGGGCACTACGCCTTCCTGGTCGGCGACGAGGAGTTCGACGCCATCCTCGGCCGGGTCCGGGAGCGCGGACTCACCTACTGGGCGGACCCCTTCCACCGCCACCCCGACCGGGTCAACGACTGGTTCGGCGGCCGCGGCGCCTACTTCGAGGACCCGAGCGGCCACAATCTGGAGATCATGACCCGGGCCTCCGGCGACAGCCGGTGAAAACATCCGACGGTACGTCAACTCCGCTGCGGTGCAACCTGGCAGAGAGCGGACGTGGACGGGATCGATCCGCCCCCGGGCGGGTTGGCCTCCCGGCGTGATCGAGACCAAGGGGCCGGTGCACCGGCCGGGAGACGCCGACTACGACGCCCGACGGACCGGCTACAACCTCGCGTTGGACCACCGCCCGGCCCTGGTGGTGGCCGCCGCCGACCGGGCGGACGTGGCCGCCGCCGTCCGGTACGCCGCCGCGCACGGCCTGGCCGTCGCCGTCCGGGCCACCGGCCACGGCGTCTCCGTCCCCACCGACGGCCAGTTGGTGATCGACACCTCCGGCCTGGACGGCGTCACCGTCGACCCGGCCGCCCGCACCGCCACCGTCCGGGCCGGCGTCCGCCGGCGCGACGTGCTCGCCGCCGCCGCGCCGCACGGCCTCGCCCCGCTCAGCGGCTCCAACCCGGACGTCGGAGCGGTCGGCGGCCGGGACGCCGGGTACCTGGCCTTCTCCACCGCGATGATCGGCCCGGTCGGCCTCGACGCGCTGCGCGCCGCGCACTCGGCCCTGCACGAGCGGCTGCGGCCGTGGGCCACCGGCGGGACGTTCGCCAACTTCCTCGGGTTGGACGACGCCGGCCCGGCCACCGTGCGCACCGCCTACCCGGAGCCGCTCCACCGGCGGCTGACCGGGCTCAAGGCGGTGTACGACCCGGGTAACCTGTTCCGGCTCAACTTCAACATCCCGCCCGCCTCCTGAGGGCCCCCGGCCGCCCGCCCCGCCCGCTCGGTCCGGCCCCGCCCGCTCTGCCCGCCTGCCCGCCTGCCCGCCTGCCCGTTCGGCCGGTCCGTCCGGGCCGGTCGCCGGCGTTCCCGGCAACGGTCCGCGCCCGCCGCGGGCTCTGAGGGGGCGAGGAGGTGCTCATGGGAGCCAAGAAGGCCGAGCGGGACGCGGAGTTCAACGCGTTCGTGACCGGTGCCTGGCCACGTCTGCTGCGCACGGCGTTCCTGCTGACCGGGGACCGCTATCTGGCGGAGGACGTGGTGCAGACCGCGCTGGAACGGACCTACGTCGCCTGGGGGCGGGTCACCAGGGCCGACGAGCCGTACGCCTATGTGCGCCGGATCGTGGTGAACGAGCACGCCCGCCGCTTCCGGCGCCGGGTGCGGGAGCAGCTGGTCACCGCCGTGCCGGATCGCTCCGGACCGGACGGCTTCGAGCGGCTGGACGACCGGGCCGCGCTGCTGGAGGCGCTCGGCACGCTGCCGCCCGGACAGCGCCAGGCGGTGGTGCTGCGGTACTGGGAGGACCTGAGCGAGTCCCAGGCCGCCGCCGCGATGGGCTGCTCGGTGGGCACGGTCAAGAGCCAGGCCTCGAAGGGCGTCGCCAAGCTGCGCGGACTCTCCTCACTCATCGGCATGACGAGCATCGGAGGTGCGGCATGAACCACGACGGTACGCCCGCGGACACGGCGGTCGAGGACGGCGCGGAGGTGGCGCTGGCGCTGGCCGGGCTGGCCCGCACGATGGAGGCCGGCCCGGCGCCGTACGCGGCCGTGCTGGCCGGCGGGCGGCGGCGGGTGGTGCGGCGGCGGGCGTCGCTGGGCGGCGCGATGGCGCTGGCCCTGGTCGCCGCGCTGGGCGGGGTCGCGGCGGTGAACGGCGGGGCGGGAGCATCGACGGACGGCGCCACGGTGCTCGTGGTCTCCGCCGCCGGCGCCTCCGCCGTCCTGGTCCCGGGTGCCGCCCCGGTGCCGGGTGCCGCCCCGGTCCCGGGCGCCGCCCCGGTCCCGAAGGACCCCCGCGACCCCTTGGACCCGGTCCGGACCCAGGTGCTCGCGGGCACCGTGAACGGCCGGCCGTGGAGCGTCTGGGCGGCCCTGTGGCCGGCCCCGGGCAAGGAGCGGATGCACGAACAGGCCCGGCTGATCTGGGCGGAGGACGCCTCCGCCGGCTACACCTGGCCGGCGCCGACCAAGGACTCCATCGACCGGGACGGGCGCCCGGACGCGGACCGCGTGGTCTTCTACTACTCCCTGGACGGCACGCGGCTGGCGACTCCGGCGCAGGCCCTGCTCACACCGCCGGGCTCCGCGCCGGGCTTCGTCGACGCCCCGGACGAGCGGTTCCCCAAGGTCTGGCTGGGCCGCCAGGCCAAGAACGGCGAGGCCGACCCGCTGTTCCTCGTTCCCAAGGCCCAGGCCGGCCTGGTCGGTCCGGACGTCGCCCGCGCCGAGGTGCGGTGGAGCGACGGCGTCACCGCCGAGCCCGGAGTGCTCTCCTTCGGCGACTCCGAGGCCCGCTGGATCGCCGTCACCAAGCGCGGCATCCCGGCCGAGCTCCGGCTCTACGCCGCCGACGGCTCGCTGATCGCCACCGACGCGAAGTGGCTGGACAGCTGACGGGGTTGGCGCGGTTGACGGGGTCGGCGGCCCGCCGGTGCCACGGGCCGGGAAGCCCGCGGCAGCGGCCGTCCTGCGTCAGTGCACGCCGAGCGAACTCGGCCGGGGCGTGCGGTCCGGGGCGGGCGGCAGCCGGCGCCGGATGTGCTGGGCGGTGAGCGCGAGCGGCAGGTAGCCGAGCGCGGAGGCCGAGGCGTGGGCCCGGTCGGCGAAGTCGGCGGCCCGGCCGGACTCGCCCTGCTGGAGGGCCGCTTCGGCGAGCCCGACCAGCGCGTGCAGCTCGGCCCGCCGGTAGCCGAGCCGGCCGGCCAGGGTGAGCGCGGCGCCGTACCTGGCGGCGGCGGTGGCCGGGCAGTCGACGGCCAGCGCGGCGGCGCCGGTGGCGTTGAGGCACTCGGCCTCGGTCCAGCGGTCGCCGTGCGCCTCGGCCGCGTGCAGGGCCTCGCGCGCCGAGGTGTGGGCCTCCTCGGCCCGCCCGGCCTCGGCGTGCAGCACGCTGAGGATCGCCAGCACCAGCGCCTCGGCCCGCCGGTGGTTACCGGTGCGGCCGAGCGACAGCGCCGCCCGCAGCGACTGGAGGGCGTTCCCCGGCCGGCCCAACGCGGCGTGCGCCATGCCGAGTTCGACCAGGGCCATGGTCTCCAGGGCCTCCGAGCGGCTGGTGCGGGCCAGCCGCAGGCAGCGGGTGTAGTGGCGGTAGGCCTCGGGGCGGTTGCCCGAGTCGAACTCGGTCCGGGCGAGCGCGGCGAGCGAGACGGCCAGGCCGATCGGGTCGCCGTTGCGGGTGTGCAGCCCGACGGCCGCGGTGAGCAGCGTCCGGGCCTCGGCCAGGGTGCCGCGGATCCAGGCGGCGCGGCCGAGCTGGTCGAGCGCCGCCGCCTCGATCTGCGGCCGGCCGAGTTCCCGGCCGAGCGCCAGCGCCAGCCGGGCGTAGCCCTCACCGTCCGCGACCAGGGCGGAGTTGTGCTTGGCGTCGCTGAGGTTGAGCAGCATGACCGCCTCGGCGCCGCGGTCCCCGGCCCGCCGGGCGGCGGCCAGACCGGACTCGGCCAGCCGGCACCACTCGGCCAGCAGGGCGTGCTGCTTGCAGAACCCCCGTAGCGCGTCGGCGAGTTGCCAGGCGACCGGGAGCGGTCCGGACTCGGCGGCGTAGCGGACGGCGGCGGTCAGGTTGACGAACTCCGCGCGCAGGTCCGCACCGTCCTCCTCCCGGGAGGCGCAACCCGGGTCCGGGGTGACCACGCCCGCCTGGTCGACGCTGCGGCGCGGGGCGGGGCCGCCGGCGCCCGCCGCCGCGGCGGTCGCCACGTACCAGCCGAACAGCCGGCCCAGCGCGGCGGTCCGTTCGACGGCCGTCAGCCGCTGGTGGGCGTGCTCGTGGGCGAACAACTGGAGCAGCTCGTGCGGGAAGCGGTAGCGGTCGTCCACCCGCTCCAGCAGGTTGGCGACCTCCAGCTCGCGCAGCTGCCGGCCGGCCGTGGCCGCCGTCGAGCCGGTCATCGTGGCGGCCGCGGCCACCGTGAAGTCCGGTCCGGGGACGAGTCCGAGCAGGCAGAAGAAGCTGCGCACATCGGGGCGGAGCAGGTCGTAGGAGAGGCCGAGCGAACCGGCCAGCGCGGTCTGCGCCTCGTCCGGGATGGAGAGCGCGGCCACCCGGTCGACGGCCAGCTCCCGGGCGATCCGGCCGAGCGGCACGTCGGAGCGGTAGGCGGCGTTGGCGGCGACGATCCGCAGGGCCAGCGGCAGCCCGGCGCAGAGCCGGACGATCTCGTCCACGGCGGCCGTGTCGTCGCCCTGCCCGGGGTGGAGCAGCGCGTCGACCAGCCGGCGCGCCTCGGCGGCGGGCAGCACCGGTACGACCAGCCGGTGCGCGCCCTCCCGGACGGTCAGGCTGACCAGCCGGCGCCGGCTGGTGACCAGCACGGCGCTGCCGCCGCCGCCCGGCAGCAGCGGCCGGACCTGGTCGGCGTCCCGGGCGTTGTCCAGCACCACCAGCACGCTGCGGCCGGCCAGCAGGGAGCGGTAGAGGCCGATCCGCTCGTTGACCCCCTGCGGCACCCGCTCGGCGGGCACCCCGAGGGCCCGCAGGAAGCCGCCGAGGACCTCGGCGGGGCCGCACGGCGCGGCCCGTCCGTGGCCGTGCAGGTCGATGAAGAGCTGGCCGTCCGGGAACAGTGCCGAGGCCCGGTGGGCGACGTGCAGGGCGAGCGCGGTCTTGCCGACCCCGGCGGTGCCCTCCAGGCAGACCAGCGGCAGGGTGCCGTCGGTGGGGCGCAGCAGCTCGGCGAGGCGGTCGATGTGCTCCCGGCGTCCGGTGAAACCCCGGGGGCCGGGCGGGAGCTGTGCCGGTCTGGGAATGTCCGGCGCGGTCGGCCGGGGCTCCGGGGCGGGCGCCGGCCCCGGTCCGGAACCGGCGGCCGGCCCCCGCCGCGGCTCCGCGGGCGGGGCCGGGCCCGGAGCGGACCCGGCGGGCTCCGCCGGGGCCAGCCGCAGTACCCGCTCCTGGGCGGCCCGCAGGTGCGGTCCCGGGTCCAGGCCGTGCTCCTCGGCGAGCAGCCGGCGGACCCGCTCGTACACCTCCAGCGCCTCCGCCTGCCGTCCGGACTGGGCCAGCGCCAGCACCAGTTGCGCCTGGAACCGTTCGCGCAACGGGTGTTCGGCCGCCAGCCGGCGCAGCTCCGGGATCCGGCCGGCCAGCCGGCCCAGCTCCAGCTCCAGGTCGAAGAGGTCCTCCAGGGCGCCGAGCCGGGCCTCGGCCAGCCGCAGCCGCAGCGGCTCGATCCCCGGCCCGTCCACGCCCTGGGCGAGCGGCCCGCGCCAGAGCGCCACCGCCTCGGTGAACGCCTCCGCGCCGCCCGCCGCGTCGCCGGTCGTCCGCCGGGTCCGCCCGTCGGCGAGCAGTTCCTCGAACCGCTCGACGTCCACCGTGCCGGACGCGGCGAGCACGTACCCGGCGTCCGTCCAGGCCAGGGTGGCCAGTCCGGCGAGCGCCCGGCGCAGCCCGGAGACGTACTTCTGCACCAGGTTGACGCTCCGTCCGGGCGCCTCGGCGCCCCAGACCAGACTGACGATCCGTTCGGTGCGCACCGGGCGCCCGCTGTTGAGCAGCAGCACGGCCAGGACCGCCCGCTGCCGGGGCGGTCCCAGGTCCGCCGCGCTCTGTCCCCGTCTGACCCGTACCGGTCCGAGCACCTCGAACCACACGTCGTCAGCCAACGCTCCCCCCAAAGCAGTTGTGACGTCTCGCCCCCACGCGGACGTTACCACCGGGCGGGGGGCTGAACCCGGATCGTTATCTCTTCGTTTGTGTAAGCTCAGCCGATCTTGGGCAGGGACATGACCGGCGTTCATCCCGCCCCGTTCTCCGGGCGACCCCTCGCGTCGCGCCGTCGCCGCGCCGTGCCCCGCGCCGCTTCCCGGAGCCTTCCCGATCCCTTCCCGGCGCCTTCAGCGGACGGTCAGCGCGCGGCCGGACAGTTGCCGCAGGCCGGGAACCGCGAGGACCCCGGCCGGCGCCGCCGGGGGGACCGGCCCGTCGTACCGAGGCAGACCGAACCGCCCTTTCGCGCCTTCTATCCGGGAAACCGACGTTGCCCACGGGGGGATACACCATGAACGCCACGCCCGAGTTGCTGAGACTGGCGGACTCCGACGAGTCCCTGGGCCACCGGCCCGCCGCCGAGCTGAGGTTCGACTCCACCGTTCCGCGCGACCTGGTGCACCGCGCCGCCATCGCCGAGGTGTTCGTCACCGACTCGGCCCGGGTCGGCGACCCGGACCCGGCGAGCGACGAGCACACCTTCGAGGTCGCGGCCCAGCTGCCGCGCGGCCACGTCGTCGGCGAGCGCGGCGGGAGCTACGACTTCCTGCTGCTGATCGAGGTCCTGCGGCAGTCCGGCGTGCTGGTCGCGCACCGCTACCTGGACGTGCCGCTGGACCGCGCCTTCATCTTCAGCGCCCTGAACCTCACCATCTCCGGCCTGGAGGCCCTGCGGATCGGCCCGCGCCCGGCGCACGCCGTGCTCTCCACCACCGTCCGCCCCAAGCGCAACCCGGCCGGCCGGGTGCTCGGCTTCGACTTCACCGGCACCTTCTGGCTGGACGGCGAGGCGGCCATCGTCGGCTCGGGCTCGCTGACCTTCGTCACCAACCGGGCCTTCCAGATGCTGCGGGCCGGCAACCGCAAGAAGCTGGACGGGCGTTCGCCGCGCCACCCGCAGCTGCTGCGCTCCGCGCCGTCCCTGGTCGGGCGGCGGGACGCGTTCAACATCGTGCTGACCGAGCCGTCCGTCAGCGAGTCCGGCACCGCCTCGGCGATGCTCGTGGTGGACACCGACCACCCCCACCTGTTCGACCACCAGCTGGACCACGTGCCCGGCAACCTCCAGCTGGAGGCCGCCCGCCAGCTCTCCGTGGCCGCCGTCGCCAAGCTGCACGGACTGCCCGCCGAGAGCCTGGTGGTCACCGCGGCGCGGGCCGAGTTCTCCGACTTCGCCGAGCTGGACCTGGTGACCAAGGCGGTCGCCGAGGTCGGCGACGCCAGCTTCGACGGCGCGCTCGGCGCCGTCACCGTCCCGGTCGTGATCACCGTCTCCCAGGAGGGGAGCACCGTCGCCTCCCTCGCCATCGAGGTGACCCAGTGGAGCTGAACCACATCGTCCCGTCCGCCGACGGCATCGACACCGTGGTCCTCGACTACGGCGGCGTGCTGACCAACCCGCTCGCCGAGACCTTCACCGAGTTCGGCATGCGCACCGGCCTGGACCTCCAGGCCGTCGGCACCGCCTTCGCGGCCGCCACCGCGCGCTACGGGATCAGCCCGATGGCCGAGCTGGAGGTCGCGGCGATCACCGAGCAGGAGTTCACCGAGCGGCTGCTGGCCGAGCTGCCGCCCGGCTCCGCCGCCGCCCTCGGCGGCCGGCCGTTCGGCGAGCTGTGGTTCCAGGGCCGCCGGGCCAACGCCGGACTCGTGGACTTCGTCCGCCAGCTGAGGTCCAGCGGCTACCGGACGGCGCTGCTCACCAACAACGTGGTGGAGTGGCGCCCCCGGTGGCAGGCCACCCTCCCGGTGGCGGAGCTCTTCGACGCGGTCGTGGACTCCTCGGCCGAGCGGGTCCGCAAGCCGGACGCGGAGCTCTACCTGCGGCTGCTGGAGCGGCTGGACACCCCGGCCGGGCGCTGCCTCTTCATCGACGACACGGCCGAGAACCTCGACGCCGCCCGGCGGCTCGGCTTCCACACCGTGCTCTTCGAGAACACCGCGCAGACCATCCGCGAGGTCTCCGAGCGGCTGACCGCCCAGGCCCTGCGCGAACTCTCCAGCCGGCTGGGGCACCCCCTGGTGGAGGACCTCGGCCGCCCGGCCGACGGGGCGCTCCGGTGACGGCGGCGCCGCCGGTCCTCGTGGTCGGCGCCGGCCCCACCGGACTGACCGCGGCCTGCGCGCTGCTCCAGCACGGCGTGCCGGTCCGCCTGGTGGACCGCCGGGAGTGCTTCGCCGCCGAACCCAAGGCCCTGGTGATGTGGAGCGGCGCCCTGGAGGCGCTGCACCGCCTCGGCGTGGCCGACGCGGTCGCCGAGCGGGCCCTGCCGCTCACCGGCGCCTCCTACTGGTCGAACGGCCGCCGGCTGGCCGGCGTCTCGTTCGGCACGCTGGCCGACACCCGCTTCCCCGGGCCGCTCTGCGTGCCCCAGCCGGTCACCGAGGAGCTGCTCTACGAGCGGCTGCTCGGCCTCGGCGGGCGGGTCGAGTGGGCCACCCGGGCCACCTCGGTCGAGGTGGCCGGCGACCGGGCGGTGGTCCGGCTGGAGTCGGCCGGCGGCGCCGAGACCGTCTCCGTCCCCTGGCTGATCGGCGCCGACGGCGTCCGCAGCACGGTCCGCGAGGCGATCGGCGTCCCCTACGAGGGCAGCAGCTACGACCGGGAGTTCGTGCTCGGCGACGGCCGGATCGCCGGCGACCTGCCGCCCACCGAGGCGCAGTACCACCTCGGCCCGGACGGCGTGCTGGTCCTGGTCGCGCTGCCCGAGGGCGGCCACCGGATCTTCTTCGACCTGCCCCCGGGCAGCCGGACCGGACCGCCGGACGACGCCGAGCTCCAGCAGCTCCTGGACGCCCGCGGCCGGGGCCGCTGGACCGTCCAGGAGACCTGGTGGACCAGCCGCTTCCGGGTGCACACCAAGGTGGCCGCCCGGTTCCGGCACGGCCCGGTCTTCCTGGCCGGGGACGCCGCGCACGCCCACAGCCCGGCCGGCGGCCAGGGCCTCAACACCGGTGTCCAGGACGGCTTCGACCTCGGCTGGAAGCTCGCCGCCGTGCTGCGCGGGGGCGACCCGGCACTGCTCGACAGCTACGACCCGGAGCGCCGCCCCACCTCCGCCCGGGCGGTGCGCAACTCCGAGCGCCAGACCAAGCTCTGGCTGCTCAAGCCGCGCCCGGCCCGCGCCCTGCGCGACCTGCTGCTCGGCGTCCTCTCCCGCAGTGGCGCCCTGGAACGCCGCATCGTTCCGGAACTCGCCCAGCTGGACCTCGATCTGACGGCCAGTCCGGCCGTCGGGCGCACGCCCGCGCCGGGCGGTCCGACCCCCGGCCGACGGCTCGGTGACGCACCGCTCCGCCCGGTGGGCGGAACCGGTGCCACCTCCCTGCACGGCTACCTCGCGACCGGCCGGCACACGGTGCTGGTCGCCGGGGCCGGGCAGGAGGCCGCGACGGCGGCCGAGGAGGCCGCCACCGAGCTGACCCGGCGCGGCGTGCGCGACCTCGCCGACGTACTGCTCCTGCTCCCGCCGGACGGGCCGCTGCCCGCCCCGGCGGGGCCGGCCGGCCACGACCTCGCGGCCGGCCGGCTTCCCGGCGGGCAGGCCGGGGCGGCGGCCCTGGCCTGCCACCTCCGTCCGGACGGTGTGGTGGCCCGGGTCGTGGCCCTGGACCGGCCGGGCCGGGTGGGCGAGCTGCTCTCCGCGCTGCCGACCGGGCAGCGTTCCGCCACCCCCGCTCCGTGAGGTTCCCGATGCTCAAGCGACTCGGCCGGGTGGTCACCGCCCGGCCCTGGTCCGCCCTCCTCTTCGTCGTGGTGTTCCTGGTCAACGCGCTGGTCGTGGGCGCCGGGGTCACGGACCGGCTGCACAACGGCGGCACCGCCGACCCGGGCTCCGAGTCGGCGCGCGCCGCGGTGCTGCTGGAGCGCTCCTTCCCGGCCAGCTCGCCCAACCTCGTCCTGGAGGTCTCGGCGAAGGCCGGCGGCTCGGTGGACGCCCCCGAAACGGCCCGGGACGGTGCCCGGCTCGGCGAGCGGCTCGCCTTCGAGCCGGACGTCGTCGGGGTCACCTCGTACTGGCAGACCGGTGTCGAGGGCCTGCGCTCCGCCGACCGCGGCACCGCGCTGATCCTCGCCCGCATCGAGGGCGACGAGAACCGCGCCAAGGAGGTCTTCGACCGGCTGGCCCCCCGCTACCGGGGCAGCCCGGCCGGGCTGGAGCAGCTGGACGTCCGGCTCGGCGGCACCGTCGCGGTCCGCGAGGAGATGCAGACCACCATCGCCGACGACCTGGCCCGGGCCGAGCTGATCGCGCTGCCGATCACCCTGCTGATCCTGGTCCTGGTGTTCCGCGGCCTGGTCGCCGCCCTGCTGCCGCTCGCCGTCGGGATCTGCGCGATCCTCGGCACCAACGCGGCGCTGCGGGTGATCACCGGGTTCACCGAGGTCTCGGTGTTCGCGCAGAACCTCACCACCGCACTCGGGCTCGGCCTCGCCATCGACTACGCGCTGCTCATCGTGCGGCGCTTCCGCGAGGAGCGCGAACGCGGCCTGGAGGTCCGCGCGGCCGTCGCCACCACGCTCGACACGGCCGGGCGCGCGGTGCTGTTCTCGGCGCTGACCGTCGCGGTCTCGCTCTCCGCCATGCTCGTCTTCCCGCTCTACTTCCTGCGCTCCTTCGCGTACGCGGGCATCTCCGTGGTGCTGATCGCGGCCGCCGCGGCGCTGATCCTGCTGCCCGCCCTGCTCACCCTGCTCGGCGGCCGGATCGACGCGCTCACCATCCGGCTGCCCCGCCGCGCCGCGCGCGCCGGCCGGCCCGCCGGGATGGGCTGGCACCGCACCGCGACCCTGGTGATGCGGCGCGCCCCGCTGTTCGCGCTGGGCATCACCGCGCTGCTGCTGGTCGCCGGACTGCCGTTCCTGCGCGTCCAGTTCGCCGCCGCCGACGACCGGCAGCTGCCCACCGGCTCCGAGTCACGGGTGGTCCAGCAGACGATCAGGGACGGCTTCACCGCCAGCGCCACCGGTGTCATCGACGTGGTGGTGCACAGCGGGGCGAGCGCGGCCACCGGCGGTGCCGGCGCCGCCGCCGACCCGGACCGCGAGACGCTCGGCCGGTTCGCCGCCCGGCTCTCCGCGCTGCCCGGCGTCACCGAGGTCTCCACCCCGCTCGGCGACTACCGCTCCGGCGCCGCCTCGGGCGAGTCCGGCCCGGCCGACAGCGTCCGCACCGCCGACGGCCTCGGCCACCTCTCGGTGGTGCCCGCCGCCGGCCGGGGCGACGTCTCCCAGGCCAATCAGGACCTGGTCGGCGAGATCCGCCGGGCCGGCGCCGAGTTCCCCGGCCTGCGGCCGGTGGTCGGCGGCCAGGCGGCCTCCCTGGTCGACAGCAAGCACGCCATCGCGGTGCGACTGCTGCCGGCCGGCGCGCTGATCGTCGGCGCCACCCTGCTGCTGGTCTTCCTGCTCACCGGCAGCCTGCTGATCCCGCTCCAGGCGGTGGTGCTGAACGCGCTCAGCCTGACCGCGATGTTCGGCGTCGTGGTCTGGGTGTTCCAGGACGGCCACCTGTCCGGCCTGCTCGGCTTCACCCCGACCGGCGCCGTCGAGACCACCCTGCCGGTGCTGATGTTCTGCGTCGCCTTCGGCCTCTCCATGGACTACGGCGTCTTCCTGCTCTCCCGGGTCAAGGAGGAGTACGGACGCGGCCGCGACCCGCGCAAGGCCGTCGCCGACGGCATCCGGCACACCGGCGGGCTGATCACCGCGGCCGCGCTGATCCTCTCGGTGGTGCTGGTGGCGATCGGGACCTCCCGGATCACCAACACCAAGATGCTCGGCCTCGGCGTCGCGCTCGCCGTGCTGGTCGACGCGACCGTGGTGCGCTGCCTGCTCGTCCCCGCCGTGATGGCCCTCGGCGGCCACGCCACCTGGTGGGCCCCGGCGCCGCTCAAGCGGTTCCAGGAACGCTTCGGGCTGCGCGAGGAGCCGCTCGCCGCCCCGGCGGGCGGGGGCGGGACGAAGGAGCACCCGGACGCCGGCCCCGCCACCCCGGGCGATCCCGGTCCCGATCCCGACCACGGCCACGACCCCGACCCCGACCACGGCCCCGGGCCCGTCCTCGCCGCGAAGGAGTCCTGATGACCGACCAGCCCGCCCCGCCGGGCCGCGTCGTGGTCACCGGCGCCACCGGCCTGCTCGGCGGCGCCGTCGTCCGCGACCTGCTGGCCGCCGGCCACCGGGTGACCGCCCTGGTCCGCGACCGGGAGAAGGCGCAGCGGCTGCTGCCCGCCGACGAACGGCTCACCGTGCTGGCCGGCGACATCACCGACCCGGCGGGCTACCGGCGGGCCCTGCCCGGCGCGAGCGGCGTCATCCACACCGCCGCCTACTTCCGCGAGTACTACCAGCCGCAGCCCGACCTGCGCCGGCTGCACGCCGTCAACGTCGACGCGGTGCTCACCCTGCTCCGCGAGGCCGTGGACGCCGGTGTGCCCCGGGTGGTGCACACCAGCTCGATCAACACCGTCGGCCGCGGCAGCACCGGCTTCCCCGCCGACGAGGACACCCCGCCGCCCGCCGACTGGCAGCGCAACGGCTACCGGGCCAGCAAGGTCCGCGCCGAGCAGGCCGTCGCCGACTTCTGCGCGCGCGAGGGCCTCACCGTCCCGCTGGTGCTGCCCGGCTGGATGTGGGGCCCCGGCGACGCCGGACCCACCTCGGCCGGCCGGCTCTTCCTCGCCGTCGCGCACGGCGAACTGCGCGCCGTCCCCCGGGCCGGCAACCACGTGGTGGACGCCCGGGACGTCGCCGCGGCCTGCGTCCGCGCGCTGACCCACGGCACCGGGCTGCGCCGCTACATCGTCGCCGGCTCCTGGTACGGCCTGCACGACCTGGTCACCGGCATCGCCGCGGCCTCCGGCGCCACCCCGCCCCGGCAGATCCCGGCCGGCGCCGCGCTCGCCTTCGCCACCGCACTGGAGTACGGCGCCAAGCTGCGCGGGCGCCCCCCGGTGGCCACCCGCGAAGGCGTCCGGGTGCTGCTCGACGGCACCCGCACCCGGCTCTCCTCCGCCCGCGCGGAACGGGAGCTCGGCGTCACCTTCCGCCCGCTCGTACAGACCCTGGCCGACGAGGCGCGCTGGTACCGCGACCAGGGGCGGCTGCCGTCATGACACCTCCCGCATCCCCCTCCCCGGGCCCAGCCCCGACCCCGGACAACGAAAGGGCCGCGACCGTGCCCCGTTCCAGGAAGACCGCCGTACTGACCGTCGCGGCCGCGCTGATCGCCCTGACGCCCGCGGTGGCCGCCGTCGCGGCCCGCTCCGACGCCACCCCGCCGCCCGCCGCGTCCGACGCCGCCGGCCCGGGCGCCCCGCCGCCCGGCGCCGAGCAGGCCGCCGCCGACACCAGGACCAGGCTCGCCGCCGAGTCCATCGTCGACATCCCGGTCCGCTTCACCGTCCAGAACGTCAACCGCACCCTGGCCGCCTGCCCGGTGGACGGCCGGACCTACCAGGTCAGCGGCCACCTCACCGCGCCCAAGGCGGTCCTCGACGGCGGCGCGGGACCGCGCACCGTCACCCTCTACGAGCACGGCATCGCGGCCGGCGAGTGGTACTGGCGCCTCGACGCCCCCGGCTACCACCACGCCGAGGAGCTGGCCAAGAAGGGCCACGCCTCGCTCACCATCGACCGGATCGGCTACGGCGCCAGCGACAAGCCCGACGGCTTCGGCAGCTGCATCGGCGGCCAGGCCGACATCGCCCACCAGATCGTGGAGCAGCTGCGGGCCGGCGGCTACCGCACCGAGCAGGAGGGCCGCACCCCCGTCGCCTTCGACAAGGTCGTGCTGGCCGGCCAGTCCAACGGCGGCCAGGTCTCCCAGATCGAGGCCTACTCCTTCCAGGACGTCGACGGCCTGGTCCTGATGGACTGGACCGACCTCGGCCTCACCCCGCAGGCCAACGCCCGCTTCTTCTCCTCCCTGCAGACGTGCCTGCGCGGCGGCTCCGCCGCGGACGGCGCGGGCGGCCCCGGCGGCTACGCGTACTACGACCTCGGCACCGAGGAGTTCAAGGCCGGCAACTTCAACGACACCGAGCCCGGCGTCGTCGCCCTCTCCGCCCCGCACCAGAACCGCCACCCCTGCGGCGACATGGCCTCCCAGCTCGGCTCGGTCCTGGTCGACCTGCGCCACCTCAAGGACATCAAGGTGCCGGTGCTCTTCCTCTACGGGGAGAAGGACGCCCGCGTCCAGGGCGGCGCCGAGCACCGCGCGCTGTTCACCGGCACCACCGACACCCAGCTCGTCGAGATCCCCGCGGCGGGCCACTACATGGGCATGGCCCGCAACGCCCCCCAGGTCCACGCCTCCCTGGCCGACTGGCTGACCAAGCACCAGTTGGGCTGACCCGAACGCCCGCCGGGGGCGCACCGTCCCCACCTCACGTCTGGAGACCAGTTGTCATGACGCTCACCCTCGAACCCGGGGTCGACCAGCGGGTGCCGCTGCTGCGGAGGCTGGGCCGACTGCTGGTCGACCGGCGGCGGGCCGTGCTGATCGCCGGCACGGTCCTGCTGGTGATCGCCGCCGCGCTCGGCGCCGGCGCCCAGAAGGCGCTCTCGCTGTCGCGCTTCGAGGCCCCCGGATCGCAGTCCGACCAGGCGGAGCAGGTGCTGCACCGCGAGTTCGGCCACGGCAGCCCCAATATGATCCTGCTGGTCACCGCCAAGCACGGCACCGTGGACGACCCCGCCGTCGCCGCCGCCGGCCGGGCGCTGGCCGACGAACTGGCCGCCTCGGCGGGCGTGCGCACCACCGGCTCCTACTGGGCGCAGGGCGACAGCCCCGCGCTGGCCGCCACCGACCGGAGCAAGGCCCTGGTCACCGCCTGGCTGGACGGCACCGCCACCGAGTCCCGGGAGCGGCTCGCCGACCTCTCGCCGAAGTTCACCCGCGAGACCGCCGACGTCAAGGTCGAGGTCGGCGGCCAGGACGAGGTGTTCCGGCAGGTCGGCGCCCAGGCCCGGAAGGACTTCCTGGGCGCCGAGGCGATCGTGCTGCCGATCGTCCTGCTGCTCCTGCTCGCCGTCTACCGCCGCTGGTCGGCCGCCGGGCTGACCATCGGCGTCGGCCTCTTCTCGGTGCTCGGCACGCTGACGCTGCTGCGCGGCGTCACCCTGTTCACCGAGGTCTCCACCTTCGCCGCCAACCTGGCCCTGGTGATGGGCCTGGGCCTGGGCATCGACTACAGCCTGTTCGTGATCTCCCGGTTCCGCGAGGAGGCCGCGGCCGGCCACGACAAGCACACCGCCGTGGTCCGCGCCGTCGAGCGGGCCGGCCGGACGGTGATCTTCAGCGGGATCACCGTGGCCATCTCGCTGCTCGCGCTGTTCGCCTTCCCGTTCCCCTTCCTGCGCTCCTTCGCGTACGCGGGCGTCTTCGTGGTGCTCACCGCGATCGTCGGCGCCGTCGTCCTGCTGCCCGCCGCGCTCGCCGCCGTCGGTCACCGGGTGCTGCGCCCGGGCGCCGCCGGGGCGGCCCGTCCGGTGGAGGACGGCCGCTGGTACCGGCTCACCCGCCGGGTGATGGAGCGCCCGCTGGTCTGGGGCACCGCCGTGGTCGCCCTGCTGCTGCTCGTCGGCGCGCCGTTCCTCGGCGTGAAGTTCGGCCTGCCCGACGAGCGGGTGCTGCCGGCCGACGCCAGCAGCCGGGTCGTCCAGCAGCAGGTCCGCGACGGCTTCCCGGCCCGCGAGACCGACGCCCTCCAGGTGGTCGCCACCGGCGTCGCCGACGCCAGGGGCACCACCGGCCCGACCGACGCCTACGCGGCCAGGCTCTCCACCCTGCCCGGCGTCTTCCAGGTGGACACCTTCACCGGCTCCTACGCCGACGGGAAGCTGCGCACCGGCCCGACCGCCGACTCCGCGCGGTTCGCCACCGGCTCCGGCGTCTGGCTCACCGTGATCCCCGAAGAGGCCGCGCTGGCCGGGGACATGCCCGGGCTGGTCGGCAAGGTCAGGGACGAGGCCGCGCCCTACCAGGTGCAGGTCGGCGGCTTCCCGGCCGACATGACCGACTTCCGCTCCCGGCTGCTCTCCGCGCTGCCGCTGGTGGCGGGCCTGATCCTGGTGCCGACCTTCATCCTGCTCTTCCTGATGACCGGCAGCCTGCTGATCCCGGCCAAGGCCACCGTCTCCAACCTGCTCAGCCTCACCGTGATGTTCGGCGCCCTGGTCTGGGGCTTCCAGGACGGCCACCTGGCCGGCCTGCTGGACTTCACCTCGGCCGGGTCGATGGAGCCCAGCATCCCGATCCTGATGTTCTGCATCGCCTACGGGCTGTCGATGGACTACGAGGTCTTCATCGTCTCCAGGATCAAGGAGGAGCACGACCGCGGCGCGGACACCCCGACCGCCGTCGCCACCGGCATCCAGCGCAGCGCCCCGCTGATCACCGCCGCCGCCGGCATCCTGGCCCTGACCTTCGCGGTCTACGCCACCGGCTCGGTCGTCTTCCTCAAGGAACTCGGCGTCGGCCTCGCCCTCGCCGTCCTGGTCGACGCCGTCCTGGTCCGCGCCATCCTGCTCCCCGCCGTGATGCGCCTCGCCGGCCCCGCCAACTGGTGGGCCCCCGCCCCCCTCCGCCGCCTCCACACCCGCTTCGGCCTCACCGAATAACCCCCCCCCGGCCCGGGGCGGCTCCCCCGCCGCCCCGGGCACGACGAAGGCCCCGGAGAGCGAACTCTCCGGGGCCTTCCGCCTTCTCAGGCACCTGTGGCCAGGGCCGGGGTCGAACCGGCGACCTTCCGCCTTTCAGGCCAAGCCGTAGCGTTGGGATGCCCCAGCAGCCGACGATGCATCGGGATGCTCCGGTCCAACTCCACGCCGCCGAGATAGCTGGACACCTCCACCTGCATGACCTCATGGAGATCGCCGACCTGATCCTGGCCCAAACCGGTGACGGTGGCGACCGCGAGGTTGACGGAGTCGAGCAGAGTGGTGAGCCCGGGGACCGTGAACGTCTTCCACAGGTCAGGCTCACGGGCAAGAATGTGTGCGGCGATGTCCGCAGACTTGGCGCCCTGGCCGAGTACGCCGTAGATGGCCAGGCTTGCGACCGCGACCCCGGTGTCGCGTCGGTACTCGGGGACGACGCGCAAGAGTTGGGTCATCACCTCCCGCTGGAGGTGGCCTGGAAACAGCAGCTTGTCCTCATCGAAGAACAGGGTCACGTCCAGCCGGTTCACGCTCTTCCTCTCCTGGGGGCGAGCAGGGTGTGGAGCTTCCCGACTGCTCGCCGCTAGCTCGTTGCGGAAGTCGGCCGCCGTCAGTCCGGCGGGAGATCGAAGAGTCGATTCCTGCATGTACTCGAACTGCGACTGGGCCGGCGTCTGAGGCTGGCCGAAGACGAGCGCGGAGACTCGGACCTGCCCGTCCTCCAAGACGGAACGTACGAGGCCAAGGCCGGAATACTCCAGTGGATTGCGTGCGGCATCGTGCAGTGTGCCGGATGCTGTCGAGGTGGTGAGCCACCGCGGGTCGAAGCTGATGAGGACGGATCGCTCACCAATGCGAAAGAAGAGGTGGGGATCTTGCTCAGGTGCTCCGGTGAGCTCCATCGGAGGGGACTTCGGCGCGTTGCGGCATCGCATGCGGGCCTCGAAGGAGACCAGCATGCCGGGGTGCACCCGCTTGATGGTGCTTTCGCAGAGCGCGGTTGCCTCTGTGTCCCAGGTCTCGAACACAGGCTTGACGAGATGAACGAACTGCCCGGCTGCCAGCCCTTGCCGGAGAAAGAGAGGCGCGGCCACGTCGAGTCCCGCTCTCCTGGCCGCACCGAGGACTGCGGTACCGTCCGAAAGCATCGGAATTCGTGGCAGGTTGACGAAATCAACACAGGAGAATCGCGCTCGCCAGGTCGACTTGCGAAGCTCCTCGGCCAGCGTTTCGTCAGTGGGCCCGGCGTCCGCGGAGCTGGCGGCGGTCGTGACATTGACATCACCGAAGATGCATCCCGCCTGGATGACCGGTCCGGAGACCTGACCGGAGACCTCATTCTGGATCTTCGCCAGCGTCGGTCGGCACTCTCCGGCACCCCCCCAGAAGCTCCAACACCCCTCCCAGTTCAGGTTTTCCACTGTCCATTGGGCAATCCACACTACTGTGCGGGGGCCTGCATGGAGGTGGTCGCGCGGCTGGCATGGGTAGGCTGCGCGGGCGTGGCAGAGCAGGACTGGGCCGAAGACCGTCAGGGAGCGGGGATGCTGAGCGCAGTGAGATCGTTCAGTGGAACTCGGTCATTGCATGAGTGAGTACCAGTACTACGAGTTCCTGGCGATCGACCGACCGCTGACCAGCGACGAGCAGGGGCAACTGCGGTCGCTGTCCACCCGGGCCCGGATCACCGCGACCAGCTTCACCAACGAGTATCAGTGGGGCAACTTCCGCGGTGACCCTCGGCGGATGGTGGAGCAGTATTACGACGCCCACCTCTACCTGACTACCTGGGGCACCCATCAGGTGATCCTGCGCCTGCCGAAGGGGCAGCTCCCGCTGCGGTTGCTGGAGCCGTACTGCTTCGACGAGTACGTCGAAGCATGGACGACCAAGACTCACCTCGTCCTGGACCTGCGCAGCGAGGACGAGGGTGGAGACCGGGACGAGGGTGCCGAGGACTCACTGAGTGCCATCGCCGGAGTGCGGGCCGAGCTGGCCGCCGGGGACCGCCGCGCCGTGTACCTCGCATGGCTGTCCGCCGTCGGCGCCTGGGCGCTCCAGGAGGACGACGAGGAGGCCTACCGGGCAGCGGTCGAGCCCCCGGTCCCGGCCGGGCTCGACCGGCTCACCGCACCGCAGCGAGCGCTCGCGGACTTCCTGCGGGTCGACGCCGACCTGCTGGCGGTCGCCGCCCGGGCCAGCCCGCCCGCCCCCGCACCTCGGAAGATGCCCAGGAAAAAGGAACTGGCGCCGCTGATCGCCGCACTTCCCGAAGAGGAGAAGGACGACTTCCTGTTGCGCCTCGCGCTGGGCGACGAGCCTCAGCTGGGAGCCGAACTCGTGCGCCGGCTGCGCGGCGAGCCGTCGGCCGTGACTGTGCCGGGGCAGCGCTCCGCCGCAGAACTGCTGGATGCCGCGCATGCGCGAGTCACGGAACGCCGGCAGCGCGCCGAGCGGGTTCGAGTCGAGGCGCGGGCGACGAAGCTGACCGTTCTGGCTACCGACGAGGAGGCGATCTGGCGCGAGGTCGAGAACCACGTCGCCCGTAAGCAGGCGGCCCGCTACGACGTTGCCACGGCCCTCCTGGTCGAGCTCCGTGACGCCTGCGACCACGTCGGGCGCGGTCCTGAGTTCCGGCAGCGGCTGGCTGCGCTCCGCGACCAGCACCAGCATCTGCCTGGCCTGCTGCGTCGACTCGACGACCGGGCACTGCGAGGCTGATACCTGTCCGTCCCGCTTGTCGGGCGCGCGGAGGGGCACCAGTGGTCCAGGCGGAGATCCAGCACCTGGGGTCAGTGGCCCTCGGTCCAGAACTGCTGGAGTCGCGCGATCGCCTGAGCCTTGTCCAGCTCGGCTACTTGGTCTTCGGTGAGTCCGATGCGATTGATCAGCAGGTGGACCAGATCTGCGGGAAGCGCCTCACGTGGTGGCTCGGGCGCGCCTCGATCAGGGAGTGTGCCGTCCAGGACACACGGCCAGAAGACATCCTCTGTCACGTCCAGCTGATCGCGGAGGATGTGTGCCCACATGCTCGCGCCGTACACGGTGCGGTCGACCGGATGCGACACCCGGGTGCGCAGAATGCGCCCATCGGAGAGCCCGAACTCGTAGGTGATGTGGTGGGTGCCGGTGCGGCCGCGCGCGTCACGTACGCGTTCCCAGCCTTCGACCTTGCAGAAGTGCTCGTGTCGTTCGCGTGTCGGCTGAGGCCAGGTCACTTCGCGACTCCGAGTAGCCAATCCCGGAGCTGCGCGTCGTCGCTGAGGCCGATCAGCTGCACCAGGCCCCAGTTGTCGCGGTGGTTCGGAGCGGTCAGGAGTCGGTCCTGCCAGTCCTCCGCGTACTCGCGGAGCGCGCCGATCATCTCGTCGATGGCCTCGTCGAACGTACCGCCGTCCGCCGCGACCGGCAGACCGGGGAAGAACACCGACCAGCCACCGCCCTCGGCGACCACCTCGGCCCTGGACGGGCACAGCAGCGTGAGGGCGTGGCGCAGCCGCCCTGCGTCGACCACGGCCGCGTATTCGGCGTCCCGGCGAACGGTTGCGACACGACCCTGCCCGGCTGCGTCGAGCAGGTCTTTCAGGTGTGCTCGGGCTTCGGTGTAGCTCTCGTAGTGGACCGCCGTCATGGGAAGCCTCCTCGTCTGAGAACCAGGATCGCTCTGCGGTAGAAGTACGTCAAGTACGTCAAGTACGTCACGTGCTCGGTGCCCGGGAGGGCATTGACCGTCCGCTGTGCCGTTGGCGTCAGACGACACAAAAATGCCCCCGAAGCGAGCTGCTTCGAGGGCATCGTGCCTGGTCAGGCTATGTGGCCAGGGCCGGGGTCGAACCGGCGACCTTCCGCTTTTCAGGCGGACGCTCGTACCAACTGAGCTACCTGGCCGTACTGCACCGTCTCTTGCGAGACGAGCGATCCCGACGGGACTTGAACCCGCGACCTCCACCTTGACAGGGTGGCGAGCTAACCAACTGCTCCACGGGACCTCGTAGTGGCGAACCACCAAGGTCTTGCGGCACAACACTTTACTACGGTACTGCGTGCCCCCAACGGGATTCGAACCCGTGCTACCGCCTTGAAAGGGCGGCGTCCTGGGCCACTAGACGATGAGGGCTTGCGGCCTGTCCCGCTGTTTCCAGCGTTCGGGGACGTCGAGAAGCATATGGGATGTGGGGCCGAACGCCAAAACGGGTTTCGGCCGGGCGGGCGGTGGGGGTCAGGACCAGCCGAGTTCGTCGAGCTCGTGGTCGTCGAAGCCGAAGTGGTGGGCGACCTCGTGGATGACCGTGGTGCGGACCTCCTCGACGACCTGCTCGTGGGTCTCGCACAGGCGCAGGGTCGGGCCGCGGTAGACGAGGATGCGGTCCGGCAGGACGCCGGCGTACCACTCGCCGCGCTCGGTGAGCGGGGTGCCCTCGTAGAGGCCGAGCAGCTCGGGGTCGGCGGGGTCGGGCTCGTCCTCGACGAAGACGGCGACGTTGTCCATCATCGCCGCGAGCTGCGGCGGGATCCGGTCGAGCGCGTCGGCGACCAGTACCTCGAACTCTTCCCGGGTCATCTCCACCGGTTCATTGTCGGGTCTGCGGTGACGGTGTGCCAGGCGGTCGGGGCCGGTGTTTCATGGGTCTGTGGCGACCTCGGAGGACTTGGCGGCGGACGACGCCGCGAACGGCGCGGCGTCCGGGGCGGCCCGGCGGCGGCCGCCGGTGCTGCGCGGGCAGGGGCCGGCGGTGGCGGTGGTGGCCGCCGGCGGGGCGCTGGGGGCGACGGCCCGGTACGGCGCGGGGCTGCTGTGGACCACCGGGCCGTCGGCTTTCCCGTGGACGACGCTGCTGGTGAACATGGTGGGGTGCGCCGTGATCGGGGTCTTCCTGGTGGTGGTCACCGAGGGCCGGCCAGCCCATCCGCTGCTGCGGCCGTTCTTCGGCACGGGCGTGCTCGGCGGCTTCACGACCTTCTCGACGTACGCGGTGGACATCCGCCGGCTGCTGGAGGAGGGCCGGCCGGGACCGGCCGTGGCGTACCTGGGCCTGACCCTGGCGGCGGCGATGGCGGCGGTCTGGGCGGCGGCCGCGGTGACGCGCCGTCTGCTGGCGCGCGGGGCCGGGAGGCCGGTGTGACGGGCGCGGCGGGGCCCCGGCCGGGCGTTCCGGCGCTGCGGCTGACCGTGCTGGTCGGCGAGGGCGACCGCCACCGGCACCGCCCGCTGTACAGCGAGATCGTGCACCGGGCGCGGGCGGCCGGGCTGGCCGGGGCGAGCGTGTTCCGGGGGGTGGAGGGGTTCGGCGCGTCCTCGATGGTGCACACGGCGCGGCTGCTGTCGCTGAGCGAGGACCTGCCGGTGGCGGTGGTGATCGTGGACACCGAGGAGCGGGTCCGGGCGTTCCTGCCCGAGCTGGAGGGGCTGGCGGTGGAGGGGCTGGTGACCCTGGAGCGGTGCGAGGTGGTCCGGTACGCCGGACGGCCCGGCGGGTCGGCGGCGGGGGACGCGGGGGACGCGGGGGACGCGGGGGAGGGCGGGGCGTGAACTGGCTGCTGGTGGTGGCCGGCGCGCTAGTGGGCGCGCCGCTGCGGTACCTGACCGACCGGGCGGTGCAGTCCCGGCACGACTCGGTGTTCCCGTGGGGGACCTTCGTGGTGAACGTCTCCGGCAGCCTGGTCCTCGGGCTGGTGACCGGGGCGGCGGCGGCCGGCGCGGCGTCCTCGCACGTCCGGCTGCTGCTCGGGACCGGGCTGTGCGGGGCGCTGACCACGTACTCGACGTTCTCGTACGAGACGCTGCGGCTGGCCGAGGGCGGGGCCGGGCGGTACGCGCTGGTGAACGTGGCGGGAAGCGTCGCGGCGGGCCTGGCGGCGGCGTACGCGGGGGCGGGGCTGGCCTCGGCGTTCTGGGGCTGAGCCGCCGGGGCCGGGCCGCCGGTCCGGTGCCCGTCCGGGTGCTTCCGGGGGTCCCACCCGTGTCCGGGCGCCCGCGGCGGGCGTTGGACACCCGCAAGGGTGGCCGTGCGCGGTGGGTGGGCGGCCAGGGCGGGGCGGGTGCAGGAGAGGGACTTCGGTGGCGGCGATGCGTGCGGTGCGGGTGGTGCGTGCGGTGGCGGAGCGGGACACGGCGGTGGTCCGGAGCGCCGTGGTGCGCGGCGCGGCGGTGCTGGCGGTGGCCGGGCTGGGGCTGACCGGCTGCATGTCGGTCGGGCCGGGCGCGGACGAGCGGCACGGGGTGGTGCCGGTCGGCCAGGCGGGGACGCCGACCAGGACGGGGACGGCGGCGACCTCCTCGGCCTCGCCGAGCGGCGCCGGACACCCCGGGGGCGCGACCGGACGTTCGGAGCGTGCGGCGGGCGCACAGGCCCAGAGCGCGCCGACCGGGGGCATGAACGCGGTCCCCGGCGAGGCGGGCGGGGGTTCCAACGGGGCGGCGGGCACGGGCGGCGGCAACGGCGGAGGCGGTGTGAACGGCGCACCCGTGGGCGCGGAGCCGGTGCCGGCGGCGGCCTCCGGCGAGTCCGCGCCCGGCGCGACGGGCACCGCAGGGGGCGCGAACGCCAGCCCCGCGCCCCGTCCGGGCACCACCGGCGCCGCCACGGGCGGACCGGCCGGAGGCACGGCGGGCGGCCCCGGAGGCGGCTCCGGCGGCACGGGCCACCCCCCGGGCGGCGCGGGGACCACCACGGGCGGCGGCACCGGCGGCTCCGGCGGGACGACGACCTCCGCCCCGGCGGCCAGCCCCACCGGGCGCCCGTCCTCCCCGGAACCCGGCCACACCACCCCCGCCCCGACCGCCACCACGGCGCCCCAGCCGACCCCCGTCCCGAGCGCCACCGCGCCCCCCAGCTCGGGTGCGCCGGGCGGTCACTGAGCGCCGAACCGCAGCCTGGCCAGCGCATTTGCCTCTGATCCCCAGGTTCCTCTATGGTGGTAGATCGTTCGTTTGATCCATTTGACTGGCGCCCTACTCCCATCTGGCGCCCTTGGCGCGTTCCGGCGATCCGTGGCTGACCGCATAGAGGCGGTTGTGAAACAGAACCCCGGACTTTGGCGCGTGCCACTTCCGGAAGGTTTTGCATGTCTCTCGTTGACGACGCCCGCTTCGCCATGCCCGCGAGCGAGTCCGCCGCCGATGCCACCACCACCGTTCCCGCCGAGGCCGACGCCGAGCTGATCGCCGCCGTCGACGCCGTCGAGGACACCACCGCCGAGACCACCACCGACGCCGTCGACGCCGATGTCGAGGTCGCGGCCGAGGAGGCCGACGAGGCCGCCGACGCCGAGCCGACCATCACCTTCGGCGACCTGGGCCTGCCGGACGAGGTCGTCCGCGCCCTCGCCAAGCGCGGCGTCACCACCCCGTTCCCGATCCAGGCCGCGACCATCCCGGACGCCCTGGCCGGCAAGGACGTGCTGGGCCGCGGCCGCACCGGCTCCGGCAAGACCCTCAGCTTCGGCCTGCCGCTGCTGACCCGCCTCGCCGACGGCGAGCGCACCCGCGCCAAGCACCCGCGCGGCCTGATCCTGGTCCCGACCCGCGAGCTGGCCATGCAGGTCGCCGACGCCCTGGAGCCCTTCGGCTCGGTGCTCGGCCAGCGCCTCAAGGTCGTCTGCGGCGGCACCTCGATGTCCAACCAGATCTACGCGCTGGAGCGCGGCGTCGACGTCCTGGTGGCCACCCCGGGCCGTCTGCGCGACCTGATCAACCGCGGCTCGGCCAAGCTCGACGACGTCCAGGTCGCCGTCCTCGACGAGGCCGACCAGATGGCCGACATGGGCTTCCTGCCCGAGGTCACCGAGATCCTCGACCAGGTGCCGGCCGGCGGCCAGCGCCTGCTGTTCTCCGCCACCCTGGAGAACGAGATCGACACCCTGGTCAAGCGCTACCTGAACAGCCCGGTCACCCACGAGGTCGACCCGTCGGCCGGCGCCGTCACCACCATGACCCACCACATCCTCGTGGTGAAGCCCAAGGACAAGGCGCCGATCACCAACGCGATCGCCGCCCGCAAGGGCCGCACGATCATCTTCGTCCGCACCCAGATGGGCGCCGACCGGGTCGCCGAGCAGCTGGTCGAGGCCGGTGTGAAGGCCGACGCGCTGCACGGCGGCATGACCCAGGGCGCCCGCACCCGGGTGCTCGGCGACTTCAAGGACGGCTACGTCAACGTCGTCGTCGCCACCGACGTCGCCGCGCGCGGCATCCACGTCGACGGCATCGACCTGGTGCTCAACGTCGACCCGGCCGGCGACCACAAGGACTACCTGCACCGCTCCGGCCGCACCGCCCGGGCCGGCCGCTCCGGCACCGTCGTCACCCTGGTGCTGCCGCACCAGCGCCGCGGCGTCTTCCGCCTGATGGAGGACGCGGGCGTGGAGGCCAGCCGCCACATCCTCGACCACGCCTTCGACGCCGAGGTGGCCCGGATCACCGGCGCCCGCTCGCTGGTCGAGGTCCAGGCGGAGAGCGCGGCCAACATCGCCGGTGCCGCCGAGCGCGAGGTCGCCGACATGGCCCGCCAGCTGGAGCGCGCGCAGCGCCGTGCCGCCGAGCTGCGCGACGAGGCCGACCGCCTGTCCGCACGGGCCGCGCGCGAGCGGGCCGAGCTGGGCATCGAGGACGAGGCCCCGGCCGCCGAGGCCGCGACCGAGGGTGCCGCCGCCGACGAGACCGCCGCCGCCCCGGTGGCCGCCGCCGAGCCGGCCGCGGTGACCGAGGAGCGCACCCCGTCGTACCGCGAGGCGCGCACCGAGCGCCCGTCGTTCAACCGCGACCGTGACCGTGACCGTGGCGGTTTCAACCGTGACCGTGACGACCGTGGTGGCCGCTCGTTCGGTCGTGACCGTGACGACCGTGGCGGCCGTTCCTTCGGTGACCGTGAGCGCGGCGGTTTCAACCGTGACCGTGACGACCGTGGCGGTCGCTCGTTCGGTGACCGTGAGCGCGGTGGCTTCAACCGTGACCGTGACGACCGTGGTGGCCGTTCCTTCGGTGACCGTGAGCGCGGTGGCTTCAACCGTGACCGTGACGACCGTGGTGGCCGTTCCTTCGGTGACCGTGAGCGCGGTGGCTTCAACCGTGACCGTGACGACCGTGGTGGCCGTTCCTTCGGTGACCGTGACCGTGGTGGCTTCAACCGTGACCGTGACGACCGCGGCGGCCGTTCCTTCGGCGACCGTCCGGCCCGTTCCTTCGGTGACCGCGACCGCAGCTTCGGCCGCGACCGCGACGAGCGCGGCGGCAGCAACAACCGTCCGTTCGCCCGCCGCGACGACCACCGCTCCGGTGGCCGTCCGCAGTCCGGTGGCTTCAACCGTGACCGCGACGACCGCGGCGGCCGCTCCGGTGGCTTCAACCGCGACGACCGCAAGCCGCGTTGGAAGAACTGACGCCGCGCAGCACCTGATGCCGCGTAGCACCTGACGCATCCGCGACGGGCCCGTTCCACTTCGGTGGGGCGGGCCCGTCGCGTTGTGCCCGGACCGTTGTTCTGTGGCTGAGAATAACCAGTGGCGCGACGCCTCCGCCGTCGCCTACCGTCGGCGGCATGAGCAGCAGAATGCGGGATGTGGCGGCGGTGAACGAGGGCATCGCCGACCGGGGGGACTACCGCGCGACCGGGGGCGAACTCGTCGAGGTGGCCGAGCGGTTGGCGGCGGCGCGGGCCGGCACGGTGTCGTACGACCCGGCCGGTCTGGACGCGCTGGTCGCGGCGGGCGGCCCCGGTCCGGTGGCGGCGGGCGCCGTCGAGGTGACGGCCGAGGGCAGCATCGAGGCGGCCCGCCGGCTGGTCGAGGCCGGTGCCGGGACGGTCGGCGTGCTCAACTTCGCCTCCGCCCGCAACCCCGGCGGCGGCTATCTGCGCGGCGCCCGGGCCCAGGAGGAGGACCTCTGCCGCAGCGCCCTGCTGTACACCTGCCTGCTGGAGGCGCCGGACTACTACGAGGCGCACCGCGCCTCCACCGACCTCCGGTACAGCCACCGGGTGATCGTCTCGCCCGCCGTGCCGGTGATCCGGGGAGGGGACGGCGGGCTGCTGGCGCACCCGTACGCCGTCACCTTCCTGACCTCGCCCGCCCCCAACGCCGGCCAGCTCGCCCTGCGGAGCCCGGAGGGCGTGGACGTGCGGGGCGTGCTCGCCGAGCGGGCCGAGCGGGTGCTCGCGGCGGCCGCCCGGCACGGGGTGCGCGCGCTGGTGCTGGGGGCGTGGGGCTGCGGGGTGTTCCGCAACGACCCGGCCGAGGTCGCGGAGGCCTTCGAGCAGGGGCTGGCCCGCTACGGTGCGGCCTTCGACCGGGTGGTGTTCGCGGTCTGGGACCGGACGCCGGTCTCGCCGAACCGGGCCGCCTTCGAGGCCCGGTTCGGGAGCTGACCCGCTCAGCCCTTGCGGGTGACTAGCGTCGAGGTGAGCGCGGAGGCGGCCGTCACCACGCCGGTGACGGCGAGGACGGACGGCCAGGCGCCGATCTTCTTCGCCAGCGGGTGCGAGCCGCCGAAGGCCGCCACGTACAGGCCGGTCAACGCGGCTGCGGCGGGCGCCCCCGAGCGCCGGTGCCACTGCGCGGCGGCACCCGCGCCGGCCACGGCGAGCACCGCGCCGCCGAGCTGCCGCTTCCCGGTCCACCGGGCGACGCCGTAGCCGCCGACCAGACCGCTCGCCGCGGTCAGCGCGGCCGGTGCGGTGCTCGCGAGCGCGTTCGGGATCCTCGCCATCGTCGACTCCACTCCTCGGCGGATCCGGTCCGGATCCGCGGCGGCTTCCCGGGGTTCCCCCGGGCCTCCGACCATAACCCGCCGCCCCGGCCCGCCCGTCCGGGACCCCGCAACCGTCCGCCCCGCTACCGCACCGCCTGCTCGAAGGGCAGCGCGGGCGCGGCGGCGGCCAGCCGGGCGGCGGCCTCGTGCGGTGCCAGGACCCGCTCCAGCCGCAGGTCGCCGGGCACCTGCTCGACGAACCGCCCGGCCGCCCAGCTCCGTTCGAACGGCTGCGGGTCCAGGACGAGGGTCCGTACGCCGTCCACCACCGGGATGGACTCCGGCATGCCCTCGTGCCAGATCCAACCACCGTCCGGCGCGACCAGGTTGAACGCGCCCGTCGCGATGAACCGGCGCCCGTCCAGCCACCGGGTGCGGCTGAGTGCGACCACCTCCGGGTCGGGGCGGTCGCCGGGCAGGTGGCCGCCGCCGATCAGCGCCTCGGCGAGCAGGGTGTGCAACTGGAAGTTGTCGGTCAGGCCGTCCATCCGGAGCAGGTAGCCGGTGCCGCTCGGGCGGTGCAGGACGAGCAGCGGCTCGTCGTCGAGGGTGGCGGCCAGGTACCGCAGGCCCTTGAGGTCGTGCTGGTCGGACCGCTCGCGGTAGCGGTCGATCAGCTCGCCGAGGACCTCCGTCACGCCGTCGGCGCGGGCGGCGCGGCGCACGGCGGCGTGGGTGCAGAGCGCGAACGCGGCCCGCTGCCACAGGCCGAGCGTCCACCAGCCGGCCACCGCGCGGTGGGCGTGCCACGGGTCCGTCCGCCCGGGCCCGGTGAGCCGGGCGTGGGCGCGGCCGGGGTCGTCCCGGTCGGGGTCCGGCAGGGCGTCCTCGTCGTCGTCCTCGCCGCCCTCCTCCCACCGGTCGAGCAGCAGCAGCGCGCCGGTCAGCGCCGCGCGCAGCCCGGCGAGCACGGGGTCGGCGCAGGCCACCGGATCGGCGCCGCGCTCCACGCAGGCGCCGACCATCATCGCCAGATGGGCCCGCGGGAACAGCGGGGTGTCCAGGAGCAGCGCCGCCAGCCGAGGACCGGCCGCCGCCGACTCCGCCTCCCCGGCGGGCCCGAGCGCCCCGCCCAGCCGGCGCAGCGCCGCGTCGAAGCGCTCCCCGCCGTCCGGACCGTCCGCCGCAAGCCCGCCCGCGGCGGCCTCCAGGGCGCCCACCGCCCCGGCGAGGGCGCACTGCTGACTGTTCGACGGCCCGGGGCCGTGCTGAGTGGAATGAGGGTCGAACACCATTCCCCGCAGCCTAGGGCCTCCGGCTGTCACTGCCGGATGCGAGACTCGGCAGGTGACCGACCACAAGATCACCGACGGCCTCTACCGGATCCGGAACGTCGCCACCGGCCTGTTGCTGGAGGTCCCCGGCGGCAGCCGCCGCAGCGGCGTGAAGGTGCAACTCGGCGCCGAGGACGGCTCGGACGCCCAGCTCTGGCGGCTGACCGCCGTCCACCCGGGCGGCGCGCTGTTCCACGTCGAGAACGTCGCCGGCGGCAAGCGCCTGGACGTCACCGGCGCCGCGACCGACGACGGCGTGCCGGTCCAGCAGTGGTCCGCCAACGCCTTCGGCGCCCAGGAGTGGCTGGTCGAACACCACGTCGACGCCCCCGGCACCTACACGCTCACCAGCTTCATCAGCGGCAAACCCCTCACCGCCCCGCCCGAGGACCCGACGGCCCCCGTTCACCAGTGGGAGGACACCGACTCCCCGACCCAGTGGTGGCACCTGGAACGCCGCTAGGGCGTGTCTTGTGGATCTTGTCGGATCAGGCCGCGGCGTTGGGGTGCGTGCATCGCAAGGCGGAGGAGGGAGCCACTGCGGAGCATTGGCGACCGACGACAACGCGGCGAGGTGCGTGCCCCGGCGCCGCGGACCCGGCAAAGATCCGCAAGACACGCCCTAGGCCGCGGGCCGTTCAGTCCGGCCGGTACCCGTCGTGCTTGAACACCGAACGGTCGTGCCAGCGCAGGAAGTCGTGCGCGCGCGGTGCGGCCGGCCGGCCGTGCGGGAGCGGCACCCGGCGGTCGCGCAGCGCCCGGACGGCCTCGCCGGCGGGGGAGTCGGTGCGGAAGTGCGGGGAGATCCGCACGGTGCGGTCCTCGGTGATCCCGAGCACGCCGAAGTCGAACAGCGCGTGGTGCAGCGAGCAGAGTGCGAAGGCGTTGGCGAGGACGTCCGGGCCGCCCTGGCTGTGCCAGCGGATGTGCGCGGCCTCGACGCCGACCGTGTGGCGGCCGAGCCGGCCGTCGTAGCCGCAGAACGCGCAGGCGTGGTCGAACGCCCGCAGCACATCGGCGGCGAATCCCGAGGCCCGCACCCGCCGCCGCACCAGCCGGAACGCCGGTTCCCCGGCCGCCCCGTCCGGGGCCCCGCCCTCCGCAGCGGCGACATCGGCGACGTCCAGCTCCGGCAGGCCGACGTCCGCCTGCTCGCAGATCGCGGCCTCCAGGGAGGGCGTGAAGTGCCGGTCGAGCAGCAGCCGGACGGCGACCGGCCCGGCCGACGGGTCCTCGGTGAGCAGCCGCTCGACCTCGGGCCGCAGCCGCCCCACCGCGCCCACCCCGCGCAGCGCCGCCCCGCTGTTCCGGACGTCGTCCTTGCCGAGCGCGCGCCCGGCGGCGTCGGTCAGCGTCCAGAGGCTCCGTTCCAGGCGGACGAACGGCATCGCGGCCCGCTGCGCGGCGGTCGCGCGGCCGACGGCCGGCCCGAAGTCGTTGATCAGCCGGCTGACCGGCTCCTCGGCCTCCGCGTACGTGACCACGCTGGTCCCGGAGCGGGCGTGCCGGCCGAGCAGCCAGAGCAGCAGCAGCGGCTTGTGCGGGGCCCGCACCCCGCCGGTGTTCGCCTGCCGCAGCCCGTCCAGCGCGCCGAGCAGTTCCCCTCGCTTCATCCCGCTCGTCCCCCCGTTCCGGCCTACGCCGACAGGTTGGACCGGAGGGCGTCGAGGTCGGCGTCGGTGGCGCCGTGGGCGTGGAGGTAGGCGGGGAGGGAGCCGTGGTGGTCGTGGATCCAGGCGAAGGAGGAGGTCAGCAGCTCCGCCGCGACCGGGCGGGAGATCCGCTCGGCGCCGGTCTCGTCGATGTACGGGGTGGGTCCGTCCAGCAGGCCGAGGCCGGCGTTGGAGAGCAGGTAGTCGGCGGTGATGTCGGCCTCGGAGGCGCCGAGCAGGGACTGGACGACGGCGATGGTGAGGCCGGTGCGGTCCTTGCCGACGGCGCAGTGGACGACGGCGGACAGGGTGCCGGGGGCGCCGAGGCGGCGGATGGCGGCGACCAGCGACGGGCCGGCGGTTGCGGCCATGAACGGGTACAGCTCGACCTGGTCCTCCGGCCAGGGCCGGTCGTAGTCCTCCCGGTTGGCGGGCAGGGTGGGCAGGCGGAGGGTCTCGTGGTCGAGGTCGTGCCGGAGGTCCGGGAAGGCGTCCTCCTCGTGCCGGCTGCGCAGGTCGATCACGGTGCGCAGGCCGAGGGCCTTGAGCCGCAGGGCGCCCTCGGGGGCGAGGGTGTGGAAGGAGCCGGAGCGGAACAGCACGCCCCGGCGCAGCGTGCCGACGCCCCCGGCGTCACGGAAGTTGCGCACCCCGGGGATGTCGATGAAGGCGGACTGCACGTCGTCGGTCATGGCCACCACGGTACGGTCGCGGGTCGCGCCGGGGGAAGGAAACGGCCCGCCTTTCCGATCTTGACCTCAAGCCGGCTTCAACTCCTAGGGTCGGTCGCGTCGAACCCCGGAGACGGAGACGGAAGGACCGGCCATGGAGTACTCGCACCCCGACGCCGAACTGATCAGGCAGCCCGCCGGCTACTGGACCTGGGCGGCCTACAAGGCGGTCGTCACCCGAACCCGTGGCGCGCTGGCCGAACTCGGCACCACGCAGCCGCAGTGGTGGGTCCTCGCCCAGGTCGCCCGCGCCGCGGCGCCGGTGACCCGGGCGGAGGTGTCCGGCGTGCTGCGCGACTACCTGGACACCGGCGCGGAGAACCTGGACGCCGAGATCGACGCGACCCTGGAGCGGGGCTGGACCACCGAGGCCGCCGACGGCCGGCTCGCCCTCACCGCCGAGGGCCGGGCGTTCTTCGACGAGGTGGCCGCCGTCCAGGACGAGTTGCTGGCCGAGCGCCACGCGGGCGTCTCCGACGAGGACTACCTGACCACCCTCAAGGTCCTCCAGCGCTTCATCCACAACACCGCCGGCCGGGCCTGGCACCACTGAGCGCCACCGAGCGCCGCTGAGCACCACCGAGCACCACCGAGCGCCGCTCACCGGCCGCCGTTCTCACCGCCCGCCGGCGATGTCCAGGAACGCGCCCGTGCTGTACGAGGAGGCCGGCGACAGCAGGAAGAGGATCGCCTCCGCGACCTCCTCGGGCCGCCCGCCGCGGCGCATCGGCAGGTTCGGCGCGATCCGGTCGACCCGGCCGGGCTCGCCGCCCAGGGCGTGGATGCCGGTGTGGATCAGGCCGGGACGCACGGCGTTGACCCGGATGCCCTCGGCGGCGACCTCCAGGGCCAGCCCGCGCGTCATCGAGTCGACGGCCCCCTTCGCCGCCGCGTAGTCCACGTACTCGTTGGGCGCGCCGATCCGGGAGGCCGCCGAGGAGACGTTGACGATGGCGCCGCCGCGCCCGCCGTGCCGGGTGGACATCCGGCGCACGGCCTGCGCGGCGCACAGGAACGGGCCGGTGATGTTGGCGGCCCAGATCCGGTTCAGCCGCTCCTCGTCGATGTCCTCCAGCCGGGTCTGCCGCTCCAGCGTGCCGGCGTTGTTCACCAGGCCGGTGAGCGGGCCGAGTTCGGCGTCGACGGTGTCGAACAGCCGGGCCACCTCAGTGCTGCGGGAGACGTCCGCGCGAACGGCGAGCGCGGTGCCGCCGTCGGCCCGGATCGCGTCCACCACCGAGGCGGCGGCGGCCTCGTCCGCCCGGTAGTTGACGCACACCCGGTACCCGCGCCGCCCGGCCAGCAGGGCGGTGGCGGCGCCGATGCCGCGGCCGGCACCGGTGATCAGAACGACGTCGGGCTGCTCGGAACCGTTCGTGGTCGACATGTCCCGCACCCTAGCCGCTCGGCCGAAATCCGTTCGCCCGGCGCGGTTCCGCCCGGCAGACTCCTCGGCACCGGCCGCCGAGAGGAGCCCCGCCCGTGTCCACCACGCCCGGCACCGCCCTGCCCTCCGGCACCGCCCTGCCCTCCGGCACCGTCCTGCTCTCCGGCGTCGTCGGCTCCACCGCGTACGGGCTGGCCCACGCCGGCTCCGACGTCGACCGGCTCGGCCTGTTCGCCGCCCCGACCGAGGGCTTCCACGGCCTGCGCCGCCCGGCCGAGTCGCACGTCACCACCGCCCCGGACCGCACCCTGCACGAGGCCGCCAAGTGGTGCCGGCTGGCGCTCGGCTGCAACCCCACCGCCTCCGAGCTGGTCTGGCTGCCCGACGACCTCTACGAGGTCCGCACCCCGCTCGGCGAGGAGCTGATCGCGATACGCGGCTCCTTCCTCAGCGCCCGGGGCGTCCGCAACTCCTACCTCGGCTACGCCACCCAGCAGCTGCGCAAGCTGCGGACCCGCGACACCACCGACCCGGCCGCGCGCGCCCGGGCCGCCAAGCACGCCCGCCACCTGGTCCGCCTCCTCGACCAGGCCGTCCACCTGCACGAGACCGGCCGCAACCGGGTCCGGCTGCCCGACCCGGAGCGCGTCCGCGACCTCGGCGAGCGCGTCGTCGGCGACCCCGCGCACGCCGACCGCCTCCTCGCCGCCGCCACCGACCGCCTCGACCGCCCCGGCGTCCTCCCCGACCGCCCCGACGAGCGCCCCGCCGACGCCTGGCTCCACCGCGTCCGCACCGCCCACTGGACGTCCCACCCCCCGGCCGCGCACGCGTGAGCCCGACCCCACCGGGTAGGATCGCGGCGGCCCGCCGTCACCACCCGGCCGGGCCCCGGGCCGCTAGCTCAATCGGCAGAGCTGCGGACTTTTAATCCGTAGGTTCAGGGTTCGAACCCCTGGCGGCCCACCGCGAAGGCCCGGGCCGGACGTCGTCCGGCCCGGGCCTCCTCCGTTTCCCCGGCGGGGTGCGCGCCTGGACGTCGGTCACCGGTGGGCCCTTCGTCGCCGGCGTGCATTGGCTGCCAATAGATAGAACGCCAATGCCCGATTTGGGTAGGCTGCCGACTCATGAGACAGGATGCGGTGCGCGGCCACCTGGACGGACTGCTGCTGGCCGTACTCGAATCCGGCCCCCTGCACGGCTACGCGATCATCACCGCGGTCCAGCAGCGCAGCGGAGGCGCGCTGGAGCTGCGTACGGGCACGATCTACCCGGCGCTCAACCGGCTGGAGCGCGTCGGGCTGCTGGCCGGCAGCTGGCAGTCGGCCGGCGAGCGCCGCAGGCGGTGCTACGAGCTCACCGAGGCCGGACGCCGGACCCTGGCCGGCGAGCGCACGGCATGGCAGGAGTTCACCGCCGCCATCGGCTCGGTCCTGAACCCCGTCACGCCGCCCGGTGCCACCGCATGAGCGCCGTCACCCCGCGGACCGACCCCATCGAGGACTACGTCGCCACGCTGTCCGCCGCGTTACACGGCCCGGCGCGCACCAAGGCGCGCATGGTGGCCGAGGTCCGCGAGGACCTGGCGGACGCGGTCTCGGAACGCACCCGGGCGGGGCTGACCTACCGGCGCGCCGCCGACCAGGCGGTGCGGGAGTTCGGCACCGCCGACGAACTCGTGACGAGCTGGCAGCGCGAGCTGACCATCGCCCAGGCCCGGCACACCGCCCGCGCCGTCGCGCTCACCGTCCCCTTCGTGATCGCCTGCTG
Source organism: Kitasatospora sp. NPDC008115 (assembly GCF_042957205.1). NCBI lineage: Bacteria > Bacillati > Actinomycetota > Actinomycetes > Kitasatosporales > Streptomycetaceae > Kitasatospora > Kitasatospora sp. NPDC008115. Next base: position 67,981 of record NZ_JBIBHU010000003.1, on the reverse strand, counting down.
GTACCTGGTCCGCCAGGCCGGGCACGACCCGACCCGGGAACTGCCGCGCACCGTCCAGTTCCTGGCCGTCCACCTGGCCGGCGTCTCGGCCGTCGCCGCACTCCTCGCCGCCGTGGCCCTCGCGGCCACCGGCACCCTCGCCCGCCGGCTGCCCACGCCGGAGCGGCTGCCGCTCACCGTCGCCTGGGGCGGCACCCTCGCCAGCGTCTCCATGGCCGTCGCCACCCTCGCCCTCGCCATCGCGGCCGTCCTGGGCACCAACTGGCTGCTGCCGGCCTTCGCCGGAATCCTCGCGGCCACCGCGCACGCCCTGGTGGCGGGCTCGGCCCGGTCCTGCCGGCACTGCGCCCGGCTGGTCCTCGGGACCCCGGGCGCCGGGGAGCGCTGACCACGCGCGAGAGGTTCCGCCGTCGCGACGGCGGAACCTGTCCCTCTGTCCGTACGCCTTATCGCGGAGTTCCCCGCCCCGAGGGCCGGCGCCTCCCACCGGGTCCGCCGGTTGAGCCTGGCCCCGGCGTAGGCGCCGAGGAACTCGCCCGGCACCGCCACGAACAGCAGCAGGAAGGCGGCGCCCGGCACCACCGGGTCGGCGAGCCCGGTCAGGTCCACAGGCCGGCGGCGGGGGCCAGTACGGCGGCGACCGCGGTGACGCCGGTTCAGCCGCTGCACGATCCGGACGTCCGTCACCCGGTGCGCACCGACCACGAGGTCCGGCCGGTGGCGCGACCCGAGCTGGAAGCCGGCCAGTTCCTCGGTGAAACCGCTGCTGTCGGGCAGCAGCACCGGGCCCGCGACGGAATCCGCCAGGGCTCCGGCAAGACCGGATGCCGCGTTGGGGAGGGCCATGTCTGTCCTCGTCCCGGGCGGATGGGGCGGGTTCTGCGGGGGGTCGGCGCTCAGGCGCCGGTCGTCGAGCCGGGGCGGACGATCATCAGCACGACGACCACGGCCCAGAGCAGGTTGAAGATCCCGGTGACCATGGCCAGGCGCGCCGCCGCGGACCGGGTCGCCGCCGCGGACCGGGTCGCCTCCGGGGCCGCGGTGTCCGCGGCCGCGCCGGCGGGCCGGGCGAGCAGCCGCTCCTGGCCGGGCAGGATCGCCATCAGCAGGAGGGCCGCCGCGATCGCGGTGAGGAGGATCGAGGCGATGAGCCAGGCGTCGCCCAGCACACCCATCCGGATGGCGGTGGCGAGGCCGAAGACCGGTACGGCGACGCCGACGACGGTGTATCCCCGGCAGATCCGGTGCAGCAGCGCCGCGGTGGCGGGGGTGCGCTCCTCCCCGGCCGGGTTGTCGCCCTCGTTCTGCGGCTTGACGAAGCGGGGGAACATCGAGGCCGCCACCGTGATCGGGCCGATCGCCAGGATCGCCGCCAGCACATGCACCGAGAGCAGCAGTTTGGTCACCGGGATCCCCCTATGGATTGACTGCCAATACGTTGGCTACCAATCAATTGGTAGCACAGACCGCCCCACTTGAGTAGTCTGCCTACCTGTTCCCGGCCTACTGGTGCTGCTGCGGACGACCTCCGCCCGGGGCCGTTTCCGCGTTCAGGCCGGGGTGTTGCCGTCGAGGGTGAGGACGGTGTCGGCGGCGGTGAGGGCGCTGCGGTCGTGGGTGATCAGGAGGGTGGTGCGGCCACGGGTGGCGGCGAGGACGTCGGCCAGGACGGCGGCGGCGGTGTGCGGGTCCAGGCCCTCGGTGGGTTCGTCGAGGACGAGGACGGGCGGGTCGGCGAGGAGGGCGCGGGCCAGGAGCAGGCGCCGGCGCTGGCCGCCGGAGACGGTGGCACCGTCCCCGCCGAGCACGGTCTCCCAGCCGTCGGGGAGGGACTCGATCCAGTCGAGCAGCCGGGCCCGGCGGGCGGCCTCGCGGAGATCCCCGTCGGTGGCGTCGGGGCGGGCCAGGCGCAGGTTGGCCCGGATCGTGGTGTGGAAGACGTGGGCGTCCTGGGTCATGCCGGTGATCACCCGGCGGACGTCGGCGCCCGCGCAGTCGCGCAGTTCGCGGCCGCCGACCCGGATGCTGCCGCCCTCGTAGGGGACGAACCGCATCAGGGCGGCGATCAGCGTGGACTTGCCGGAGCCGCTGGCGCCGACGACGACGGCCCGGCGGCCGGGCGGCAGGTGCAGGCCGACGCCGTCGAGGACGGCCGGGCCGTCGGGGTGGTGACGGACCCGCAGGCCGGTGATCTCGACGCCGAGCGGGCCGTCGGCGGGCAACGGGGCCGGGTCGGCCGGGTCGGTGACCGGGGGCGGGGTGTCCATGAGGTCGGCGAGCCGGCCGGCGGAGGCCTGGACGTGGGCGAGCCGACGGGCGGCGGCGGGCAGTGCGGCCAGGGCGTCGAAGGAGACCAGGGCGAGCACCGCGAGGACGGTGAGCCGGACGGCGGGCAGTCGGCCGTCGGCGTGGGCGTCCAGGCCGAGCCAGGTGACGCCGACCGTGGCGGCGGCCTGGAACAGCAGGACCGCGGCGACGGCGAGCGAGGTGGTCGGCGCCGCGCGGCGTTCCAGGGCGGCGATCCGGTCGGTGGCCGCCCGGACCCGCTCGTGGGCGCGGCCGCGGGCGCCGTACGCGGCGAGGTCGGCCGCGCCCGCGGTCAGATCGACGGTGAGCGCGGCGAGTTCGGCGCGGGCCGCCTTCTCCGCGCGCCCGGACCGGCGGGACAGCGCGAGCACCAGGGCGGGCACCAGCAGGCCCGCCACGGCGAGCAGCGCCCCGAGCAGCAGTCCGGCGGAGGGCAGCAGCACCAGGGCGGTACCGGTGGCGGCGGCCGCGACCAGGCCGGCCGCGGTGACCGGGACGAGTACCCGCAGCAGCAGGTCCTGAACGGCGTCGACGTCGTCGACCAGGCGGGTCAGCAGGTCGCCGGAGCGGAACGCCGGGGTGCCGGCGGGCGCGAGCGGCACCAGCGCCTCGTACACCCGGGCGCGGAAGCCGGCGACGGCGCGCAGCGCGCCGTCGTGGCCGAGCAGGCGGTCGGCGTAGCGCAGGGTGCCCCGGCCGAGGGCGAGGGCGCGCACGGCGACGACGGCGACCGCGACGGCGGAGAGCGGTGGCTGTTCGGCGGCGCGGGTGATCAGCCAGGCGGCGGTAACCGTCAGGGCGGCGCCGCTGAGTTCGCCGCCGGCGGCGGCGAGGACGGCGGGCAGCAGGCGGCGCCGGTGCGGGAGCAGGTGGCGCAGCAGACGCGCGGTGGGGGCGGTCACGGCCGCACCGGGCCTTCGCCGGCCGGGGCGGGGCCGAGGACGCCCGCCCGGACGGTGACGATCCGGTCGGCGTGCGGCAGCAGGCTCCCGCGATGGGAGACCACGACGGCGGTGCGTCCGCGCATCAGGTCGGCGGTGGCCCGGGCCACGGCGGCCTCGCTCTCCGGGTCGAGGTGGGCGGTGGGCTCGTCGAGCAGCAGGACCGGCGCGTCCTTGAGGAACGCCCGGGCGAGGGCGACGCGTTGGCGCTGTCCGGCGGAGAGCCCGGCGCCGTGCTCGCCGAGCAGGGTGTCGTAGCCCTGCGGGAGGGCCTCGGCGAAGCCGTCGGCGTGGGCGGCGCGGGCGGCCGCGCGGACCTCGGCGTCGCTCGCGCCGGGGCGGCCGAGGCGGATGTTGTCGGCGATGCTCGCGGCGAACAGGTGCGGGCGCTGCGGCACCCAGGCGACCTGGGTGAGCCAGCCGTCGGGGTCCAGCGCCGCGAGGTCGGTGCCGTCGACCAGGACCCGGCCCGTGGTGGGGGCGGTGAAGCCGAGCAGCAGCGCGAGCAGGGTGGACTTGCCGGCGCCGCTCGGGCCCACCAGGGCGAGGCGCTCGCCGGGGCGGACGGTGAGCGAGACGGCGTCGAGCGCGGGCTCGGCGCGGCCGGGGTGGTGGACGGTGACCGCGTCGAGGCGCAGCCGGGCCGTCCGGCCGCCGGGTACGGGACCGGGGGCGGCGGCCATGGGCTCCTCCTCGTCGAGGACGGCGAAGACCCGCTCGGCCACCGCGATCCCCTCGGCGCTGTCGTGAAAGGCCCCGCCCGCCGCACGCAGCGGCAGATGGGCCTCGGGGGCGAGGAGGAGGACCACCAGGGCGGTGCGCAGGTCCAGTTCACCGGCCAGCAGTCGCAGGCCGACCGGGACGGCGACCAGCGCGACCGACAGGGTGGCGACGGTCTCCAGGACGAGCGAGGAGAGGAACGCCACCCGCAGCGTCCGCATGGTGGCCCGCCGGTGGGCGTCGGCCATCTCCCGCACCACGCCGCTCTGGTGGTGCTCGCGGCCGAACGCGCGCAGTGTCGGCAGTCCGGCGAGGACGTCGAGGAAGTGGCCGCCGAGCCGGGCGAGCAGCCGCCACTGCCGGGCGGTGCGGCGGGCGGTGTGCGCCCCGACGAGCGCGCCGAACACCGGGATCAGGGGGAGCGTGACCACGATGATCAGCGCCGAGGGCCAGTCGGTCCGGCAGAGCCACCCGACGACCGCGAGCGGGACGACGGCGCAGGCGGCCATGGCCGGCAGGTAGCCGGTGAGGTACGGGTCGAGGGCGTCCGGGCCGCGGGTGAGCAGGGTGGCCGTCTCGCCGTGGCGGCGGGCGGCCAGGCGGTGCGGGCCGGTGCGCCGCAGGCGGTCGGCGAGGCGCTCGCGCAGGGCGCGCCCGGCCTCGGCGGCGGCGCGCCGGGCGAGGGTGCCGCGGGCCCAGGCGAGCAGGGCGCGCAGGCCGAGGACGGCGGCGAGGGCGGCGAGGGCGCCGGTGTGCGGGCCCCGGCCGCCGGCGAAGCCGTCCGCGAGCAGTCCGGCGAGCAGGACGGCCTGGCCGACGACGAGCCCGGCGCCGAGCAGCGCGAGCGCGGTCGAGGCGGCCAGGTGCCGTCGCACCACCGGGAGTTCGCGCCGCAGTCGGCGTTCGGCCGGCTTCATCCCGTGCTCCCTCCCATGGCTTCCTCCCCGGCGTGTGCGGTGTGCGGCGTGCGGTCAGAAGTAGTCGGGGTGGCGCAGGCCGGTCCGGCCGCGGAACGCCCACCAGCTCCAGGCCTGGTACCCGAGGATCACCGGGACGACCAGCACGCCGAACCCGAGCAGCAGCCTCAGCGTCGCCCCGTCGGCGACGGCCTCGTCGACGGTGAGCCCCGCGCCCGAGGTGGCGGTCAGCAGGTACGGGTACTGGCCGGCCCCGATCAGCGGTACCGGCAGCGCGGTCGCGGCGCAGGTGGCGGTGAACGCCAGGGCGTCGCGGCCGCGGGTGAGGAACCACCGGCCGGCCGCGAGGGCGGCGGCGACGAGCGCGAACAGGACCGCCGAGGTGGCCGTCCTGGTCATCGAGGCGCCCGCCCCGAACAGCGACAGCAGCAGCGCGAGGGCGCTCGCGGCGCCGGCGGCGGCGAGCAGGGCGGCGCCCGCCCGCCGTGCGCCGGCGGCGAGGCCGGGGCCGGAGCGCAGTGCGACGAACGCGGCGCCGTGCCCGGCGAAGAGCAGCGCGGTGGCCGAGCCGCAGGTCAGCGCGAACGGCGCGAACACCTCGCCGGGGCCGATGTGGAAGGAGCCGTCCGCCCGGCGGGGTACGCCGTGCAGCAGCAGGCCGACCACGATGCCCCAGCACACGGCGGGCAACGCGCCGCCGAGCACCACCAGGGCGTTCCAGATCCGCGCCGCCCGGGGCCCGCGGGAGCGGCCGCGCAGCTGGACGGCGGCGTTGCCGAGCACCAGGCCGGCCAGGATCGCCACGATCAGCGGGTACAGGCCGGTCAGCAGGCTGCCCTCCAGGTGCGGGAAGGCGCCGAACATCACGCCGGCGAAGGCGACCAGCCACACCTCGTTGCCGAGGAAGAACGGGGCGATCGCGTCCAGCGCGGCGTTCCGTCCGGCGGGGTCCCGTGCCCCGGTGGGGCCCGCGGGCGGGCCGCCGAGGAACGGGGACAGCATCTGCACGCCGTAGTCGTAGCCGCCGAGCACGAAGTAGCCGGCGAGCAGCAGGCCGAGCAGGGCCAGCCAGAGGGTCTCCAGGCTCATGTCGCCCAACCTTCCTTCGGATTCGGGGAATTCATCTCGGTTGGGGGGATCAGAAGGCCGGGACCGGCTGCTTGCCGTCGGCGCCGCCCGGGTCGGGCAGGCCGTCGGCCGGCGGATCCCCCGCGCCGAGCTGGGCGCCGTCCGGGCCGCGCCGGGCGAAGCGGGCGATCAGCGTCCAGTTGACCGCGGCGAGGGCCGCGAAGATCGCGACGAACAGGGCGCAGGACACCGCCAGGGCGCCCCTGCCGACGTCCGACAGCGCCTCGTCGACGGTCAACTCTCCGTGGACGAGCCAGGGCTGGCGGCCGATCTCGCGCACCACCCAGCCGCCGACCGAGGCGATGAAGGGCAGCGGGATGATCGCGGTCATCAGGTGGGCGAGCGGGCGCCGGCGTACCAGCAGGTCCTTCAGCAGCAGGAAGGCGGCGATGAAGGTGATGGTCGAGACGGTGTTGCCGAGGATGGTCATCAGGTCCATCGCGTTCCTCACCCAGCCCTGCCAGGGCACGTAGTCCCCGGGGCCGTACTGGGCGACCAGCCGGGCCTGCTCCTCGGCGACGCCACTGCCGCCGAGGACGGCGGCCTTCATCGGCTGGGTCCGCTCGATCACCGGGACCTGGAGGTCGCCGACGATGACGACGAAGAACGAGGAGAGCATGCCCACCCAGACGCCCAGCCGCAGCGAGCCGCGGAACAGCGCGGTCTCCCGGGTGCCCTTGGCGAAGTGCCAGGCGCTGATGCCGGCGACGAGGACACCGCCGGTGGTGAGCGCGGCCAGCGCGATGTGGCCGAGCGCGACCAGGGCGTTGGGGTTGGTCAGCAGCGCGCCGAAGTCGGTCAGGTAGGCGGTGCCGTCGCGCACCTCGTAGCCGACCGGGTGCTGGAGGAAGCCGTTGGCGACCAGGATCCAGAACGCCGAGGCGTACGCGGTGAGCGCGACCAGCCAGATCAGCGCGACGTGCACACCGCGGCGCAGCCGGCCCCAGCCGAAGATCCACATGCCGAGGAAGGTGGATTCGGCGAAGAACGCGATCAGGGTCTCCAGCGCCAGCGGGGCGCCGAAGACATTGCCGGCGAACCTGCTCAGTCCGCTCCAGGAGAGTCCGAACTGGAACTCCATGACGAGGCCGGTCACGATGCCGACCGCGTAGTTGACGACGTAGAGCTGGCCCCAGAAGCGGGTCATGCGTTCGCGCATCGCGCGGGTGGCCGGGTCCCGGGTGTACGCGGCCCGGGTGTGCATGAACGCCACGAGGGGGACCAGCCCCATGGTGAGGATGACGAAGAGCCAGTGCACGCCGGTGGTGGCCGCGAACTGGAGTCGGGCCAGGTCGGCAGCGCTCATGATGCGACCTTCCTGGGGGCCGGTCGGCCTCCGGATCGGCGGACGGAGGGAAGGGGCGGGGCTCCTCGCCTCGCGTGGCGGGTGGCGGGCATCGCTGCCCGCCACCCGTGCGACGAACCCCGCCGCAGACGCTAGGTGAGGATTGCTCATGCCTTCCAAGACCGGTTTTGCTATGTACGGATAACCCGTCAGGCATCATTCGAGGTGAACCGTGGATCTGCTGCAGCTGCGCCACTTCCAGGCCGTCGCCCGCCTGGAGCACATCAGCCGCGCCGCCGAGGAGCTGAACGTCGCCCAGCCCTCGCTCAGCCGCACCATCGCCCGGCTGGAGGCGGAGCTTGGCACCGCGCTCTTCGACCGGCAGGGCCGGCGGATCCGGCTCAACCAGTACGGCGCGGTGTTCCTGCGGCACGTCGACCGCGCGCTGAGCGAGCTGGAGGACGGGCGCCGGGCGCTGCGGGAGGCCCGGGAGAGCGGGCTCGGCCGGGTCGGCGTCGCCTCCGAGACGCTGCTGACCGTCACCCGTCTGATGGGCGGCTTCCGGGCCGCCTTCCCGGGCGCCGAGGTGCGGCTCTTCCAGTCCAACGTGGAGGAGATGGACCGCCAGTTGCGCGCGGGCGAGGTCGACTTCTGCATGGCCTCGCAGCCGCTGGCCGGCCCGGACCTGGAGTCCGTCGAGCTGCTCCGCGAGGAGGTGCTGCTGGCCGTCCCGCGCGGGCACCGGCTGGACGGCCGGGAGAGCGTGACCGTCGCCGAGATCGCCGACGAGCCGTTCGTCACCACCCGCCGGGGCCACTGGCAGCGCGCCCTGCTGGAGCGGCTGTTCGCGACCGAGGGGCTGACCCCGCGGCTGTCCTGCGAGGGCGACGAGCCGGGGGCCAGCCAGGACATGATCAGCACCGGCCTCGGCATCGGCCTCATCCCGGCGATGTCCCGGCTGGCCGGAACCGACACCCACGTCCCGGTGGCCTGGGTGCGCCTGGCGGCCCCCAACTGCCACCGGGTGCTCAACCTGGTCTGGAACCGGGCGGCCTACCACTCCGAAGCGGCCCGCCGGTTCCGGGAGTTCACCGTGAGCAGGCCGCTCGTGACGCACCGCGGGCCGGCCCCCCGGGCCCGGTGATCGTTGCGCTGCGCCCGCGTCACCACCGTCGGAAGGCTGTTCCCGTGACGGCCGCCCCGTAGGGCGGGCCCCCGCCGCCCGCCGCCGGGCCCGTATTCGTCCGCACGGGACGGCCCGGTCTGGCATGATGTCCACGGTGTCGGGGTGCTAGCTCAATGGGTAGAGCAGCGGACTTTTAATCCGTGGGTTCAGGGTTCGAGCCCCTGGCGCCCCACCGACACGCGCAGGCCCGGGCCGGACCACCTCCGATCCGGGCCTCCGCCGTTCCCGGGGTGCCTCCGGGACGCGGAACGATTCGGCCGGATCATCGGTTTGTATGATCCGAGAGCTGGCCTCCTGGGGGACAAGGGGCCCGCCGCGGGGCCGTGGGGAAGTCATCTCGGGGGCATTCGTAGGGTATTGCGACCGTCGTATGTGCAACCTCAGGGCTTCCTCGACCGTCTCTTTGTGTGCAACGCGTCCGGACGCAGGGGGGCGCGGTGTCCGGTGGTGAAAGGTCTTATGCATGTCAGGTCAGTGGGGCGAGGGTCCGGCTCGCGGTGACGACGCGCCCGGTGCGCTCACGGCCGACGGGACGAAGGCCGCCGCCGTGCCCCCGCCCCGTCCGGGCGGACGCGCCGAGGCCCGCCGGGCCGCCCAGGGCAAGGCGGGCGCCGTCCAGGGCGCGCCGGCGCCCGGCGGTCGCGCCGCGGCCAGGGCGGCGGCGCGCAAGCCGAAGTGGGGCGCCAAGAAGATCGTCGCCTGGTCCGCCGCCGGCGTGCTCGTCCTGCTGGCGGGTACGGGCGGGCTGATCTACTACAAGCTGAACGGCAACATCAAGACCATCGACCCGGACGCGTTCAGCAAGGACCGCCCGCCGGAGGCGCAGGCCGACGCCAACGGCAACAAGCCGGTGAACATCCTGCTGATCGGCTCGGACAGCCGCGGCGGCGACAACTCCGACCTCGGCGGCGGCGACGCCGAGGGCGCCCGCTCGGACACCACGATCCTGCTGCACATCTACGCGGACCACAAGCACGCCGTGGGCATCTCGATGCCGCGCAACGCCATCGTGACGATCCCGCCCTGCAAGAAGCCGGACGGGAAGTGGACCAAGGAGCAGAAGGGCGAGAAGGTCCTGTTCAACGCGGCCTTCTCCACCGGCGGCCACCCGGACGGCAACCCGGCCTGCACCCAGAACACCCTGGAGAAGATCACCGACATCCGGATCGACCACACCATGGTGGTCGACTTCCAGGGGTTCGCGGCGATGACCAAGGCCGTGCACGGCGTCGACGTCTGCCTGCCCAAGGAGATCCACGAGGGCGACATCAACCCGAAGCTCGGCAGGAAGGGCGACGTCGTGCTGCCCGCCGGGCGCCAGAAGGTGGAGGGTCAGCAGGCGCTCGACTACGTCCGGCTGCGGCACGGCCTCGGCGACGGCTCGGACATCGGCCGGATGATGCGCCAGCAGGCCTTCATCGGCTCGATGATCAGCGCGGTGAAGCAGCGCGGTCTCAACCCCACGAACCTGCTGCCGCTGGCCGACGCGGCCACCAAGTCGCTGCGCGTCGACGAGGGGCTCGGCACGGTCGACAAGCTGATGTCCCTCGCTCTCTCGCTGAAGGACATCGACCTGCACGACATCAAGTTCGTCACCCCGCCCTGGCGCTTCCACAAGGACGACCTGGAGCTGGTCACGGCGGACGCCGACAAGCTCTGGGCCACCATCAGGGCCGACCGCACCATCGACGGCCAGAACGCCACCGGTGAGCAGCCCGCCGAGGCGCCCTCGCCGACCGCCCCGGCCACCGCCGCCGAGTCCGCCCCCGCCCCCACCTCCGCCTCCCCGCTCGCGAGCGACACCGTGAACAAGAACATCAAGGTGTCCGTCTACAACGGCACCTCCGTCGACGGCATGGCCGGCAAGGCGGCCGAGCAGCTCAAGGCGGCCAAGTTCACCGCCACCGCGGTGGGCCCGGCGAAGAGCCTCAAGTACACGACCACGATGGTCCAGTACGCCTCCGGGCAGAAGGCGAACGCCGAGAAGGCCGCGGCCCTGTTCCCCGGCGCGACCGTCGAGCCGGGAGGCACGGCGGGCGTCACCGTGATCGTCGGCAAGGACTTCGCGGCGGCCAACGGGGGAGCGGCCGCCCCGAGCGGCTCCGGCAGCGCCCCGGCGACCCCGTCCGCGCCCGCCTCGCTGCCGCCCAGCGTCACCGAAGCGGCCCGCTCGGCCGACGACGACATCTGCGAGAAGATCTCCTACTGATCCGCCACCGGCCGCCCCGGGCCCGGGGCGCGCCGCCTGCGGGCCCGTGCCATGGTGGGCCTGTCGGACACGCCGGGGGGAGCAGCAGGCCCGAAAGGCGGAACCCATGGCCGAGATCGCCCTGGAGCTCGACATCGCCGCGCCGCGCGCCGTCGTGCTGGCCGCGCTGACCACCCACGACGGGCTGACCTCCTGGTGGACCACGGACGTGGAGCGGGAGGACGACGTGCTGCTGTTTGGCTTCCCCGGCGTCCCCGAGCCGTTCCGGCTGCGGCGCGAGCGCACCGGACCGGACCGGGTGGTGTGGACGAACGCCGGTGCCTTCCCGCCGCACTGGGCCGGCACCTGGATCAGCTGGGACCTCGCCGACCGGCCCGACGAGCGGGGCGAACCCGGCCACCGGACCCGGCTGCTGCTGCGGCACGGCGGCTGGCAGCCCGGCAGCGAGGAGGGCGTGCCGATGGTGGCCGGCACCTGGGCGCAGTTGGTCGTCCGGCTGAAGGACTACGCGCAGAGCGGCAAGGCACAGCCGCTCTTCACCAAGGGCGGCCACCACCACGCGCCGTGACCGCCCGCACCCCGCCGGCGACCGCCCGGCGGACGGCGACCCGCCGGGAGGCCGTCCGGTGGCGGGATCGCGGAGGCGCGGCGATGGTGGGCGGTGTACGGCCGTCGGCCGCGCGGCCGAGCGGCCCGCGCCCCCGGCGGCCCGCCCGGCGGACGACCCTCGCTTGGAGGCCCAGGAATGCCCGTAGTCACCGCACCGTACAAGCCCGGGACCCCCTGCTGGGTGGACCTGACGACGAGCGACCAGCAGGCCGCGCTCGACTTCTACCGCGACCTGTTCGGCTGGCAGGGCGAGGTCGGCCCGCCCGAGTACGGCGGCTACTCCGTGTGCTCGCTGAACGGGAAGCCGGTCGCCGGGATCATGGCGAACTCCGCCCAGGAGGGGCAGCCGCCGTCCCGGGTCACCTGGACCACCTACCTCGCCGCGGACGACGCCGACGCCGCCGCGCAGGCCGTCGCCGGGGCGGGCGGAACGATCGTCCACCCGGTGATGGAGGTCGGCGGCACCGGCCGGATGCTGGTCGCCGCGGACCCGACCGGCGCGGTGTTCGGCGTCTGGCAGAAGCTGGACTTCATCGGCGCGGGCATCGTCAACGAGCCCGGCGCGCTGGTCTGGAACGAGCTCAACACCACCGACACCGGCGCGGCCGGCCGGTTCTACCAGCAGGCGTTCGGCCTGCGGCCGGGGACCATCCAGGGCATGGAGGGCTTCTACTCGCTCAACGTCGGCGACCACACGGTGGGCGGCATGCAGCCGGTCGCCGAGTACCTGGCGCCGGGCACACCCTCGCACTGGATGACCTACTTCTCGGTGGACGACACCGACTCCACGGTGGACGCCCTGGTCAAGGCGGGCGGCTCGGTGATCCAGCCGCCGTTCGACATGCAGGCCGGGCGGATGGCGGTGGTGCGGGACCCGCAGGGCGCGGCCTTCGCGGTCACCTCCACCCCGGACTCGCCCTGAGCCCCGGCCGCCGCCGGCGGACCGCCCGTTCCCGCGACGCGCCGCCGGGAATGGGCGGTACGCCGCGCGCGGACGGGTAAGACTGCACCCATGCTGGGGCTACCGGACGACATCCGCGCTTTCCTCTTCGACCTCGACGGGGTGCTCACCCAGACCGCCACGGTGCACGCCGCGGCCTGGAAGGACACCTTCGACGCCTTCCTGCGCGCCGAAGCGGCCCGCACCGGCGGGCCGTTCATCCCGTTCGACGCCGTCGCCGACTACGACGCCCACGTGGACGGGCGGCCGAGACTCGACGGCACCCGCTCCTTCCTGCGCAGCCGGGGCGTCGAGCTGCCCGAGGGCACCGACGCCGACCCGCCGGGCGCCCGCACCGTGCACGGGGTCAGCCGGGCCAAGAACGACACCGTGCTGCGGATGATCCGCGAACAGGGCGTCGCCCCGTACGACGGCTCGGTGGCCTACGTGCGCCGGCTGCGCGCGCTCGGGCTGCCCACCGCCGTCGTCTCGTCCAGCGCCAACTGCCGGGACGTGCTGCGCGCGGCGGGCATCGAGGGCTTCTTCGACGTGATCGTGGACGGCGTGGTCGCCAAGCGCGAGGGGCTGCCGGGCAAGCCCGCGCCGGACACCTACCTGGCCGCCGCCCGGGCGCTGGGCGTCGAACCCGCGCACGCCGCGGTGTTCGAGGACGCGCTGGCCGGGGTCGCCTCCGGCCGGGCGGGCGGCTTCGGCGCGGTGGTCGGCGTGGACCGCACCGGCCAGGCCGCCGAACTGCGCCGCGACGGCGCCACCGTGGTCGTCCGCGACCTCGCCGAGCTGATCCCCGACCACCCCGAGGAGGCGTCGGCATGACCGGCCAGGAGCGCAGGGAGCGTCAGGAGCGCAGGGAGCGCCAGGAACGTCAGGACCGCCAGGAACAGCCCTTCGTCGTCGACCCGTGGCAGATCGCCGAACACGGCCTCGACCTCACCGCGCTGGCCCGCGCCGAGTCCGTCTTCGCGCTCTCCAACGGCCACATCGGCCTGCGCGCCAACCTCGACGAGGGCGAGCCGCACGGCCTGCCGGGCACCTACCTCAACGGCGTCTTCGAGCTGCGCCCGCTGCCGTACGGCGAGGGCGGCTACGGCTACCCGGAGTCCAGCCAGAGCGTCATCAACGTGACCAACGGCAAGATCATCCGGCTGCTGGTGGACGACGAGCCCTTCGACCTGCGCTACGGCGAACTGCTCAGCCACCGCCGCTGGCTGGACTTCCGCGAGGGCGTGCTGCGGCGCTCCGCCGAGTGGACCTCCCCGGCCGGGCGGACCATCAAGGTCGACTCCACCCGGCTGGTCTCGCTCACCCAACGGGCCGTCGCCGCCGTCGAGTACACCGTCGAGGCGGTGGACGGCCCGGTGCGGATCGTGCTGCAGAGCGAGCTGGTCGCCAACGAGCAGCTGCCCGGGGGCCCCGAGGGCGACCCGCGGGCGGCCGCCGTGCTGGAGGCCCCGCTGCTCGCCGAGGCGAACCACGCGGGCGGGACCAAGGCGGTGCTGGTCCACCGCACCCGGTACAGCGGCATCCGGGTCGCGGCCGGCATGGGCCACGTGATCGAGGGCCCGGAGCGGTTGGACACCGTCGCCGAGGCGGAGGCCGACCACTGCCGGATCAGCGTCACCACCGTGCTGAACCCCGGCGAGCGGCTGCGGCTGGTGAAGTTCATGGCCTACGGCTGGTCGGCGACCCGCTCGCTGCCGGCCGTCCGGGACCAGGTGGAGGCCGCGCTGACCGCCGCCCGGTACACCGGCTGGGACGGCCTGGTCGCCGAACAGGCCGACTTCCTCAAGGAGTTCTGGGAGACCAGCGACGTCGAGATCGAGGGCGACGTCGAACTCCAGCAGGCCGTCCGGTTCGCCGTCTTCCACGTGCTCCAGGCCGGTGCCCGCAGCGAGGAACGCGCCATCCCCGCCAAGGGGTTGACCGGACCCGGCTACGACGGGCACAGCTTCTGGGACACCGAGGCCTTCGTGCTGCCGGTGCTCACCTACTGCCTGCCCGCCGCCGTCAACCAGGCGCTGCGCTGGCGGCACACCACGCTCCCGCTGGCCCGCGACCGGGCGGTCCAACTCGGCCTGGCCGGCGCGGTGTTCCCGTGGCGGACGATCCGCGGCGAGGAGTGCTCCGGCTACTGGCCGGCCGGCACCGCCGCCTTCCACATCGGCGCCGACATCGCGGCCGCCGCCGCCCGCTACGTCCGGGCCACCGGGGACGCCGGGTTCGAGCGCGACTACGGGCTCGAACTGCTCGTCGAGACCGCCCGGATGTGGCGCTCGCTGGGGCACCACGACGCCGTCGGCCGGTTCCGCATCGAGGGCGTCACCGGCCCCGACGAGTACAGTGCCATCGCCGACAACAACGTCTACACCAACCTCATGGCGCAGACGAACCTGCGCGCCGCCGCCGAGGCCGCCGCCCGCCACCCGCGCGAGGCCGCCAGGCTCGGCGTCGACACCGAGGAGACCGCCGCCTGGCGGGACGCCGCCGCCGCGATGTTCATCCCGTACGACGAGAACCTCGGAGTCCACCCGCAGGCCGACGGCTTCACCGACCACCAGGTCTGGGACTTCGAGAAGACCCCGCCGGAGAACTTCCCGCTGCTGCTGCACTACCCGTACTTCGACCTGTACCGCAAGCAGGTGGTCAAGCAGGCCGACCTGGTGCTCGCCATGCAGGTCCGCGGCGACGCCTTCACCGACGAGCAGAAGGCCCGCAACTTCGCCTACTACGAGCGGCTGACCGTCCGCGACTCCTCGCTCTCCGCGTGCACCCAGGCGGTGATGGCCGCCGAGGTGGGGCAGCTCGACCTCGCGTACGACTACACCGCCGAGGCCGCCCTGATGGACCTGCACGACCTCGGCGGCAACACCCGCGACGGCCTGCACATGGCCTCGCTCGCCGGGGCCTGCATCGCCCTGGTGGCCGGCTTCGGCGGGCTGCGCGACCACGGCGAGGTGCTCTGGTTCCGGCCCAGGCTGCCCACCGGGATCATGCGGCTCGGCTTCTCGCTGCTGGTCCGCGGGCAGCTGCTGGCGGTGCGGATCGACCACGACGAGACCACGTACACGCTGCGCCGCGGCGAGGTGATCCACCTGCGGCACGACGGCGAGACGGTCCAGGTGAAGGCGGGCCGCCCGGTCACGGTGCCCACCACCACCCCGCCGGCCCAGGAGCGCTGCAGCCAGCCCCCGGGCCGCGAGCCGGCCCGCCGCCAGGCCCAGGCGGGCCTCTCCACCGGCCGCATCACCTCCGGCCCCGACCACCTCGCCGCCGAGTAGCGCGCACCCGCCCCGGGGGCGCCCTACCGGGCCGGGGGCGCCCCTCACCCTCCTGCCCGGCGAGCCCCTCACCCGTCCGGCCCACCCCGGCTGCGGCCGGCCCGCCGCCGTCGGAGGGTGCTGGTGTCGCGTGTCCGTCGCGCGTCCCCGGCGTCAGGAGATCCCCCGTGGTGAGTGTGGCCGAGCAGATGGTGGCGGTGCTCCGGGAGGCCGGGGTGGAACGGGTGTACGGCGTGGTCGGCGACAGCCTCAACCCCGTCGTGGACGCGGTCCGCCGGGCGGAGGGCATCAGCTGGGTGCACGTGCGCAACGAGGAGGCCGGCGCCTTCGCCGCCGCCGCCGAGGCCGAGCTGACCGGCCGCCTCGCGGTCTGCGCCGGCTCCTGCGGCCCCGGCAACACCCATCTCATCCAGGGCCTCTACGACGCCCAGCGCAGCGGCGTCCCCGTCCTCGCCCTCGCCTCGCACATCCCGTCCGGCCAGATCGGCACCGGCTTCTTCCAGGAGACCCACCCCGAGCGGGTGTTCACCGACTGCAGCGGCTGGTGCGAGATGCTCTCCACCCCCGGCCAGCTGCCCCGCCTGCTGCGGGTCGCGATCCAGCACGCCCTGGGCGCGCGCGGCGTCTCCGTGCTGGCCTTCCCCGGCGACGTCGCCGCGCTCTCCGCCGCCAACCCGACCGGGGCCGGCCACTTCCTCACCGAGCAGGCCGTCGCCGCCCCGCCCTGGTCCCAGGTGCAGGAGCTCGCCCGGGCGCTCAACGCCGCGCGCCGGGTCGCCCTGTTCTGCGGCGCCGGCGTGCGCGCGGCGCATGCCGAGGTGATGGAGCTCGCGGCCACCCTGCACGCGCCGGTCGGCCACTCGCTGCGCGGCAAGGAGTGGATCCAGTACGACAATCCCTACGACGTCGGGATGAGCGGCCTGCTCGGCTACGGCGCCTGCCACGAGGCGCTGCACTCCGCCGACGTCGTCGTCCTGCTCGGCACCGACTTCCCGTACGACTCCTTCCTGCCCCAGGCCCGCACCGTCCAGGTCGACCACGACGCCACCCGGCTCGGCCGCCGCACCGCCCTCGACCTCGCGGTGCACGGCGACGTCTCCGCCACCCTGCGCGCCGTGCTGCCCCTGCTGGAGCAGAAGACCGACCGCTCCTTCCTCGACGACATGCTGCGCCGCCACTGCCGCGCCCTGGAGGGCGTGGTCGGCGCGTACACCCGGGACATCGACAAGCACCTGCCGATCCACCCCGAGTACGTGGCCTCGGTGCTGGACGAGGTGGCCGCCGAGGACGCGGTGTTCACCGTCGACACCGGCATGAACAACGTCTGGGCCGCCCGCTACCTGCAGCCCAACGGGCGCCGCCGGGTGATCGGCTCCTTCCTGCACGGCTCGATGGCCAACGCCCTGCCGCACGCGATCGGCGCCCAGCTCGCCTTCCCCGGGCGGCAGGTGGTGGCGATGGCGGGCGACGGCGGCCTGTCGATGCTGCTCGGCGAGCTGCTGACGGTGGCCGGGCACCGGCTGCCGGTGAAGACGGTGGTCTTCAACAACGGCGCGCTCGGCATGATCAAGCTGGAGATGCTGGTTTCCGGCTACCCGGAGTCGGAGATCGACAACGGTGACGTCGACTACGCCGGGATCGCCCGGGCGATGGGCATCCCGGCCAAGCGGGTCACCGAGCCGGCCCGGGTGCGGGAGGTGCTGGCGGAGGCGCTGGAGCGGCCGGGCCCGGCCCTGGTGGACGTGGTCACCGACCCGAACGCGCTGTCCATCCCGCCGCACATCACCGCCGCCCAGCTGAAGGGCTTCGCGCTGGCCGCGGGGCGGACGGTGCTCTCCGGCGGCGTCGGCCGGATGATCGACCTGGCCCGGTCCAACCTCAGGAACATTCCCCGGCCGTAGCCGCCCGATACCCGGCCTTGCCTGTGGGGCAAAAAAATTGCCCACGCGGCACGTGGGGTGTCCACTGGACACATGACCACCAGCCCAGCCGGTCCGCCCGAGGCGTCCGCCGCCCCTGCCGCTCCCGCCGCCGTCCCCGTCGGCGACCACGAGACGCAGGAAGTGGCCGGCCTCGCCGCCAGGCTGCGCGACCACCGGCTCAGCAGCCGCCTCACCCTGGAGGTCGCCGCCGCCCGGGTCGGTCTCTCCCCAGCCTACTTGTCCCGACTGGAGACCGGACGCCGGCAGCCCTCGCTGCCCGTCCTGCTCGGCCTCGCCCGCGCCTACGGCACCTCCGTCTCCGGCCTGCTCGGGGAGACCTTCACCGAGCCGGACCCGGTGGTGCGCGGCGGTGCGATCGAACCCGGCCGCGCCGGCGGCTGGGGCTACCGCCGGGCCGGCGCCCCCGGCCGGGCGATGCAGGCGCTGCGCGTGCACGTCCCCCCGGGCGTGCAGGACGCCGTGGTCCGCGTCCACCCCGGCGAGGAGTGGCTGTACGTCCTCCAGGGCCGGCTGAAGCTGACCCTCGGCGAACGCGTCCACCTGCTGGAGGAGGGCGACTCCGCCCACTTCGACTCGCTCACCCCGCACTGCATCGCCGCCGACTCCTCGTCCGGAGTCGAACTGCTCTTCATGCACACCCTGCTGCAGAGCCCCGGCGGCGAACTCTGCCTCGGCGGCGGCCCCGCCGTCCCGCACCACTGACCCGACGTCAGGAAACCCGGAGGAGACCCCCGATGGCCGAGCCCGCCACCACCCCCGCCCCGACCGTGCTGCCCGCTCCGGACACCAGGGCCGCGAACTCCCCGAAGACCATCGACGCCGGCAAGTGGGCCAACCGCCGCGTCTACCACCGTCTGGTGATCTACACCGCCGGCATCCACGCCTTCGCCGGCTTCATCATCCTCCTGTTCGAACTGGGCAGCCGGAACAAGTAGCCGCCCCGCCGCACCCCGGCCGCCGAGGCACCGCCCCGGCGGCCTCCGGCCCGTTCCGGCCGCCGTCCGGCGCCTTCAGGCCGTGCGCAGCAGCTCGCACAGGGCGTCGACGGCTGCGGGGAAGGCGTGGTCGGGCGGGGTGGCGTAGCCGACGACCAGGGACGGGGCGGCGTCCGGGGCCGCGGTGTGCCCGGTGAGGTACCAGCCGAGGCCGGTGAGGACCAGGCCGGCGGCGCGGGCGCGGCCCACCAGTTCCGCCTCCGGGGCGGAGCCGGGCGGCAGTTCGAGGACGGCGTGCAGCCCGGCGGCGATTCCGGTGACCTTCACGTGCGGGGCCCGTTCGGCGAGGGCCGCGACCAGCCGGTCCCGGCGGCGCCGGTAGTGCAGCCGGCAGCGCCGCACGTGCCGGTCGTACCGGCCCGAGGTGATCAGTTCGGCGAAGGTGAGCTGGTCGAGCACCGGGCTCATGGTGTCCGTCAGCGCCTTGCGCCGGGCGACCGGTTCCACCAGCTCGTCCGGCAGCGCCAGCCAGGCCAGCCGCAGGCCGGGCGCCAGGCTCTTGGCGGCGGTGCCGCCGTAGACCACGCGGTCCGGGTCGAGCGCCTGCATCGCGCCGAGCGGCTGCCGGTCGTAGCGGAACTCGCCGTCGTAGTCGTCCTCGATCACGTACCCGTCGTGCTCGCGGGCCCAGCGGACGGCCGCCGCCCGGCGCTCGGCGGCCAGCGCCGCGCCGGTCGGGAACTGGTGCGCGGGGGTGAGCAGCACCGCCCCCAGCCGCTCGGCCCTCCGCGCGCCCGACAGCTCCGCCAGCAGGTCCGTCCGCGCCCCGGAGCAGTCCAGCGGCAGCGGCGCGAGGCCGAGCCCGGCCGCCCGCAGGACCTCCCGCTGCGGCGGCAGCCCGTACGCCTCGACGGCCACCCGCCCCGCCCCGCGCTCGCGCAGCGCGGCGGACAGCAGGCCGAGGCCCTGGCCGAAGCCGGCGCAGATCAGCAGCCGCCCGGGGTCGGTGCGCACGCCCCGCACCCGGGCCAGGTGGTCGGAGAGCGCCCGCCGCAGCTCGATCCGCCCCAGCGGCGAGCCGTAGTCGAAGGCCTCGTGCGGCGCCACGGCCAGCGCCCGGCGGGCGCTGGCCAGCCAGGCGCTGCGCGGGAACAGCGAGAGGTCGGGCCGCCCGGCGAGCAGGTCGTGCCGCCCGGTGGGGCGGCGGCCCGCCCGCACCTCGACGGGGCGGCCGGCGGGCCGGGGCGCGGCGCGTTCGGCGACCGTCGTCCCGGAGCCCTGGCGCGAGCTGAGCCAGCCCTCGGCGGTCAGCTGCCCGTACGCCTCGACGACGGTGTTGCGGGCGATCCCGAGGTCCTCGCCGAGCGCACGGGAGGACGGCAGCCGGGTGCCGGGCGCGAGCCGCCCGTCCTGGACGGCCTCGCGCAGCGCGTCCTCCAGCGCCGCGCGCAGCCCGGCCCCGGCGGCGCGCCGTTCGCCGAGGTCGAGGTGCAGGTCGCCGCCGAAGGCGGTCCAGCGGCCGGTGCCGCGGTCGGCGTCACGGCCGGCGTCCGGAACGGGGCCGGGGGTGGTTCGGGGGCGGCTCATGGCGGGATTATCGCCGCACCCCCCGCGGCCCCCGGATGTCCGATACATTGCGCCGGACGCACGACCGCGGTGGGGGTGGCGAACATGGCGTACCAGTACGGGAGTTCTGCGGTTCAGCAGAGACGGCGGCGGCCGGGGCGCGGGGGGTGCCTGGCCGTCCTGCTGCTGCCGGTGTTCGGTGCGCTGCTGGGCTATCCGCTCGCCGTGCCGGTCGTGATCCCCGCCCTGATGCGGGCGCAGACCCCGCCGCAGCACACCACGACCGGGCAGTTGGCGATCCTGGTCGGCATCGCGTACGCGGTCGCCCTGCTGGTGGACTGGCAGGCGGGCCGGCGCCGCCGGCCGGTCGCCCGGTGGGTGGTGCCGGTGCGGGCGGCCGTGCTGACCGCCGCGTGCTCGCTGATCGCCCACCTGGTCGGCGCGTACCTCGTGCCGAAGGTCCTCGGCGCCGACCAGGACCCGGCCGCGGCGAACGGCTACGCCCTGCAGTGCCTGGTGGTGGGCGGGTTCGCCTGGCTGTGGCGGCTGGGCGTCCGGTCCTGGGCCGGCGACCTGGTGGAGCGCCAGCGGCCCCGCTGGACGGCGTCGGCGCCGTCCTCGGACCGCTCCTCCTCGCGCACCGCCACCGTCACCCGCCCGGCGGCGGGCGAGGTGTGGGTGGCGATGGTGCCGTTCCGGGACCGCGCGGAGGCGGCCCGGCACTACTGCGTGGTGGTGGGCGCCCGGGCCGGGTACGCGGAGGTCCTCCAGATCACCAGCAAGGACAAGGACCACCGCGACGACTACATCCGGATGGAGAACGAGGGCTGGGACCGCACCGGCAAGCCGTCCTGGGTCGAGATCGGGATGACGCCGCGCCGGGTGCCGTACGAGAGCTTCCTCTCCGACCACCCGCAGGGCCCCTGCCCGTCGCGGATCTGGCGGGAGATCCAGCGCCGCCAGGCCGCGCTCGGCCCGGCCCGCCCGCCCCGTCCGCCGCGCCCGCGCCCCTCCGGCGGCCCGTCCCCGTCCGCCCGCGGCCCCCGTCGGCCCTGAGGCCCCCGCCGCCGCCCCGGGGTCCCCGGGCGGGTCGGGCTCAGCCCCAGGTCGTGCCGGCCGGCTCCTGGATCGTCGCGTTGATCCGGTTGAAGAAGTTCGTCAGTCCGATCATCAGGATGATCGCCGACAGCTGCTCCTCGGTGAAGTGGTCCGCCGCCGCGTCCCAGACCGCGTCCGGCACCGCCTGCCCCGAACGGTCGGCGATCCGGGTGGCGGCCTCGGTCAGCGCGAGCGCGGCCCGCTCCTCCTCGCTGAAGAACGGCGCCTCCCGCCAGGCGGCCACCGCGTGCAGTCGCTCGTCGGTCTCGCCGGCCTTCTTCGCCCCGGCGACGCCCGCGAAGACGCAGGCGCTGCACCCGTTGATCTGGCTGGCCCGCAGGTGGACCAGCTCCATGATCCGGTGCGGGACACCGCCCTGGTGCATCGCCTGGTAGATGGCCTGGATGCCCTTCATCGCGCCCGGCAGGACCATCGCCGGGTTTTTCATCCGGGCGGTGTGGGCGGTGGTCTGAGTGGTCATCGGTGATCCTCCCGATCGGGCCGCCCGCGCTGGTGTCACGCGGAGCGGTTAACGTCCGTCAATGAACTGACGGATGCCGACGCGAGGGTGTGACGGATGAACGGGGAAGATTTTCTGGCCGAGCGGTTCGAGGAGCACCGGCCCCACCTCCGGGCGGTCGCCTACCGGATGCTCGGCTCGCTCAGCGAGGCCGAGGACGCCGTCCAGGAGACCTGGTTCAAGCTGAGCCGCTCGGACGTCGGCCAGGTCGCCAACCTGGGCGGCTGGCTGACCACCGTGGTCGGCCGGGTCTGCCTGGACCTGCTGCGCTCGCGGGCCGCCCGGCGCGAGGACCCCCTCCAGGAGCAGGACGGCCGGCCGGTCCGGCTGCCCGATCCGATCATCGGGGGAGTGCCGGCCATCGACCCGGAGCAGGAGATCCTGACCGCGGACTCGGTCGGCATCGCGCTGATGATCGTCCTGGAGACGCTGGCCCCGGCGGAACGGCTGGCCTTCGTGCTGCACGACCTGTTCTCGGTGCCGTTCGACGAGATCGCCCCGATCCTCGGCCGCACCTCCGCCTCCACCCGCCAGCTCGCCAGCCGGGCCCGCCGCCGCGTCCAGGGCGCCGCGCCCGCGCCGGACGCCGACCTGGCGCTGCGCCGCGAGGTGGTGGAGGCGTTCCTGGCCGCCGCCCGCGGCGGGGACTTCGACGCGCTGCTCACCGTCCTCGACCCGGACGTGGTGGCCCGCTCCGACGGCGGCACCCTGCACCCGGCCACCTTCCGGCGCGGCGCGAGCGAGGTGGCGGCCGGGGCGAGCGTGTTCGGCGCGCAGTTCGCCGGGGAGTCCCGCCTGGTGCTGGTCAACGGCGAGCCGGCGGTGGCCACCTTCGTCGACGGGCGCCCGGTCGGGCTCGCGGTGTTCACCGTGCGCGGCGGCAGGATCGTCGAGCTGGACGTCTTCACCGACCCGGAGCGCCTGGAGCGCCTCGGCCTGTCGGCGGCCTGACGCCCGCCCGTCCGCTCGCCCACCCGCCGGCCCGCCCGTCCGCCCGTCCGCTCGTCGCCGTGCCCCCTCGACCTCCGTGCGGAAAGATGTCGAAGAAATCTTTCCGGCGGATGTCGAGGGCCCGCGCCCCGCTCCGACCGAGGGGTGAGAGCGCGTCGCACGGGGCGCGCGGGACGGGAGGACACCCGGGATGAAGTACGTCGCGATGATCTACGGCAACCAGGCCAAGTGGGACTCGTTCCCGGCCGAGGAGTGGCCGGCCGCCATCGCCAGGCAGGAGGCGTTCAACACCAAGTACCGCGAGACCGGCGAACTGTTCGGCGCCTACGGCCTCGCCGACGCCGCCGCCGCCCAGCTGGTGCGGCGCGCGGACGGGCTGCCGGCCGTCACCGACGGGCCGTACCTGGAGACCAAGGAGTACATCGCCAGCTTCTACCTGCTGGACTGCGAGAGCCTGGAGCGCGCCCAGGAGATCGCCGCCGACATGCCGTTCGCGGACGTCGAGCCGGTGGAGCTGTGGCCGATCCTGCACGAGTCCCCCGCCTCCGACGCGGCGGCCGTGTGAGCGGCGGCGGGCAGCCGGGACCCGGCGGCCTGGAGGGCCTGCTGCGCGACCTCGCGCCGCAGGCCCTCGGGGCGTTGGTGCGCCGGTACGGGCGGGGGCAGTTCGACGCGTGCGAGGACGCCGTGCAGGAGGCGCTGCTGGCCGCCGCCACCCAGTGGCCGGCCGAGGGGGTGCCGGAGAACCCGCGCGGCTGGCTGGTGACGGTCGCCGGCCGACGGCTCGCCGACGCCGTGCGCAGCGAGGCGGCCCGCCGGCGGCGCGAGGACGCGCTCGCCCTCGCCACGCCGCAGTCGGCGCTGCTCAGCCCCCCGCCGGACGCGGCGCCCGCCGCCGGCCGGGACGACTCGCTCCACCTGCTGTTCCTCTGCTGCCACCCGGACCTGTCGGCGCCCAGCCGGATCGCGCTCACCCTGCGCGCCGTCGGCGGTTTGACGACGGCGCAGATCGCGGCGGCGTTCCTGGTGCCGGAGGCGACGATGGCGCAGCGGATCAGCCGGGCCAAGCAGACCGTGCGGAGCGCCGGACTGCCCGCCCGGCAGCTGCCGGACCGGCTCGCCGACGTCCGCCAGGTGCTCTACCTGATCTTCAACGAGGGCTACACGGCGAGCAACGGCGACGACCTCACCGCGCCCGAACTGTCCGGCGAGGCGATCCGCCTGGCCCGGCTGCTCCTGCGGCTCGCCCCGGACGACGCCGAGACGGCCGGACTGCTCGCCCTGATGCTGCTCACCGACGCCCGCCGCCCGGCGCGCACGGGGGCGGGCGGGGAACTGGTGACGCTGGCGGAGCAGGACCGCTCGCTGTGGAACCCGGCCCTCATCGCGGAGGGCGTCGAGCTGATCAGCCGCACGCTGCCGCGCGGCGAGGTGGGGCCGTACCAGATCCAGGCGGCCATCGCGGCGGTCCACGACGAGGCGCCGGACGCCAAGTCGACGGACTGGCCGCAGATCCTGGCCCTCTACGACCTGCTGGCCCGGTTCGGCGAGAACCCGTTCATCGTCCTCAACCGGGCGGTGGCCCTGGCGATGGTCGAGGGCCCGGGGCCCGGGCTCGCGGCGCTCGCCCCGCTGGAGGCGGACAAGCGGTTCGCCCGCCACCACCGGCTCCTCGCCACCCGGGCGCACTTCCTGGAACTCCTCGGCGACCCGACGGCGCCGGACGTCTACCGCGAAGCCGCCCGCCGCGCGACCAGCGCCCCGGAGCGCCGCCACCTCACCGAACACGCCCGCCGCCTGGAGGCGGGCGCCGCACACCGGAGGAACGCATGACCCAACTCCTGAGGGTCCAGAACTTCAACGTCTCGGCCGACGGCATCGCCGCCGGCGAGGACCAGAGCCTGGAGCGCCCGTTCGGCCTCGACCACGCCGAGCGCCTGTTCTCCTGGGCCGGCGCCACGGCGAGCTGGCCGATGCGCACCGACCCCGGCGGCAGCCGGGGCCTGGACGACTACCTCACCCGGGACTACGCCCGGAACATCGGCGCCGAGATCATGGGCCGCAACAAGTTCGGCCCCCAGCGCGGCCCCTGGCAGGACCACGAGTGGCAGGGCTGGTGGGGGGAGCGGCCCCCGTTCCGCACCCCGGTCTTCGTCCTGACCCACCACGAGCGCCCCTCGATCACCCTCTCCGACACCACCTTCCACTTCGTCGACGGCGACCCGGCCACGGTGCTCGCCCGGGCGAAGGAGGCCGCCGCCGGGAAGGACGTCCGCCTGGGCGGCGGCGTGACCACCATCCGCGAGTTCCTCGACGCCGACCTGGTGGACACCATGCACGTGGCGGTCTCCCCGCTGGAGCTCGGCTCCGGGCTGAAACTGTGGGAGTCCCCCGACGAACTGCGCGACCGCTTCCACCTGGACGTCGTCCCGAGCCGGAGCGGGGTGACGCACCACCTGTTCTGGCGCAGGTGATCCCGCATCAGAACAGCCCCCGCGCCCCAGGCCCGGCGCACCTCCTCCTGCTCCTCTGCGCGCCGGCCCTCCCCGCACGGTGTCCACCGGTCGGTGGACGGCAGGTTCCACCGGGCAGGCGTGCCGCGGGCCGGGGCGGGTCGCGCAGGATCGCGGTATGAGTCAACTCCCCGTGCGGATGGCCCGTTGGAGCGCCCGGCACGCCCGGACCGCCATCGCCGGCTGGTTCGCCTTCGTCCTCCTCTGCCTCGGCGCCGGTGTCGCCGTCGGCACCAACGAGGCCACCACCGAGGACTTCCGGGTCGGCGAGGCCGGGCGTGCCGAGGCGATGGCCGCCGAAGGGGGCCTGGAGCGCAGGCCCGTGGAGCACGTCCTGATCCGTTCCGCCTCCGGGAGGCTGGACGCGACGGCGGCGGCCGCCGCGGCCCGGGACATCACCGAGCGCATGCGGGCACTGCCCGGGGTGGCCGAGGTCGCGGCGCCCGTCCGGTCGCACGACGGCGAGGCCGTCCGGGTCTCCGTGGTGCTGAAGGGGCCCGAGCTGGAGGGCCGGAGGAACGTCGTCCCGCTCCTGGAACAGACCGCGGAGGTGCGGGCGGCCCACCCGGGGCTGGTGGTGGAGGAGACCGGTTCGCCCTCCATCAGCAAGGGCGTCAACGAGCAGCGCGGGGCGGACCTCGCGCTCTCCGAGCGCATCACCCTGCCGGTGACCCTGGTGACGCTGCTGCTCGTCTTCGGCTCGGTGGTGATGGCCTGCGTGCCGCTGCTGCTGGCGCTCTCCTCGATCGCCGCCGCCCTGGGGCTGTCCATGCTGGTCTCGCACCTCGTCCCCGACGCCGGGGTCGGGACCAACATGATCCTGCTCATCGGTCTGGCGGTGGGCGTCGACTACACCCTCTTCCACCTGGAGCGTGAACGCGAGGAGCGGGTCCGCGGCGGCGGGCGGCTCGCGCCGGAGGCCCTGGTGGAGCTGGCGGCCGCCACCGCGGGGCGGGCCGTCGTCGTCTCCGGTCTCGCCGTGATCGTCTCCACCGCGACCCTCTACATGGCCTCCGACGTCATCTTCTCCTCCCTGGCGACGGGCACGATCCTGGTCGTGGCGGTCGCCGTGGCCAGTTCGCTCACCGTCCTGCCCGCCCTGCTGGTGACGATCGGCCGCCGGGCCGAGCGCCGGGCCGAGCGCAAGGCGTCGCAGCGCCGCTCCGTACGGCGCCCGGCGGACGGCCCGGGCCGGCTGGTCGGCGCGCTGCTCCGGCCCGCGCAACGGCGCCCCGCGCTCACCCTCTGCCTCTCGGTGCTCCTCATGCTCGGCCTGGCGGCGCCCGCCCTCGGCCTCAAGCTCGTCGACCCCGGTAAGGACACCTTCTCCCGCGACATCCCCGCGATGCAGGTCCACGACCGGCTCACCCACGCCTTCCCCGAGCTCCTGACCAGGCACGAGGTCGTCACCCGCGCCGCGCCCGACCAGGCCGCGCAGGTGAGCCGGGCGCTGGACGACCTCGGCCGGCGGGCCCAGGCCGACCCGTTGTTCGCCGCCGGCTCCGAACCGGTGCTGCGCGGCTCCGCCGACGGCCGGGTCACGGTGCTGGAGCTGGCCGTCCCCTTCCCCGCCTCCTCCGCCGAGGCGATCGCCTCCCTCGACCACCTCCGGCGGGTCCATGTGCCCGCCACCGTCGGTATGTTGGCCGGAGCCGAGAGCGCGGTGAGCGGGGACGTGGCCCGGGGCCGCGACTACGTGGCGCACGAGCGCGCGACGCTGCCGCTGGTGATCGGCCTGCTGCTGCTGGCCACCTTCCTGATGACCCTCTGGGCGTTCCGCTCGCCGGTCCTCGGACTGCTCGGCGTCGTCCTCAACCTGCTGTCCGCAGGAGCGTCGCTGGGCCTGCTGGTCGCGGTCTTCCAGGGGACCTGGGCCGAGGGCCTGCTCGCCTTCGACTCGCTCGGTGCGATCGCCTCCCGGGTACCGCTGTTCCTCTTCGTGATCCTGTTCGGCCTGTCGATGGACTACCAGGTGTTCGTGGTCAGCCGGATCCAGGAGGCCGTGCGCGCCGGGACGCCGGCCCGTGAGGCGGTCCTGGAGGGCATCGGCCGGTCGGCCAAGGTGGTCACCAGCGCGGCGGTCGTGATGGTGACGGTGTTCGGGGCCTTCGTCGCCCTGCACCTCACCGAGATGAAGCAGATGGGCTTCTGCCTGGCCGTGGCCGTGCTGCTGGACGCCGTGGTCGTCCGGCTCATGGTGCTGCCCTCGGCCCTCCTGCTGCTCCGCGACACGGCCTGGTGGCCGCCGCGGCGGTCCCGCCCGCGCCCCCGGCCCCGCCCGCGTGCCCGGCAGGCGACCGTAGGCTGACCGTCATGACTCGACCTCCGCAGCCCGAGGACCGGTTCCGGTTACGGTCGCTCCGCCGTTGGTACGTGGTCGTGTGGGTCGTCCTGGGGATCCTCCCCCCGGTCGTCTCCGTGCTCGACGACACGGGTGCCACCGCGTACTGGTCGATCGGGCTGTCGGCAGCGCTGGCCCTCTGCCACGCGGGCGTCGCGGCCCGCCCCGACCGCCCGGTCCTGCGGCCGCGGGCCTTCCTGGGCGTGCTCGTCCTCGGCATGGGGGCACTGGCCCTCGTCCGCGGCGACGGCGCGGCGCTGTTCATCGTCTCCCTTCCCCAGTTCTGGCTGCTCGCCGGGAGCCCTCGCCGGGCGATCACCCTCAGCGCCGCCGCCGCGGCGGCCACCGTGACCGGCATCGTGCGCCACCAGGCCTGGGACGCGCAGGAGTTCGCCGCGGGCAACGTCGTCTTCACCCTCATCGGCTGGCTGGCGGGCGTGCTCGTCGGGCTCGGGGTGGTCCGGATCGTCGAGCAGAGCGACGAGCGCGCCGGCCGGCTGGGCGCGGAACTGGAGGCCGCCCGGCTGCGCCTGGCCGAGGCGCACCGGCTCCAGGGCGCCACCGAGGAGCGCGAGCGGCTCGCCCGGGAGATCCACGACACCCTCGCGCAGGGCTTCGCCTCCATCGTGGTGCTGGCGGAGGCGGCCGCGTCCAGTCTCGCCGCCGATCCGGGCCGGGCCGCCCGGCAGTTGCTCTCGATCGAGCGGACCGCCAGGGAGAACCTCGCCGAGGCGCGCGTGCTGGTGGGCCCGGCCCCGCAGAGCGGGCCCGCCACCGGATCGATCGCCGGAACCCTGCGCCGGACCCTGGACCGGTTCGCCGAGGACACCGGGCTCCCCGTGACGGCGGACCTGGCTGAGGTCGCGTGCGACGGGCCGACCCGGATCGCGCTCCTGCGCTGCACCCAGGAGTCGCTGGCCAACATCCGCAAGCACGCGGCCGCCTCCCAGGTGTCGGTCGTCCTCGGGCCGGCCCCCTGGGGCATCGAGTTGGAGATCACCGACGACGGGCAGGGGTTCACGGTGCGCGACTCCCACGGCTTCGGGCTCAACGGCATGCGCCGGCGGCTCGCCGAACTCGGCGGCGAGCTCACCGTGACCAGCTCACCCGGCGACGGTACCCGCGTGTTCGCCGCGCTCCCGGCCCACGGTCAGGGGTGACGTCATGGGATCCGTGCCGGGAAGGGTCCGCATCGTCGTGGTCGACGACCACACCGTGATGCGCGCCGGGCTGGTCGCCCTGCTGTCCTCGGAACCGACCGTCGAGATCGTGGGCGAGGGCGGCGACGGCCGTGCGGCCGTCGAACTCGTCGCCCGCCTGCGGCCCGACGTGGCACTGCTCGACCTGCGGATGCCGGTCCTCGACGGGGCGAGCGCCACCGCCGAGATCACCGCCGCCCGGTCGGCCACCCGCGTGCTGATCCTGACCACCTACGACACCGACGAGGAGATCGAGCGCGCGGTCGAGGCCGGGGCCATCGGCTACCTGCTCAAGGACACCACGCGCGAACGGCTCGTCGACGCCATCCACTCCGCGGCCAGGGGCGAGACCGTCCTGGCCCCGCGGGTCGCCGAACGCCTGGTCGCCCGCCTGCGCCGGCCCGCCCCCGTGGCGCTGACCGCCCGCGAGACCGAGGTGCTGACCGCCGTCGCCGACGGCCTGTCCAACGTGGAGATCGGCCGCCGCCTCGTCATCGCGGAGGCCACGGTGAAGACCCACCTGCTGCGGATCTTCGCCAAACTCGACGTCAACGACCGCACCCACGCCGTCGTCACCGCCCTCGACCGGGGCCTCCTGGACCGGCGCTAGATCTCCACCCGCCGCCAGCCCTCGCGGCCGCCCGGCTCCACGGGGACGGAGGCGAAGTCGTAGCGGGCGCCGCCGGCGCCGAAGGCCAGCAGCGAGATCGAGGACGAGCCCCAGAGCCGCCCGTCCCCGAACTCGCGGCGCTGGACCAGGGCGGCGGAGTCGTCGAACGCCAGGCCGTCGCCGGTGACGATCGGCAGCCAGTCGCCCCACGCCTCCTCGGCCGTCGCGGGGCCGGTGCGCGGCTGCGGCCGGGGCGCGGTGGCGAAGCGGGCCCGGAAGTGGGCGGCGCGGGCGGCCATCAGGGTGCGGATGTGCTCGGAGGCGGTGCGGCTCTCGGCCAGGCCCTCGGGGCCGTCGTTGAGGACGACGCTCAGGCCGGCCGGCAGCTCCAGTGCGGCGAGCCGGCTGCCGCTCCCGCCCCAGCTCAGCACCTGCGCGCCGGTCGGCCGGACGACCACCAGGTGGAACGGGTCGTACCGGTCGAGGTCCAGTTCGTCGACCCGGCCGCCCCGGACGGCGAGCAGCGGCAGTTCACCGCGCGAGAGCCGGGCCTCCTCCGGTGCCAGGGTGCCGAAACCGTTCAGCAGGCACGCCGCCACCGGCCCCGGAGCCCCCGCCCCGCCCGGCTCCACGGCGAGCCACGTCCCGCCCGCGACCAGGTCCAGCCCGCCGACGGCCGACGGCTGCGCGGGCCAGTGCCGGCCGGGCGGCGCCCACCGCCGCCCCGCGTACTCGTCCCGCACCGACAGCAGCAGCACCGGCACCGCCGCCGCCGGCTCGATGCTCACGAACGCCGTACACACGTCCCTTCCCCCTGACCTCGCCGACACCACCCTCCCCGCGATCCTCGCACGCCCGTTCGGCAACCGGGAGTGCTGCGCGGTCTTTCGCCCGACCGTCCGTTCGTGCCACACTCCGCGACACCGCACGGCTCGGCCGCCCCGGAGTGGCCCAGGATTTTCGCGCACGAACGTACCGGGACAGCGGGCCGCCGGGTTCCTAGGCTGGCGCCATGACAACCACGAAGGGGACCACCGCCCCGACCACCCCGGCCGTCGACGGGCCCGTGCCCGCGCCGGCCCAGCGGATCTCGCTGCCCGACCTGGCGCCCGAGTACTACAAGGCGATGTCCGCCGTGGAGCGCGCCGCCCGCCAGGGGGTGGACCCGGTGCTCGCAGAGCTGGTCAAGGTGCACGCCTCGATGATCAACGGTTGCGCCTTCTGCATCGACATGCACTCCACCGACGCGGTCAAGAACGGCGAGCAGAGCCACCGCCTGCTCTCCCTCCCCGCCTGGCGCGAGACCTCGTGGTTCACCGCCAAGGAGCGCGCCGCCCTGGCGCTGACCGAGTCGATCACGCTGCTGACCCAGGGCCATGTGCCGGACGCCGTCTACGACGAGGCCGCCGCCCACTTCGAGCAGACCGAGCTGGCACAGCTGATCGCGCTGATCATCACCATCAACTCCTGGAACCGGGTCGGCGTGACCTCCCGGCTCAGCCCGGCCGCGAAGTAGGGGGAGCACACCATGCCGACATCGACGGAGCAGCGGGACAAGGCCCGCCGCCTG
Organism: Kitasatospora sp. NPDC008115; assembly: GCF_042957205.1. Classification (NCBI taxonomy): domain Bacteria; kingdom Bacillati; phylum Actinomycetota; class Actinomycetes; order Kitasatosporales; family Streptomycetaceae; genus Kitasatospora; species Kitasatospora sp. NPDC008115. The sequence goes on along the minus strand of NZ_JBIBHU010000003.1, from coordinate 37,197 downwards.
CATGAACTCCACCGCCCCGGTAAGCCGCTGGTGCTCGCCAACGTGTGGGACGCGGTGGGCGCCCGGCTGGTCGCGGCCGCCGGGGCACCGGCCGTGGCCACGGCGAGCGCGAGCGTCAGCTGGGCGCTCGGCAGTGCCGACGGCGACGCCGCCGACCGGGACGAGGTGCTGGCGCAGACGGCGCTGGTGGTCCGCGCCGCCGGGCCGCTGCCGGTCACCGCCGACCTGGAGAGCGGGTTCGCCGACACCGCCGCGGGGGTCGGCGAGACGATCGCCGCGCTGCTCGCCACCGGCGCGGTGGGCGTCAACCTGGAGGACGGCGCCCGGACCGCCGCCGAGGCCGCGGAGCGGATCGCGGCGGCCCGCGCGGCGGCGGACGCGGCCGGCGTGCCGCTGTTCGTCAACGCCCGCACCGATGTCTTCGTGCGGCAAATCGGCGAGCCGGAGGGGCGGTTCGACGAGGCGGTGGCCCGGCTGCGGGCGTACGCCGAGGCGGGCGCGGACGGCCTGTTCGTGCCGGGGGTGGCCGATCCGGCGGTGATCGCCGCGCTGGTGGAGGCCGTGCCGGGGCCGCTGAACGTGGTGGGCGGGCCGGGCCTGTCGTCCGTGCCGGAGCTGGCGGCGCTGGGCGTGGCCCGGGTGAGCCTGGGGCCGGGCCTGGCACGGGTGGCGTACACGGCGGTGCGCCGCGCCGCCGAGGAGGTGTACGCGGACGGCACGTACACCGCGCTCGACGGCGGGCTGGGCTACGGGGAGTTGCAGGGGCTGTACGTCACCGGGTGAGCGAGCCGAGCGTGCCCACCGTCCGGTCGAGCACACTGCCGCCTGCGCAGTGGCTCGGCCCGGCGGCGTGGCTGCCGAGCGCCGGGACGGTCGCCACCTCCTGGAGGCAGGTGGCGGCGGTGCCGAAGTCCCCGTCGAACAGCGGCGTGGACGGGGACGCGGGCGCGGACGCCGTCGCGGAGGCGAACGCGGGCGCCGGCGCACCGGCCAGCGCCAGCGCGGCCAGCACGAGCGCGGCGGGCCGCCGCACGCCGGTCACAGGCCGTGCCCGATCTGGCCGCTGAGACCGGGGTGGGTCAGCTGGCCGGTGCCGATCGCCTCGATCTCGGTGGCGGCCTTGCCGACCAGCGGCAGGTCCCTCGCCTCGTGGACGACGAGGTCGGCGGGGGAGAGGGTGAGCCCGTTGGACAGGCCGCCGAGCGCGTCCGGGGAGGTCGCGGTGGAGGTGGTGGCGGAGGCGGCGGGCACGGCGGCGGCGAGACCGGCCATGGTGAGGGCGGCCAGGGTGGCGAGTTTCTTCATGAACCCCCCAACGACCCGGGCCGCCCTCGGTCACCGGGCCGCCGGGACGGTCACCCGGAGCGTCCGCACGCTGTTGCTGACGAACGACCCGATCGGCTCCGGCACCGGCCCGTCCGCGAGCGCCAGCCCGGGGTGGCGCTCGAACAGCAGCCGCAGCGCCGTCTCCGCCTCCAGCCGGGCGAGCCCGGAGCCGAGGCAGAAGTGCGGGCCGTGCCCGAAGGACAGGTGCCGGTTCGGCTGCCGGGTGATGTCGAAGCGGTCGGCGTCCGGGAAGCGGGCGCCGTCGCGTCCGGCGGCCGCGTACGAGGCGAGCAGCGCCTCGCCCCGCCGGATCACCGCGTCGCCGACCGGGATGTCCTCGATCGCGTAGCGGAGCGGGAACTGGCCGACCGGCGAGTCCCAGCGCAGCGTCTCCTCGACGACCGCCGACCACGGGACCGTGCCGTCCAGCACCAGCCGCAGCTGCCCGGGGTGGGTGAGCAGGGCGCGGACGGCGTTGGTGATGAGGTTGAGCGTGGTCTCGTGGCCGGCCACCAGCATCAGCAGCAGGGTGCCGACCAGTTCGCTCTCGCTGAGCCGGTCGTCGTCCTCGCGGGCGGCGATCAGATCGGTGGTGAGGTCGTCGCCGGGCTCGGCCCGCTTGGCGGCCACCACCGAGCCGAGCAGCGCGAACAGCGACCGCTGCGCGGCGACGGCGGCCTCGGGCGTCGCGGAGCTGGAGACCAGGGTGTCGGAGAGCTCGTGCAACTCGTCCTGCTGCTTGGGCGGCAGGCCGAGCAGCTCGCCTATCACCTCCATCGGCAGCGGATAGGCGAAGTGCTCGCGCAGGTCGAACGGGGTCTGCGGATCGGTGATCCGGTCGAGCAGCGCGGTGGCCCTGGCCTCGACGGCGGGCTGCAGGGCGGCGGTCCGGCGCGGGGTGAACGCCTGGGTGACCAGGCCGCGCAGCCGGCGGTGGTCCTCGCCGTCGGCAGTGATCATGCCGGGGACGGTGACGAAGGTGGTCAGCGGCCAGCCCTCGGGCAGCCGGCCCTCCCGGAACGTCGTCCACAGCTGCGGGTCCTTGCCGACGCGGGGGTCGGCGAGCAGCTCCTGGAGGGTGTCGTGGTGGGTTACTGCCCAGACCACCACCCCGCCAGGGAGCTCCACCAGGACCGCCGGACCGGCTTCCCGGAGGCGGGCGTTCTCCCCGTGCTGGTCGCGTCCGAGGACATCGAGCCGGACGGGTCCGGGCCGGCCGGCGCCGCTTCCGGAGCCTGCGACACCTCCGTCGAGCCCGCCGGGTCCGGCGTGGAGGTCGTCGGGTCCCGGTCTTCCGGTAGCTGCGGCGGTGTCCATGGGGAGGGCCTTTCGGGGGCTGGCTGGCGGGGCGGGGTGAAGGCGCTGTAGAGCACCGGAAGGCTGACCAGAGCGCGCGACCAGGGGGACGGGCGCCAGGCCAGCTCATGGGCCGGCACGGCCAGTTGGAGGTCCGGCAGCCGGTGCAGCAGGGTCTCGACGGCGGTCTCGACGATGATCCGGGCCGGGTGCTGGGCCGGGCAGACGTGCTTGCCCGCGCCCCACGCCAGGTGCGCCCGGTTGCCGCCGAGCACGGCGTGCCCGAGTGCGCCGGGCCCCTGGGCGGCCGGGTCGGCGTTGGCCGCGGCCAGGCCGAGCACCAGCATGTCGCCCTCGCTGATGTACTGGCCGCCGAGCACGGTGTCGCCGGTGGCCCAGCGGCCGGGGAAGTTCTGCGTCGGCGGGTCGCGCCAGAGCACCTCCTCCAGCGCGTCGGCCACGGTCAGCCGGCCGCCGGTGAGGGTGGCCCGGAAGCGGCGGTCGGTGAGCAGCAGCCGCAGCGTGTTGCCGGTCCAGCAGATGGTGGTCTCGTTGCCGGCGACCATCATCACCACCAGGTGGTGCACCGCCTCCTCGTCGGTCAGCGCGGCCGGGTGGGCCAGCAGCCAGGAGGTGAGGTCGGCGCTGGGCGTAGCCCGGCGGCGCTGCACCAGGTCCACCAGGACCGCCTGGAACTCCTGGTTGGCGCGCACCGATTCGGCGCCGCTGTCGGCGATGTGGCTGATCAGCCGGATGAGGTGCGGACCGGCGTCGGCGGGCAGGCCGAGCAGTTGGGTGAAGACCAGCAGCGGCAGCCGGCGCGCGTACTGGGCGACCAGATCGGCGGTGCCGTCCGGGCCCCAGCTGTCGATCAGCGCGTTGGCGGAGGTCTCGGTGGTTCCGCGCAGCTGCCGGTGGTCGATCTGGGCGAGCGTGTCGGCCACGGCGGCGCGCAGCCGCTGGTGCTCGGCGCCGTCCAGGTTGAGCAGGGTCGGGCGCCAGGAGGTCATCGGCTGGAGCCGCGAGTCGGGGGCGAGCCGGCCCTCGGCGGGCACCCGCCAGCGGCGCGAGTCCTTGGAGAACAGCGCCTCGTTGCGGGTGAGTTCGAGCAGCTCGGGGTAGCCGAGGACGAGCCAGGCCTCGACGCCGGGCTCCAGCTCGATCGGCGCCACCGGGCCGTACTGGGCGCGCAGCCGGGCGTACAGGCCGTGCGGGTCCTCGGCGACGGCGGCGCCGTACAGCGGGGTGAGCGGCACCCCGACGGGCAGACCGCCGGGCAGCGTCCCGCGGTGGGTGGTGGCCGGGCCGGTGGCCCGGCCGCCCGCGTGGGCGGGGCACCCCGGCGGCGGGACGGCGGCCGTGCCGGCGGGGTCGGGAAGGGTCATCGCTCCAGCTCCAGGACGGAGGTGCGGTGCAGGTGGTCGACGAAGTCGATCAGCAGGTCGTACGCCGCCCGCCGGTCCCGCGCGTCGCAGAACAGGATCGGTGCCCCGGGCAGCAGGTCCAGCGCGGCGCGGATCTCCTCCTCCGGGTAACCCGGCGTGTCCGGGAAGGTGTTGACCGCGACGGCGAACGGGATCCGCTGCTCCTCCAGCCGGCCGAGCACGTCGAAGCTCTCGTCCGGGCGGCGCAGGTCGACCATGGCGATCGCGCCGAGCGCGCCGCGCGACAGGTCGTCCCAGAGCGGCCAGAACCGCTGCTGGCCGGGCGTGCCGAACAGGTACAGCGCGAGCCGCCGGTTGAGCGTGATCCGGCCGAAGTCCAGCGCCACCGTGGTGGTGGTCTTCCCGCCGAGCCCGGTGAGGTCGTCCACGCCGGCGCTCGCCGCCGTCATGGTCTCCTCGGTGCGCAGCGGGGTGATCTCGCTCAGCGAGCCGACCAGGGTGGTCTTGCCGACCCCGAACGGGCCGGTGACCAGGATCTTCACCGCGCCCTGGACGGACGACGGCAGGTACTGCGGCTCGGCGGGCGGGCCGAACGGCGCGGCGGCCGGCGGGCCGGCGAGCGGCTCAGCGGAGTTGGCGGAGGCCAACGAGCACCTCTTCCAGGAGAGTGGTGGGCAGGCGCTCGGCCTGCGGGACGGGCGGGAGCACCTGGACGGCGCCGAGGTCCCAGAGATCGCCGACCAGCACCTTGACGACGCCGAGCGGCAGCCCCAGGTGGGCCGCCACCTCGGCGATCGACAGCAGGCTGCGGCAGAGCTGGACGATGCGCCGGTGCTCACGGTTGATCAGCGCGTCGTCGGGCAGTTCGGGCTGCTCCGGTAAGGCGCTGACCAGGCTCTCGATCGCGAGCTCGGGGCGGGTGGAGCGGCTGCGGCCGCCGGTGATGACGTAGGGGCGGACCGGGCCGCCGCTCACCGGTGGCCACCCGCCGCCAGGTCGGCGCGCGGCGGGCTGGTGAGATGGGTGCCGATCCGCTCCACGAGGACCTGCATCTGGTAGGCGACCAGGCCGGCGTCGACGGCCTCGCCGGTCACCACGGCCAGGTGGGCGCCGGCGCCGGCGGCGACGATGAAGAGGTAGCCGCCGCCGTACTCGATGATGATCTGCCGGGTGGCGCTGTGGTGACCCCCGAAGCCCTGGGCGACGCCGCGGGCCAGCGACTGCAGGCCGGAGCAGGCGGCGGCGAGGCGCTCGGCGTCCTCGCGGACGATGCCCTCGCTGCGCCCGATCTCCAGGCCGTCGTTGGACACCACGACGGCGTGCTGGACCTCGGGGACGTTGATGATGTCGGCGAGCAGCCAGCCGAGGTCAGGGGTGGTGGTCATGGAACTCTCCGGAGCACTGGGGAAGCTGGGGGGAAGCGGGAAGGGAAGGGTCGTGCGGGGCGGGGGCCGGGGAGTGGCCCGAGGGGTGGGGACCGCCCTGGTCCGGGCCGAACGGGCCGCGGGGGCGGTCCGTCCGGTCCTGCTGCCGGTCGTCAGCCCCGGCCCGGGCCTGGTACGCCGACCGGGCCTGGTGCGCCGCCTGGGCCTGGGAGTTGGCCTGGGCGGCGGAGCGGCCGCTGGCGGTGCCGGCCTGGAACATCGACATGAACGCCTGCGCCTGCTGCGCCGAGCGGTACGGCGGGGCCGGGGGCGGGGCGGAGGCGGGGCCGGCCGCGTGCCGGGTGGCGGCGCGGCCGCGCCGGTGGCTGCGGCGGGGCAGCGGCGGCGGGGTGGCGCCGGACGACGCCGGGCCGTCCGCCGGTGACCCGCCGGCCGGGGAGACGGCGGGCGGAGCCGGGGCGGGCGGGGCCGCGGCCGGTGGGGCGGAAGCCGGTGGGTAGCCGGCGGGCGAGGGGTACACGGGCGGGTAGCCGGAGGCCTGCGCCGGGTCGTACGGGGCGGCCGGGCCCTGACCGGACCGGGCCGGCCCCGCGCCGTACCCGGTGCTCCGGCCCGTTGCGGCCGGCGGCGGACCGGGGCGGCGCCGACCGCCCCCGAACACCGCGTCGTCCACGCCCAGGCCGGGCACGGTCGGCGGCAGCGGTTCGGTGAGCAGCGCGTTCGGCAGCAGCACCACGACCCGCACCCCGCCGTACGGCGAGGGCGCGGAGCTGAGCGTGACCCGGAACCCGTACTGCTCGGCGAGCCGGCCGACCGCCGCCAGGCCGAGCTGCGGCACCTCGCCGAGGCGGGAGATCTCCACCGTGGAGCCGCCGGCCAGGGCTGCGGAGGCCTTGGCGACGGCCTGCTCGGGCATGCCGACGCCGCCGTCGTCGATCTCGATGACGGCGCCGTTGTGCACGGGCATCAGGGTGACGAACACCTGGGTGCTGGGCGGGGAGTAGCGGGTGGCGTTGTCCAACAGCTCGGCCACCGCGTGGATCAGCGCCTCGGCGGCCGCGCCGACCACCGCGGTCTCGATCCGGCTGCGGATCATCACCCGCTGGAAGGGCAGGATGCGCGACTGGGCGCCGCGGACGACGTCCTCCAGCGAGACCGGCTCGGGCCAGTGCCGGCCGGCCCGGGCGCCGCAGAGCACGGCCAGCGTCTGGGCGAGGCGGGCCTGTTGGGCGGCGGCGTGGTCGGCCTTGAGCAGGCCCTCCAGCAGGGCCGGGTCGTCGTGGGTGCGCTCCATCTCGTCCAGCAGGGCCTGCTGGTCGTGCGCCATCACGAGGATCCGGCGGGCCACGCTGAGGAAGGCCCGCTGGGTGGAGGCGGTGAGTTCCTGCTCGTGCTGGACGGCGGCCAGTTCGGCGCTGCGGCGGGAGAGTTCGGCGTCGAGCCGGCCCCGGAGGGCGGCGATCTCGCGCTGCCGCTCGGCGGCCCGGCGGCGCTGGACGGCGGCGACCGCGCGGTAGCGGACGGCGGCCACGAGGGCGAGGACGGCGAGCACGCCTGTTGCCGTTGCGCACCACTGAGTCATCGTCACGCGGCGAATTCTAGGGTGATGATCCTACGATGGTGTGAACGGATCTCGCCAAGTGACCGGATCTCGTCGAAATCCTGTCAATACCGCGTCAATCCTCCCTGCTTCGGACTCGATCGGACGGTCCGTGGACCCCCGATCGTTGTCCCACCGGCCCCGCTAGTGCACAGCCGACAACCTGTGCAACAGCAGCAACGCGACATCGTCCGGCCGGGAGCGCCGTTCGGTGACGTTCAGGGTGAGCAGATCGGCCAGTCGTTCCAGCGCCGGACCGGGCTCCACCCGCACCGGACCGGCGTTGCGGGCCCACAGCTCCAGCCCGCCGAGCATCCGCTGCACCGACTCGTCGTAGTCCTCCTCGCGGTCCTCCACCAGGCCGTCGGTGTAGACGAGCAGCGTCTCGCCGGGCGGCAGGTGCTCCACCGCCAGCGGGTACGGCCGGTCCGGGGCGACGCCCAGCGGCGGGCCGCCGGGCAGGTCCAGCTCCACCGCCCGGGCGTCCTCGGTGACCCGGACCGGGGCCGGGTGCCCGGCGCGGGCGGCCCGCAGGGTGCCGTCGGCCGGGTCGAGGGTGAGGTAGAGACAGGTGGCGAACAGCTCGGTGTCCAGCTCGGCGAGCAGCCGGCTGGTGCGGGCCAGGGTGGCGGCCGGGTCGTGCCCGTCGGTCGCGTAGGCGCGCAGACCGCTGCGCAGCTGCCCCATCACCGCCGTCGCCTCGGCGTTGTGGCCCTGGACGTCGCCGATCACCAGGCCGATCCGGCCGTCCGGCAGCCGCAGCAGGTCGTACCAGTCGCCGCCGATCTGCATGCCCTCGGTGCTCGGCAGGTAGCGGGCGGCGCTGGCGATCCCGGGCAGCCGGGGGAGGGTGCGCGGCAGCATCGCGCGCTGCAGCTCGGTGGCCCGGTGGTGGTGGGTGTCGTAGAGGCGGGCCCGTTCCAGGGACTGCGCCAGGATGCCCGCGAAGGCGGAGTAGAGGGTGCGGTCCTCGCGGCTGAAGACCCGCTCGGTGGCGAAGGTGATCAGGCAGGAGCCGACCTGCCGCCCGGAGGCGACCAGCGGCAGCACCGCCCAGGCGGCCGGGGCGAGCGGGCCGCCGGTGCCGGCGGCCGCCCCCTGCGGCCGTCCGCGCCCCCGCCCGCGCCGGGCCGGCTCGCTGAACAGCGGGGCCGAGCGGGCCAGCGCGCGCTGCATCACGCCCTCCGACAGGTCGGCCAGCCGGGTCAGCTCGGTGCGCAGCGGCCCGCCGTAGACGGTGTGTGCGACGGGCAGCAGCCGGCCCTCGTCGACCAGGTCCAGCACGATGCTGGCCGCCCCGAAGGCGGGCCGGGCGATGTCGGTGACGGCCGTGATGACGTCCCGCACGGTGACCGCCCGGGACAGCGCCCGGGTGAGCGCCAGCAGCAGCGCCGACCGGGCCCCGGCGGCGGACGTCCCGCCGGCGGCCGCCCCGTTCAGCGCCGTCCCGTTCAGCGCCGTCCCGTTGGCGCCCCCCGCGGCCCGGCCGGCATGGACGGTGACCGGGTGTTCGTCGAGGGCGCGCCCGTGGTCGAGGTCGGCGATCAGCCCGGAGATCCGGACCGGCCGGCGGTGCACGTCCAGCATCACCTCGCCGGTCTCCTCGATCCGGATCACCCCGCCGCCCGCGCGCGGCACCCGGTAGCGGATCCGGTACGGCCCGCCGGTGGCGAGCGCCTCGGCGAGCGCGGCCTGGACGTCCGGCAGGTCCTCGGGGTGGACGACGAGGTCGAGGTCGGGCGCGGGGGCCGGACCGCCGTCCGGCGGCGCGGGCCGGCCGACCAGCCGGAGCGCCTGGACGTCCCAGTGGGTCTCGCCGGTGACCAGGTCGCGCTCGAAGGCGCCGTGCCCGGCGGCGCGGACGGCGAGCGAGAGCAGCGGGTGGGCCGTTCCGGCGGCCGGGTCGCCGCAGGGGCCGGGCCCGGGTCGCACCCCGTTCGGCGTGGCGGCGCCGTGGTGCGGGGCGAGCGGCGCCCCGGCGTGCTCCAGCAGGTACGCCAGCCGGTGCGCGCAGGCGTCCGCGAGGGTCTCCAGCACGTCCAGGTCGCGCCGGGGGACGATGCCCCGGTGGGCGAGCGCGAGGGCCAGCACGCCGATCGGCCGCTCGTCGACGACCATCGGCAGGGTGACGATGGCGACCATCCCGGTGCCCATCCCGGTGTTCCGGTTCGGGTAGTCGACGCTGGTGCGTTCGGGGCTCAGGAGATAGGGGCGGCGCAGCTTCAGCGCCATCGCGGCGGGCAGCTCACTGGCCGGGTCGACCACGCTGTAGCGCTCGTGGGCCCAGTCGGGCAGGCCGTGGGAGGCGGAGAGCCGGAGCATGCCGCCGGGGTCGAGCAGGTAGAGCGCCGAGCCCTCGCCGGTGATCCAGCCGGGGCCCTCGGCGAGCACGGTGCCGAGCAGTTCGGCGGCGCTGGTGCAGCCGAGCAATAAGCGGACGCAGCGCATGGCACTGCGCGCGGTGGGGCTGCTGCGCGGGTCCACGGGACGGCCGGCCTCTCCGGTTCCTTATGGGGCAGTTAATTCTTAATACCTTATTTCTTAAGCGGGTGAGGCGTGAGGCGAACGGCGGGTCCCGGTGCACCGGGTTTCCCTGGTGTGCGAGCACCCCCGCCGGGTCCGGTACCCTTCTCCGTACGACGTCCCGCCGTACCGGCGGGGTCGTGCGGTACGGGGCTATAGCTCAGACGGTTAGAGCGCTTCCCTGATAAGGAAGAGGCCACAGGTTCAAGTCCTGTTAGCCCCACACCACCACGAAGGGCCCGGAGCATCCCGCTCCGGGCCCTTCGGCGTTCCCGCGTCCGGCTGCCGCGCCGCTCAGGGGCGGGGCCAGCCGCGCAGGCCCGCGGTCAGCACGGTGATCATGCGCTCCTGGGTCTCGCCGAGGTCCTCGGCGAGCTGGAAGGCGCCGCCGGTCGACAGCGCGGCGAAGCCGTGGGCCAGCGAGCGGAAGGTGCGGGCGGCGTGGATCGCCTCGGAGCCTTCGAGACCGTACTCGCGCAGCACCGCGACGATCACCCCGACCAGCCGGCCGGCCGCCGCGGCCAGGTCGGCGTCCGGCTGCGGCGCCTGCGGCAGGGCGCCGTAGCGGTGCGGGTGCTCGGTGGCGTACGCGTGGTACGCCCGCAGGACGGCGGCGACCGCCGCGTCCCCGCCGCGGCCGAGCGCCGCCTCGGCCAGCCGGTCGGCCAGCTCCTCGGTGACCCGGACGGCCACCAGCCGGCGCAGTTCGGCCAGGCCGCCGCTCACGTGCTTGTACAGCGAGGGGGTGGCGACCCCGGCGCGGCCGGCCACGGCGGCCAGGGTGAGGGCCTCGGGGCCCTGCTCGTCGATGAGGGCGAGGGCGTGGCCGACGACCTGCTCGGGGGTCAGTCCGACTCGGGGCACAGCGGTTCTCCTGGGGTGGGTGGGTGACGGCGTTCGGAGCGCTCAGGCCAGGTCGGCGAGGAAGGCCAGCAGGGCGTCGGCGGTGGCCCGCGGGTGGTCGGCCATCGGGTAGTGCCCGGCGCCCTCGATCATCACCTTGCGCGCGTTCAGCGCGGCGGCCTGCCGGTCGGCGACCAGCTCCGGCTTCCCGAAGTCGGGGTCCTTCGAGCCCATCACGACCAGCGCCGGGCAGCGCACGGCGGCGGTCCAGCCGACGGGCGAGGAGTCGCCGCGCACATAGCCGCGGGTGGCGGTCTTCCGGCCCGGGGTGCGCATCGCGGCGACCAGCCCGGCCACGTACTCCTCGTGGTCCGCCGGCTTGGGCCCGGGGTAGGCCATCTTCCGGTGGTAGAGGCCCCAGAACGCGGGCGAGTGCACCACCAGCGCGCCCATCGCGCCGACCACCAGCCGCTGGAGCGCGCCGACGGGGACGTTCTCGACGAAGGCGTCCAGCAGGACGATGCCGGCCACCCGCCCGGGGGCGGCCCCGGCGGCCTTGACGACGCTGGCGCCGGTGTACGAGCTGCCCGCCAGCACGGCCCGCTCGATGCCCAGGTGGTCCAGCAGGGCGAGGACGTCGCCGGCGATCGCGGCGGGGGAGTAGTCGTCCCAGACGATCGAGGACTCGCCGAAGCCGCGCAGGTCCATGGTGATCACCCGGCGGCCGGCGGCGGTCAGCAGCGGGTGCAGGTGGCGGTAGGCGGCCCGGCTGTCGAGCATCCCGGGGAGCAGGACGACGGGGGCGCCCTCGCCGTGCCCGGTGTCGTCGAAGGCGATCCGGCCGCCGGGCAGGTCGAGGTGGCGGGTGACGGGGGCGAGGGTGCCGTTCATGGGGAGCCTCCTGGGGGCGGGATCGTCGGCGGAGCGCCGATAGCCATAAAGCTAAGGCTAATAGCCTTAGCCGTCAAGCTATCGGTACTGGCTGCGCGCGGCCGGCCCGCCCGGGGCGGCCGGTCAGACCCCTTCCACCTTGAACGGGTCGTGCTCGGTCAGCAGCTTGTCCAGCCGCGCCTGGTCGACCCGGGTCACCAGCTCGGAGGTCTCCTGCCGGTCCCGGACCACCTTGGAGAGGGTGAACGTGGAGGTGATCGTGTAGAGCAGGCCGAGGGCGAGGAACGCCCGGGTCCACGGCTCCACCGGGAGGAAGGCGATCCCGACGCCGAGGGCGGTGGCGGAGAGGGTGAAGGACAGCACGGCCTGGATGTAGTACGCGGCCGTGGTGCGGGACTGCATCGGTGTGCTCATGGCGCCCAGGATGGCCGCGCCCGGCCCGGCCGCACATGAGTAGCGGTACTCAAGTGAGGGGCCGTTCGTTGACGTCCTGACACGTTCGGTAGTGTCAGTTGTCATCAAACGTCCCAAAACGCCCATCGGGCCGCGTGGTGCCCGATCCGTATCCCGCCGTCACCAACGGATGGCTTGGAATCGGGGGGCTCTCGGATTAACGTTTGATAACGCAGCGCGGTCCGCAACGCCGTACCCAGACGGCACCGTGCGCCGTCGCCTAATCCCGCCGGCCGGCCTCCGGGCAGGCCAGGGAGCCGGGGAACCACGTTCCTTGGGGTGAATCGGCCAGGCCCAGGCCCAGCCGTAGGAGACCTTCCTGCTCCGAACCCGTCAGCTAACCCGGTAGGCGCGAAGGAAGGAAAGGAGCGCGCCTCCGTGGCGTCGACGCACACCCCGGCACACCCGTCCGGCTCCTCGGCCGGTACCCGGCTGCTCGATCACCCGGCTCCGTTCACCGGTCAGGGCCCGTTCGGCGGCCCCGCCGACGAGACCGCCCCGCCGGCCGCCGAGACCAGCCGGCACCGGATGCCCCGTCAGGGCCGCGGCACCGCTCCGCTGCTCGGCGTCACCGCCGTCGCCGCCACCCTGGGCGCCACCGGCTTCGCCTCCGCCACCCCTGCCGCCGCGCCCGCCGTCGAGGCGCCCGACGAGCAGCCGGTCGCGCTCTCCGCCGACCCCGGCCTCGCCCTCGCCGCCCGCATCCAGCAGCAGGCCGACAGCCAGCGCACCGCGGCCGAGGAGAGCGCCCGCGTCCAGGCCGCCCAGGAGGCCGAGGCCAAGCGCGCCGCCCAGATCGCCCAGCAGGAGCAGGCCAAGCGCGCCGCCGAGGAGGCCGAGAAGGCCAAGCTCGCCGCCATCAAGCTCCCGGTGCGCGACTACCGGCTCTCCGCCCACTACGGCCAGAGCGCCCGCTACTGGGCCCACCTGCACACCGGCCTGGACTTCGCCGCCGACCAGGGCGAGCCGGTCTACGCGGTCGGCCAGGGCACCATCACCTCGGCGGGCTGGGCCGGTGCCTACGGCTACCGGATCGTCGAGACCCTGCCCGACGGCACCGAGATCTGGTACTGCCACCTCTCCTCGATCATCAAGGGCTCCGGCAAGGTCGTCCCCGGCCAGCAGATCGGCAAGGTCGGCGCGACCGGCAACGTCACCGGCGCCCACCTGCACGTCGAGGTCCGCCCCGGCGGCGGCGCCCCCGTCGACCCGGAGAGCTGGTTCGAGCAGCGCGGCGTCACCCCCTGACGCCTCCGGCAGCACACGACGAGGGGCCCCGGCCGACCGGCCGGGGCCCCTCGCGCGTCAGCGCTCCTCGTCGCCGGCCGGTTCGAGACCCGCCAGATAGGCGTCGATCTCCGCCTGCCCCGGCTCCGGCGCCAGCTCCGGGAACTCCTCCACCAGCAGCCTCGGCAGCCCCGGAACCGTCCACGCGCCGGCCAGCTCCAGCGCCACCCGGACCGCGGCGTCCTCGAACGCCCCGAAGTCCCCGGCCAGCTCGTCCGGCATCGGCCGGCCCAGTGCCGTCAGCTCCGCCAGGTTCCGGTAGCTGCGCTCCATCAGCCCCTGCTCCAGCAGCCGCCGCGCCCCGTCGGTGGCCATCCCGACCGCCAGCGTCCGGGCCCCGCCGTCCCAGCCCCCGTCGTCCACCGGGTCCAGCACGCCGTCCGCCTCCAGCGCCTCGAACGCCGCCGAGCGCTCCTGCGCCGGCAGCTCCCGGAACCCCTCCAGCCAGGCCCGCACCGCCGCCTCGTCACCGGTGTCCACCCCGGCCGCGCGCAGCAGCAGCGTGTACAGCCGGGGCCAGGTCACCAGGTCCGCCCGGCGCAGCAGCCCGGCCGCCAGCTCGCCCTGCCACTCGGCCTCGGCGTGCAGCCGCTGCCGGCGCTTGGCGTTCAGCCGCTTCGCCGCCCGCTGGTGGTCGACCAGCAGCCGCACCGCCGCGCCGTACGCCAGCGGGTCCTGGCCCGGCTCCGGCTGGACGTACAGGTGGAGGCGCTCGTACAGCAGGTGCTCCACCGCGGCGGAGGTCAGTTCGGGCCAGCCGTCGTGCATCCTGCCGCCGCCCAGTTCCAGCAGCGCCAGCACCGCGCGCAGCGGGGCCCCGGCGACCGGCTCGCGGCCCTCCGCCTCCGCCCAGGCGAGCAGTTCGGCGGCCTTGGTGCGCGGGGCGAGCCGCAGGTCTTCGTCTTCCATAACCACGAACCGTAACCGCTGGTCGGGGGTAGGGTCGGGAGCCATGGTTCCCGTCCGACTCACCGGGCCCCGGCTGGCCGTCCGCGAGTTCCACCAGTCCCCCGAGGACGTGGACGCGCTGCACGCGGTGTTCGGCGATCCGGAGGCCACCCGCTACCTCGCCTTCGAGCCGCGCGACCACGAGGACTGCGCGGACCAGATCGCCCAGTACCTGGAGGAGGCGGAGAAGGAGGACCGGACCGTCTACCGGCTGGCCGTCACCCGCCTCGCCGACGCCGACGACCCGGCCCGCGCCGTCCCGGTCGGCAACGCCGCGCTCGGCCTCGGCCCGCACCGCGCCGCCCACCTGGGCTACGCCCTGCGCCGCGACGTCTGGGGCCGGGGGTACGCCGGCGAGGTCGTCGCCCTGCTGCGGGACCTCGCCTTCGGCCCGCTCGGCCTGCACCGGCTGCAGGCCCGGGTGGACGTCGACAACGCCGCCTCGATCCGGGTGCTGACCAGGGCCGGCTTCCGGCTGGAGGGCCGGGTCCGGCACGACTACCGGCGCCGGGACGGCTGGCGCGACGCCTACCAGTACGCGCTGCTCGCCGACGACGGGTCGGCCGGGGGCGCCGGTCAGGGGGGATAACCCCACCCCCGGTTCGCCGGGGAGCCGGATGTCCAAGCCGGGCGCGCTTTGACAGGCTGGGGGAGTCAGCAGGACAGACCCCACGAGCCCCGAACCGCGACCGACCCGAGGGACCGAGACCGGCCATGAGCACCCACAGCATGCAGCGCAACGAGTTCGACGCGTACGACGGCCGCGAGTACGGCGAGCACCACGCCCCGGCCCGCCGCATCGAGGAGCCGCCGTACGCCTGGCGGGCCCCGTTCACCTCCTACTTCTACCGCGAGGTCGGCTACACGCTGACCGGCCTGCCGGTCGCGGTCGTCGGCTTCACCGTCGCCGTCGCGCTGTTCTGCCTCGGCCTCGGCACCTTCGTCACCGTGCTCGGCCTGCCGGTGCTGGCCGCGCTGACCACCTTCGCCCGCGGCTTCGGCGGCCTGGAGCGCGCCCGGGTGCGCGGCATGCTCGCCCTGGACGTGCCCGGTCCGGCGCCGGTCCGCGCCACCCGGCCGGGCGTCTGGGGCGCGATCACCGCCCGCCTCGCGGACGCGGCCGGCTGGAAGGCCGTGCTGTACCAGGTGGTGATGTTCCCGTGGGCGATCCTCAGCATGGCGCTGTCGCTGGTCTTCCTCTGCGTCGGCTGGGCGCTGGCGCTCTACCCCGTCTACCACTGGGTGTTCCCGCGCTACGTCGACTGGCCGGGCTACCGGGTCTTCGACTTCACCGGTGACGACGGCGTCCGGCACGAGTACTTCATCGAGTCGCCGCTGCAGATCGCCGGGGTCTGCCTGCTCGGGATGCTGTTCGTCTTCCTGACCCCGCAGCTGGTGCGCGGCCTGACCAACGTCAACCGCCTCGCCGCCCGCGGGCTGCTCGGCCGCTGACCACCCGTCCCACCCCCACCCCCACCCCCACCCCCACCCCCACCGGCTCCGGCTCCGTACACCCGCCCGGACGCCCCCGGGTGCGGGCCGCCGGGGCCCGTGGTCGGATGGCCGCGATGGCCGACCGAACCGCCCGCGCCCCGGCCGCGCCCCTGGTCACCTCCCGCCCGCTGGACGAGTACTGCGGCCTCTTCGGCCTCACCCGCGCCGGGATCGCCGCCCTGCCGGGCCCGCTGCTCGACTGCCCCGGCGGCGCCGCCGGGCTGGCCGCCGAGGCCCGCCCGCTCGGCTGCCGGGTGATCGCCGCCGACCCGGTGTACGCCCGGCCGCCCGAGGAGGTCACCGCCCGCGCGCTGGCCGCCCGGGCCGCGATGGCCGCCTCGATGGCGGCCCGCCCCGACCTCTACCCGGCCCGCCGGCACCGCCGCCCCGAGCACTACCTGCGCGGCTGGGACCGGGCCCGCCGGCTCTTCGCGGCCGACCGCGCCGCCCACCCCGGGCAGTACGTCGCCGCCGCGCTGCCCCGGCTGCCCTTCGCGGACGGCACCTTCGCCCTCACCCTGAGCGGCTACCTGGTCTTCGCCTACCCCGAGCTGTTCGGGCCGGAGCGGCAGCTGGCCGCGCTGGCCGAACTGGTCCGGGTCACCGCCCCGGACGGCGAGGTCAGGATCCACCCGCTGTTCGACGGCGAGGGCCGCCGCACCGCCACCCTGGACGCCGTCCGGCACGCGCTCGGCGAGCGCGGGATCGCCAGCGAGGTCCGCGTGCTGCCGCCCGCCGATCGGGGCGGACGCGCCCAACGGGTCCTCGTCCTGCACCGGGCAGGGCACCTCGGTAATGATCGCAAGGGGGTTTCACCCCTATACTCATTGCCATGACCGAGACGCTGATCAAGCCGGCCGTGGCCTCGGACGCCGACCGGCTCACCGCCCTGATCCAGGACTGCTCCGCCTACCGCGGCGACTACGCGCCGATGATCGCCGGCTACCGGGTGACGCCCGAGTACCTCGCCCGGCACGAGGTCCACCTCGCCGTCCGAGCCGCCGACGACCGCCTGCTCGGCTTCTACGCGCTGGTCACCGACCCCGCCGATCTCGACCTCATGTTCGTCGACGACGCGGCGCAGGGCCTCGGCATCGGCCGCCGACTGATCACCCACATGCTCGACCGTGCCCGCGCCATCGGCGTCAGCGGCGGTGTCCGGGTGGTCTCCCACCCGCCCGCCGAGGCCTTCTACCTGCGGATGGGCGCCGAGCGGGTCGGCACCTTCCCGGCCCGCCCGCCGATCGGCTGGGACCGCCCCGAGCTCCGCTTCGCCCTCTAGGCCCGGTCCCCGGACGCGGTCTGCTCCTGCTCCTGCTCCCGCTTCTGCGCAGGCTCGCCGCCCTGCTGCTGCGGCAGGAACGCCGGGGTGTCCAGCCCCGAGAGGATCTTCTCCGCCAGCCAGCTCCGGTCCGAGCCGAACGGGATCCCGTCCGGCGCCATCAGCCGCCCCGCCACCGCGTCCCGCAGCCGCCGGGCCTCGTCGGCCGGAAGCCGGGACATCAGCCCGCGCGCGGCCAGCAGCGCGTGGTACTGCTCGAACCCGGAGCGCGGGTGCTCGATCGCCTCCAGCACGCTCGCGAGGTCGGCCAGCGCCGGATCGCCCTGCATCAGCGCCAGGGCCTGGATTCGCCGCCCCTCCGAGCCGTCCGCGAACAGCTCCCGCACCTGGGCCGCCGTCAGCGCCGACCGCCGGGCCGCCGACCGCACCTCGGCGACCACCCGCTCCGGCCCGGCCGTCCGGTCCGCCGTCGGCATCGAGCCGGGCAGGTCGTCCGCCTTCCCGGTGCTGGTGCCGATCAGGCCCAGGTGCTGCATCGCCCGCATCCGCAGGTCGTCCGCGCCCACCTTGTCGCCCTTGCGGTCCCGGTCCTGCCCGGCCAGGAAGAGGTCCAGCGCCTGGTCCGCGTCGGAGAGCACCCTCGGCAGCGCCAGCCGGGTCAGCAGCCAGCCCGACAGGAAGCCGAGCAGCAGGAAGTAGAGGACCAGCGCCGCCGCGAACGGCGCCGTGCCCGGGCCCCCGCCCAGGGCCGGGGCGAGCGTGCCGCCGAGCTGGTCGAGCCGCTCGCCGAGCGAGCCGAGCTGGGTCAGCCCGACGCCGAGCAGCACCTTGGTGAGCCAGTCCGAGACCTGCTCCAGATTGGTGTTCGGCGCGTACGAGCCGTGGGACCCGCCGCCTCCGGTGCCGTCCTGGCCGCCGGAGCCGCCGCGCACCCGGGGCACCCCGAACAGGAAGCCCAGCGCGCCGCCGACCAGGGTCGCCGCGCAGGCCACCACCAGTCCACCGCCCAGCGCCTGCCAGGGGTGCGGCCGTCCCAGCGAGAACAGCACCAGCCCCAGCAGTCCCGCGCCCGGCAGCGTCCCGGCCGCCATCCGCTGCACAGCCCGCACCAGCGCCGCCGCGCCGCCGGCCCGTCCTGTCGTCGCCATCGCCCACCACCCCCAGTGCCGCGCCTCCGCCCCTGCGGAGCGCGCGCCGACTCTAGCGGGGATGCCCCGCCGGGCCCGCGGACACACCCGGACAACCCCCGCGCCGGCCCCGCGCCGGCCCCGCGCCGGCCCCGCGCCGGTCCCGCGCCGGTCCCGCGTCGGCCCCGGGAACGCAGACGACCCGCGGGCTGCTCCTCGGCGCTCGGCCCGCGAGGGGCCGGGCGCCGAGGCACCGGGGATGTACCGGTGAGCCCGCGGGCCGGGTGACTGCTTGGAATTTCGCCTGCCGGAGGCCTGTGGCCCCACCCTGCGCAGGCAGGGGCGGCTCTAGCGAGCAGCCACCTCACGCATCCTGATGGAACTCAATTCAGGATCACCTCCCTTCAGTGTGCCGCCACCATAGGCAGCCCGCCGGGAGGAGGGCAACGCATTTTTCGGGCCCGTTCCCGGGCCCCTCGCCGCGCGATCAGGCCGGCGAGGCCTCGGACTTGAACTTCGAGTAGTCGATGACCTGGTCGGCCGGCGGGGCCTGGATGGTCAGCGGCTTGTCGATCTCGGTGAAGTCCATCTGGCCGCCGTCCGAGCCGGCCTTCTCGACCCGCAGCGGGTACGGGGTGCCCTCGGTGGCGACGTGCAGGACGACCTCGTCGCCGCTGCTGTTCTTCGACTTCACGCTGAAGGACTTCGCGCCGTTGACGGTGCCGGCCGAGCCCTTGGTGAGGTCGGTGGACTTGCCGTCGTCCAGGAAGCTCTTGGTGAGCTCCTTGAGGTTGCAGGCGGCGGTGAGCTCCTTCATCTCCGGGTCGTCCTGGACGCCCGCGATGTAGCGGCCCTTGAGGAGCTCGGCGGCCTTGGCGCCCTCCGAGCCGCCGCCGGCGACGTTGGTGATGAACTCGGCGTCGGGCTTCAGGTAGACCTGCTTGCCGTCGCCCAGAAGCTCGAACTTGCCCATCCCCGGCATGGTGATGCCGCCCTTGCACTGCCCCTTGGTGTCGAGCGCGAGGTCGATGGTCATCTTCTCGGCGCCGTTGCCGACGGAGCCCGCGACCTTGACCGAGCCGGCGCCGGCCAGGGCGTCCTTGGCCTTCTTCTGGATCTCCTCGGCGCTGAGCTTGGCGGTGTCCAGCTTCGTCGCGGAAGGCTTGTCGTCACCGCAGGCGGTGGCGCCGGCCGCGAGCAGCAGACAGATCGCGGCGGTACTGGCAAGGCGCTTCGACAGCATGAGTGTTTCCTAACCCGGCGCGACAGAGCGCGTCCGAACGGGTGACTTACCCGCTCAGTATGATCGAAGGATTATTTATCCGATCTTGACGCGCCGCGCCGTTACAGCTTCGTGGCAGGACCGTGCCGCACCAGCCGTCCGGACATGACGAAGGCCCGGAGGAAGAATCCTCCGGGCCTTCGGCTACTGAGTAGCGGGGACAGGATTTGAACCTGCGACCTCTGGGTTATGAGCCCAGCGAGCTACCGAGCTGCTCCACCCCGCGTCGGTGAACACAACCATACGGGGAAGCCGCCCGAATGGGAAATCGGTTCCACATCCGCCCCTGCGCACCGCCTTGCACCCCGCCCGGCCCGCCCGCCTCACCGCCCCCGCGCCGGCCCCCGCGCGGGGTGCCGTCCGGCCCGTGCCCGGGCCCAGGCGGCGAAGCAGACCAGCGCCGCGAAGCACGGCACCATCAGCACCGCGTACACCAGCAGGAAGCCGCGCGTGCCGAGGTCGGCCGCGGCGTTCCAGGTGCCGTGCAGGGCCATCGCCAGGACCAGCCCGGCCGGCGCCGCCAGCCGGGCCAGCCAGCGGCGCCCGGTGCTGAGGGTCAGCGCCAGGCCCAGCCCCGTCAGCGCGGTGAACAGCGGGTGGGCGAACGGCGAGAGCAGGCCGCGCAGCACGAAGGTCTGCACGGTGCTGTCGAAGTCCCGCAGGCTCGGCGGCTCGCCGAGGCCGATGCTGTCCAGCCGCTGCTGCTGGTCGTCGGTGAACGCCCGCCCCAGGTAGAGCGCGTTCTCGGTGAAGGCGAAGCCGCAGGCGGTGATCCCGCCGAGCACCACCCCGGCGGCCAGGGCGCGCGGCCGGGAACGGGCCCGCGGGTGGCCGGGGAGCGCCGCGGGGCGCGGATGGGGCAGCGGGCGCAGGTAGGGGCGCAGCCGCAGCCGCACGCGGGCGTGCGGCAGGGCGGGCCGGCGCTCGTAGCTGCGCGGGCGCCGGGGGCCTGGGCGGCCGGGGTGCCGGGCCGCGCAGCGCGACCGCCGGCCGAGCGGCAGCAGCAGGACGAGCAGCGCGGCGCCCTTCGCGCCCTCCTCGATCACCGGGGTGACCAGGTCGGCGCCCAGCGCCTCGCCGAGGCTGCCCTGGTGGGCGGTGAGGTAGCTGCTGGTCCAGCCGTTGGCGAGGATCGCCACGGTGGTGGCGGCGCAGGCGCCCCAGCCCAGGCAGAAGACGGTGTGCCGCAGCGGCACCCGGGCGGTCTGGTTGAGCCAGGCGAGCCCGCCGAGCACGAAGGGCAGCGGGACCATCGCCAGTCCGAGGCCGACCAGCAGTCCGGTGGTGCCGGTCTGGCGGCGGACCAGATGGAGGATCAGCACGCCGCAACCGGCCAGGGTCAGCACGACGGACGCGGTCACGGCGGAGAACGCCACCGGGCGGAGCGGGCGCGGGGCACCGGTGGCGGGGGAGGCGGGCAAGGCGGTCGTGGCGGTCGTGACGGGGCCCCCGGGGGCGGGCACGAGCCGCTGCGCCCGGCGCCTCCGCGGCCCCGGGATGGTCCGGGTGCCGGCGGTGGGCGTGGGCATCTCTCGGTCGTCGGCGGCCCGCACGGTGATGTGGTACCCACCGCCGGACGGGGTGCTCACGCGCCACAGGTTAGGCCACGCCGCCCGGCGGCCGGGGGGACCCGGCGCGGGCGCCCCGCTCCGGCCCGGCCGGCCCGCGGACGCCGGGGCCCGCGCGGCCCGCCGGGTCGAACACCCGGCGGTGGTTCAGCGGCGGCGGAACAGCAGGTCGTGCACCACGTGGCCCTTGGCGATGCCGGCCCGTTCGAACTTGGTGACCGGGCGCCAGTCGGGCCGCGGCGCGTAGCCGGGGACGGAGCCGTCCGGGTGGTCCGCCGGCTCCAGCCAGCCGGTGCCGTCGCCCTCGGGGTGCAGGTTCTCCAGCTCCGGGGAGGCGGACAGCACGGCGAGCATCTGCTCGGCGTACGGCTCCCAGTCGGTGGCGCAGTGCACCAGCGCGCCGGGCGCCAGCCGGGGGAGGACCAGTTCCAGGAAGGACGCCTGGACCAGCCGGCGCTTGTGGTGCTTGGGCTTGGGCCACGGGTCGGCGAAGTAGACCCGCAGGCCGGCCAGCGAGGCGTCCTGGAGCATGTCGCGCAGCAGGATCACGGCGTCGCCGGCGGCCGGGCGGACGTTGGTGCTGCCGTCGCGCTCCAGCAGGCCGAGCAGGTTGCCGTGGCCGGGGGTGTGGACGTCGGCGGCCAGGATGCCCGTCGCGGGGTCGGCGGCGGCCATCGCGGCGGTGGTCTCGCCCATGCCGAAGCCGATCTCCAGGGTGACCGGCAGGCCGTCGAACAGCGCGGGCAGGTCGAGCGGGGTGCCGTCGATCGCGATGCCGTACTTCTCCCAGCCCCGGTCCAGCGCGCCCGCCTGGGCGTTGGTCATCCGGCCCCGGCGCGGCTGGAAGCTGCGGATGCGCCGCTCGCTGTGCTGGGCCTCGGTGGCCTTGTGCGGGTACATCGGCGCGGGGTACGCGGCGGGCGCCGCGGAGAGCCGGGCGGAGGGCGATGGCTGGGGGATCGGGGCGGTGGCAGTCACAATCACCCGAGTCTACGGGGCCGTCCGGCGCGGGCCGCAGGCCCTGTGACGGTCCCCACGTCCCCGGGCCGCGGCCATCCTCAGCCGCCCGCCTCCAGCGCCGCCAGCGCCCGGCGGGCCACCTCCCGGCCGATCGGCAGCGAGGCCGTCGCCGCCGGGGAGGGCGCGTTCAGCACGTGCACCAGGCGGCGGGTGGAGCGCGGGTCGTCCGGGTCGAAGCCGGCGAAGGCGAAGTCGTCCAGCAGCGAGCCGTCCCGGGCCACCGCCTGGGCCCGCACGCCCGCCCCGGCGCGGACCAGGTCGGCCGAGGTGACGGCGGGCAGCAGCCGCTGGACGGCAGTGGTGAACGCCCGCTTGGAGAGCGAGCGGTGCAACTCGCCCACCTCGTACCGCCAGTGCCGGCGGGCGATCCGCCAGGTGCCGGGGAAGGCGGCGGTGCCGGCGAGGTCGCGCGGCCGCACGGTGCGCCAGTCGTAGCCCTCGCGGGCCAGCGCAGGGACGGCGTTCGGGCCGACGTGCACGTCCCCGTGCACGCCCCGGGTCAGGTGGACGCCCAGGAACGGGAACGCCGGGTCGGGGACCGGGTAGACCAGGCCCCGGACCAACTCCCGTCGCTCCTTGACGAGTTCGTAGTACTCGCCGCGGAACGGCACGATCCGCACGCCGGGGTCGTCGCCGGCCAGCCGGGCGATCCGGTCGCTGTGCAGGCCCGCGCAGTTCACCAGCACCCGGCAGCGCAGCTCGCCCGCCGAGGTCTGCACGGTGACGCCGTCGGCCCGCCGGGCGACCGCGCGCAGTTCGGCCCCGGTGCGGATCTCCGCCCCGGCCTCGCGGGCCAGCCGGGCGTAGGCGGCGGCCACGGCGGGGAAGTCGCAGATGCCGGTGGTCCCGATGTGCAGCCCGGCGATGCCGGTGACCTGCGGCTCGTACCCGGCGATGCCCCGGCGGTCCAGTTCGGTGACCGGGATGCCGTTGGCCCGGCCGCGTTCGGCCAGGGTGCGCAGCCGGTCCAGTTCGGCGGGCCCGGTGGCGACGATCAGCTTCCCGGTGACCTCGAACGGGACGGCGTGGGCGCGGCAGAACTCCACCATCCCGGCGGCGCCGGCCACCGCGTACCGGGCCTTGAGCGACCCGGGCCGGTAGTAGACGCCGCTGTGGATCACCCCGCTGTTGCGCCCGGTCTGGTGGGAGGCCAGGACGGGCTCCTTCTCCAGCACGGTGAGCCGCAGCCCGGGCCGGGCCCCGGTCAGCGCGTACGCCGTGGAGAGCCCGACGATCCCGCCCCCCACCACCAGCACGTCGACGTCGTACCGCACGGCCCGCTCCTCGCCTCGCCTCGTCCGACCGTCCCCGTCCGTCCGCGATGCTGCCACGTCGGCGGGGGCCGGTCGAGTGGGCGTCGGCGGTCCGGCGCCGGCCGGGTCAGGCGGGTGCGACGATCACCGCGCGGGCCCGTTCGGTCAGTTCGCGGACCCGGCGCTCGCCCTGGAACGGCTCCAGCCGGCGCAGCATCTCCACCACGTACTCGCGGCTGCGCTGCGAGGAGATCCGCCCGGCCACGTCGACGGCGCGCTCGCCGGCCGCGACCGCCGCGTCCAGGTTGCCGGCCTCGGCCTCGGCCATCGCGGAGACCACCAGCCGCAGGCCGTGCGAGCGGACGAACCCCTCGGTGGGCCGGGCCAGCGCCTCGCGGGTGAACTGGCGGACCTTGGAGGGCACACCGAGGTCGCGGAAGCACTCGGCGGCGTCGGCGGCGAGCCGGTCGTAGGCGTAGAAGTCGATCCACGCCGGATCGGGATCCCCGGCGCGCGCCCGTTCGAGGGCGCTCTCCGCGGCCCCGAGCGCCGTCGCGCACGCCGCCGCGTTGCGGGCCTTGGCCTGGGCCCGGGCCTCGACCAGGTGGAAGAAGCTCATCGTCCGGGTGGTGGCCAGGCCCCGGTTGCGCTCCAGGGCGGCCTGGGCGAGGTCCACGGCCTCCTCGGCGAAGCCCCGGTAGCCGGCCTGGAGGCTCATCGAGGCCAGGACGTAGCCGCCGAGCGGGACGTCCGCAGCGGCCCGGGCGAGCCGCAGGGCCTGGATGTAGTACCGCTGGGCGGCCTCGTGCTGGCCGGTGTCGAAGGCCATCCACCCGGCCAGCCGGGTGAGTTCGGCCGTCGCGCCGAACAGCGCCCGGCCCACCGCGTCGCTGTACGAGGCGAGCAGCAGCGGCGCCGCCTCGACCCGCAGGCACTCCGGCACCATCGACGAACGCCAGTCCCCGCCACCGTACTTGGAGTCCCAGCGGCGGGCCTCCTGGGCGGCCTCGCGGAGCTTGGCGGCGTCCGAGTGGCCGACCCGGTAGGAACCGGCCTCGGCGGGGGAGCGCGGCACCTCGCGGGCCACCGAGCCGTCGGCGGGGGTGATCAGCCAGCGGGAGACCGGGGTCGCGTAGGCGGCGACCGAGAAGGTGCCGGCCAGGCTGTCGCTCCAGCGCCCGCCGCCGGGGCCGCGCCGCAGGTCGAGGTCGACCCGCCAGAGGTCGGTGGCGGAGCGGACGGCGTCGGGGACCTCGCGCGGGAAGGCGAGGCCGAGTTCGGGCGCCGGGTCGGTGTCGCCGAGGCCGATCTCCTCCAGCGGCACCGGCCGGCCGAGCTTGCCGCCGATCGCGGTGGCGATCAGGTGCGGGACCGGGCCCTGCGGCACCATGCCCTTGCTCACCCAGCGGGCCACCGACGTCTTGTCGTAGCGGAGCGTCAACCCGCGCTGCGCGCCGAGGTCGTTGACGCGGCGGGCCAGCCCCGCGTTGCTGATCTGGGCGAGGGTCAGGAGCGTGCCGAGCCGTTCGTTCGGTCCTCGTGGGCTGACGGTCATGGTGGCGGCGGCACCTCCTGCGGCCTTGTGCGCGGGGCCCGGGCGGCACCGGGCCGTAGCTGCTGTACCTAGAGTAGTCGGACGCGTTCCGACGGTTAAGAGGCCGCATTCCGGATGGCGGGATCGTGCGCCCGGGCCCGGGTGGCGGGGGCTCCGGGGACTCGGCTGCGACCGCCCGGATCCGGCCGTCCCGGGGCGTCCGGGCGGAGCGCCGGAGCGCCGTGCTCCGGTCCCGTGTCGATGTGCGCCCGGCCGTGCCCCCTGGCCCGACCGGCTGGTCGGCGATTCGCTGGTGGTCGTGGGTCGGCCCGCCGTCGAGGACCCGGCGGGCCGGGGGACGCCGCCGCCTACATCCCCGCGGGCGGTGGCGACGTCCGGGAGGGCATGCGGATGCCCTCCCGGGCAGAGCGACGCCTTTCGGCCATTTCGCGATGACCATGACAGGGCGCCGTGGAGGGCGGTCCGGGCCGAGGAGGGGGAGGCCCGGCCCGCCCCGACGGGGACGTCCGGCCGGGGATCGTCCGGGTGTTCGACACTGTGCGTCGCCGTCCGGTACGCGCCCTTCCCGGCGCGTACCGGAAACGACAACTCCGGTCGGCGGGCGCGCAACCGGTGGCACCATGTCTTCTGACGGTGCGCCAGGGGCCGGCCAGGGGGACCGCCCGCTGAAGGGCGCGCCGCGCGGTGCTGGTCCTCGTGCGGTGGAGGCGCGATGCGGTGGCTGACGGGCTGGTGCACGGGCGCGCCCCGACCGGGCGCACCGGCGCACGAGCCGCCCGGCGCGGTCACCCCGATCGCCGCGCGCCCCCTGTGGAGCGGGCCCGACCCGCTCTGGGCGGTCGGCGACTGGCGGCCCGAGGAGATCCGCCTGGTCACCCTGCGGCCCGGCGCCCCCGCCACCGTCACCACCGGGCCCACCGCCGCGGACCCGGTCGAGGCCGGACCGGCCGTCCTGCGGCTCGCCGTCCTCGGCCCCTGCGGCGCCACCGACGCCGAACTCGCTGCCGGCCTGGCCGCCGCCCGCGGCGGCGCCGTCCGCCACCTCACCGCCTGGCCCGGCGGCTACACCGTGGTGCTGCGCAGCGGAATCCGGTCGACCGTGCTGCTCACCGACCTGGCCGGCGCCCAGCCCGTCTTCCACACCCCCTGGGGCGGCGGCACCGCGTACGCCACCGCGGCGCTGCCGCTCGCCGACCTGGTCGGCGCACCGCTGGACACCGGCCACCTCGCCGCCCGGCTCGCCTGCCCCGAGGCCCCGGAGGCGCTCGGCACCGGCACGCCCTACCTCGGCGTGCGGCGGGTGCCGCCCGGGCACGCGCTGGGGCTGCGGGACGGGCGGCCGTACCTCTCCGGGTACGACGAGCCGGGCGCCGGCGGGGCGCGCGGGCGCGGCGAGGCGGCGGCCGTCGGGGAGCTCACCCGGGCGCTGCTGGAGTCGGTCCGCTTCCGGGTCCGCACCAGCCCGGCGGCGCCGCCGGGGCGGGCCCGGCTCGGTGCCGACCTCTCGTACGGGACGGCGTCCGCCACGGTCGCCCTGCTCGCCGCCGCCGTGCCGCGGCAGCCCGGCCCGCCGCCCGCCGAGTCCGGGCCCGCCGAGTCCGGGCCCGCCGAGTCCGGGCCCGCCGGGTCGGGGCCCGCCGAGTCCGGTCCGGCCGCGGCCGGACCCAGGGCCGCGCGCACCGGGGCGGTGAAGGGTTCCTGGGCCCGCGCCGCCGGCCGGCCGCGGACCGGCCCCGAACCGGTCGCCGCCGTCACCTCCGGCGGGACGGCGCCCCCCGCCCCGGCGCCGGACGTCCCCCGGCTGCGGCACACCGTGCTCGCCGTCGGCCCGGACACCCTCCCGTACGCGGACCTGCGCACCGACCCGACGGCCGGCCGGCTCACCGACGAGCCCGGGCCGGAACTGGTCACCGCGGCCTGGGCCGGCGCCCGGTTCGAGGCGGGCGGCACCGACCACCTCACCGGCTACGGCGCCCGGCACGTCCTGGACGGGCACCCGGCCCGGCTGGCCGACCTGGTCCGGGCCGGACGCTCGCGCGAGCTGCTCTCCCCGGTGGCCGCGCTGGCCGGCGCCGACCGGGCGGCCGCCGGCGTCCTGGCGGGCGCGCTGCGGACCCCGCTCACCGTGCTGCGCGCTGCCCACCGCCTCGCCCGCGCCCGCTGGGCGGACGCGCTCGACGACACGGCCGTGCGGCTGACCCTGCGCCGGACCTCCGACGACGGCGGCGGCACGGCGGGCACCCGCTCGGCGGACGACCTCGCCTGGGTGGTCCCGGGGCCGGCCGCCCGCTGGCTTTCCGACGAGGCGCTCTCCGCCGTCGCGCTGCGGCTCCGCCTGGCGGCGCGCGAACCGGCGCCCGGCGAACACCCGGGCGCGTACCGGGCCCGGCACGCCCTCCACCGGCACGCGCGCGGGTTCCGCACGCTGGTGCACGCCACCGAACAGCCCGGGCAGCGCCTGCACGCGCCCTTCCTCGACAACCAGGTGGTGCGCGCCGCCCGGCTGCTCCCGGACGACGTCCGCCTCCAGCCCGGGGCGCGGCACGCGCTGCTGCGGTCCGTCCTGGCCGGCACCGGGCGCACCGACCTGCCGCCCGACTGGGGCCGCACACCCCGCCCCGACCGCACCGCCCCCGCCCGCGCGGGCCTGCGGCTCGCCGCCGACGGCCTGGCCGAACTCTTCGACGCCCCCCTGCTCGCGGAGGCCGGCCTGATCGACCTCCCCGCCGTCCGCACCGCCCTCACCCGCGCCGCCGACCAGGCCGCCCCCCTCCCGCCCGCCACCCTCGCCGGCCTCGCCGACCTCGTCGCCACCGAACTCTGGCTCCGCCGCATCCGCGCCCGCCGCCACGGCGCCTGCTGGACCGGCCTCCCCCACCCCACCCACCCCGCCCTCACCCCCACCCGCTTCCCCTGACCCACCCCCGGAGCGAAAAGTCGGCCGGCCCGACTTCCTACGCCGGCGAATATGCAGACCGGTCTAGTGATTCCCGCACCCATCCTCCGCGCGCGCGGAGTGGAAAGTCGGCCCGTCCAACTTCCTGCTCTCCCGGGCCCTTCCGCCCGCACGAATATGCAGACCGGTCTACGGATTTCCCTCGCGCCAGCTCCTCCGCGCCCATCCCCTGGAGTGGAAAGTCGGCCAGGCCGACTTCCTGCGCCCATGAATATGCAGACCGGTCTACTGATTCACTCACCCGCTCCCGGGACGCGCGGAGTGGAAAGTCGGCGGAGCCGACTTCCTGTGCGGCGGGTTCGCGGCGCCGGGGCTCGGGGGCGTGTTCGGCGCGGCTCGGGGGCGGGGCGGGGGTCGGGCGGCGATCATGGCGAGGCATCCCGTCCCCCCGCCCCGTCAACCCCCGCTTCCCCGTTACTCCCGTAGCTCCCGCTACTCCCGCTTCCCCCCCCCCGCACCCACGGAGGTCGTGGTGACCACTGCCAGTCCGGACCAGCCCGTTCCCGTCGTGCTCTCGGTGCTCGGGCGGCCGCCGACGGGCCGGCCGCCGGGGGTGCTCGCGGCGTGCGACGGGTCCGACGGCTCGCTCTGGGCGCTGGAACGGGCGATGACCGAGGCCGAGCTGCACGGCCTGCCCCTGTACGTGCTCGCCGTCGTCAACCCGGCGCCCGCCGGTTACCCGCCCGGGATGGCCGAGCTGGTCCAGGAGAGCGTGGAAACCCTGGTCGAGTCGATGGCCGACGGCCTGCGCCGCTCGGTGGCCACCGTCCAACAGGCCCGCCCGCACCCCTGCACGGCCGAGATGTCGCTGCACGTGGTGCTGGGCAATGTGATCGAGGTCCTGCTGGCCGCCTCGGCCCGCCAGCACACCCTGGTGCTCGGCACCCGGGGCAACGGCGGCTTCACCCGCCTCCTCCTGGGCTCGGTCAGCAGCGCCGTCGTCCACCACGCGGCCTGCCCCGTCCTGGTCGTCCCCGCCCCGCCCGCAACCTGAGCCCCGGGGCAGCGCGCCCGGGGCGCCGGGAATGTCCCGAGATGGTTCACCGTTCACCGATCTCGGACCACACGCTCATCCCCACCTCCCTGGAGCCCCCGTCATGAAGGTCGAGATCTACTCCGACATCGCCTGCCCCTGGTGCTACATCGGCAAGCGCCGCTTCGAGCAGGCGCTCGACGGCTTCGCGGGCAAGGAGAACGTCGAGGTGGTCTACCGGCCGTACCAGCTGGTGCCGGACGCGCCCGCCACGGCCAGCCCGCACCGCGAATGGCTCGCCGAGCGCTACGGCCCGCAGTCCGTCGCGATGGACGCCCGGGTCGCCGAGCTGGGCCGCGCCGAGGGCATCGGCTACGACTTCGACGCCGCGCTGCACGCCAACACCTTCCTCGGCCACCGCCTGCTGCACCTGGCCGAGACCGAGTACGGCGCGCAGGCCCAGGGCCGCCTCAAGGAGGCCCTGCTCAAGGCGCACTTCACCGACGGCGTGGACGTCGGCGACCGCACCGCGCTCACCGAGGTCGCCGTCGGCGCGGGCCTGGACCGCGACCGGGTGACCGCCTACCTCGCCGGCGACGAGGGCGTCGCCGAGGTCCGCGCGCAGCTGGCCGAGGCCCGCGAGATCGGCATCACCGCCGTGCCGACCTTCGTCTTCGAGGGCAAGTGGGCCGTCCAGGGCGGCCAGGAGGCCGAGACCTTCCGCCGGGTGCTGGAGCAGGTCGCCACCGAGATCGGCGAGCACCGGCCCGCGCCGGTGCAGGTCGCCCCGGCCGGTGAGGCCTGCGCGGACGGCTCCTGCGCCATCTGAGCAGCCCCTCGGCCGGAAGCCGGACCCGAGGCCCGTTTCAGACGCACCTGAAGCGGGCCTCGGCCCAGTCGGCCATGTTCAGCGCCGACCAGAATCCGCTCGCCGGCGTCACCACCAGCTTGATCGACTTCTGCCCGTCCAGCGGCACGTGCACCGGCACCGCCGGGTCGCCCGCCCCCACCGGCTGCGAGCTCCACAGGGTCCGCCCGTCGCCGCCCTGGACCGAGAAGACCACGGCGCCGAGGGTCACGCTCAGGTCGTCCATCCCGGCCACCGCGTCGAAGGACGTGCAGGTGCGGTTGAGGTCGATCACCGTGGTCGCCGGAGCGTGCACGGTGATGCCGTGCCGGCGCTCGGTGCCGCCGACCGACACGGTGCCGCGCTGCCAGAACCAGTCGCTCCCCTTCTCCCGGATGGCCGGCTCCGGCGGGGGCACCCGGTTGTTGCCGGGCTTGGTCACCGGCAGGTTGTCGCCCCAGAAGTCGCTCGGTGGCGGTGGCGTGGTGGGCGTCGGCACGACCACCGGCGGGACGGTCGGCGGGATGGTGGGCGTCGGGATCACCGGCACCTCGGGCAACGGGACCACCGGCAGTTCGGGCGTCGGCACCGGTGGCAGCGGCGGCAGGCTCGGCTGCGGCGTCACCACGACCGGGGCCTGCGGCTTGGCCGGCGTCGACGTGGGCGCCGGTGCCGGGGAGGACTTCGGGGGCGCGGGCGTCGGCGAGGCCGCCGTGGTGGCCCGCGGCGTGCCGGGCACGACCGGCGGCGCGGGCTTGGGCACGGCGCTCGACGCCGAGGGCGCGGACGGCGCGGGGGCGGGCGGCTCCGCCGGGGCGGACTCGGCACTCGCCGGGGCCGGCTGCTGCGGCGCCGGTTCCGGGGCGGCCGGTTCGGGCGCGGGGGCCGGCGGCGCGGGCGAGGCCGGGGCGGACGCCGGGGGAGCGGCCACCGGAGGCTTCGGCTCGGGCGAGCCGGTGAGCGCGTACGCGGCGACGGCGGCGGCCGCCACCGCGATGGCGGCGGCGATGCCGGCCTTGGCGGCGGTGCCCAGGCCCTCCCCGGCCGCCCCCGCTCCCGCACCCGCCCCACTGCCCGCACCCGCCCCACTGCCCGCGCCCCCGCCCGCAGCCGCGGTGCCACCCGCAGCCCCGGCGCCACCCGTCGCACCCGTGGCACCGGCCGTACCCGCGGCGGCACCACTCGTCGCCGTACCCCCGGCCGCACCGCCCGCCGTGGTGGCCGCGGTCCCGGCGGCCGCGCCGCCGACCACCGCCGCCCCGCCCACGGCGGCCGCGGCGGCACCGAAGCCGCCCACGCCGACCCAGACCAGCACCCCGCCGGGCAGCAGCGCACGCAGCCCGTGGTTGATCTCGGACAGCTCCAGGCACGCCGCCGTGCACCGGTCGCACTCCTTGAGGTGCCCCCCGACCTCCGCCGAGGCCCGCTTGCGCAGCGAGCCGCGCGCGTACGCGCCGAGCCGGTTGGCGTACGCCTGGCAGGCCCGGTCCTGGCTGCCCGAGACGTGCGCCTGGAGGAACCCGGCGGCGAGCCGGTCGCGGGCCCGGTGGGCCTGGACGGCGGTCGCGTTGGCGGTCTTGCCCAGCATCACCGCGACGGTCTTCGGCGACTCCCGCTCGACCTCGGTGTGCCAGAGCACCATCCGGTCGTCCTCGGGGAGTTCGGCGTAGGCCTGCATCACCATGCGCTGGTCGGCCATCGCCATCGCCCAGGCGTCGGCGCCCGGGTCGGCCAGGTCGAGGTCGACGACGGCGGCCGAGGTCTGCGCGAACACGCTGAAGTCGTCGACGAGTTGCTCGCGCCGCTCGCTGCGGGTCCAGGCCGCGGCGACGTTCCGCACGGCGGTCAGCAGATAGGCGCGGACGGCGAATTCCGGCCCCTTGCCCGCCCGCAGCGCCTGAAGGGTGCGCGCGAACACCTCGCCCGCCAGGTCCTCGGCGGTGAAGCTGTCGCGGCAGCACGTCCGGGCGTAGCGGCGCACCGAGTCGACGTGCCGGCGGTAGATCTCCTCGTACGCGGTGTCGTCGCCGGCCCGCACCAGCGCGGTCAACTCGGCGTCGGAGGGCGGACGTTCGCCGTCGACCGGGTCGGCGGGCGCCGGCACGGTGGGGCGCGTCGGGGCGCCGGTGCCGACGAAGGCCTCGGGGGTGACGCCGCCGCGCCCGGCGGGGGCCTGCCCGGGGACGCGGCCCTGGGGGAAGGCGGCGGCGGAGGCGGAGAGCGTCTCGCGGCTGGGCATCCCGGCCTGGTCCGGCACCTGACCCGGCCGGGCGGCGTCGGCGCCCGGGCCGTCAGGCCCCCAGTCGGCTCCCCAGTCCGGCCCGGCCCCGGCGGACCGCCCGAAGTCGAGGCCGTAGCCGTAGTCGTTCTGTTCCTCGGCGCTCACAACGGACCCCAGATTCCACGACAGCCCCCGTAGTGTGGCAGGGCGCACGGGAGTGCGTGGGCGCACGAGCTCCCGCTGCACGGCGCCGAGGGCACGCGAACGGCGCGCATCGGGACATTGGCTCCAACCACGGGCAAAGGATGGCATAGCGCAGAGTTGGGCGGTAGCCGGACCGGCCGTGACCCACTCTTCCGTGGGGCCGTCGCGGATGTGTTCGCCCGGTGCACGGCGCCCCGGCGGGCGCCGCTCGCGCCGGGCGCGCGACCCGGTTCCCCGCGCCGCCCGGTTCAGCAACCTCCTTGCCCGCGACGGACGGTGGCCGTCCGGCGGGGTGACGTTCAGCGGGCCCGCAGGCCGTCCAGCAGGATCTGCAGCAGCCGGTCCGACGGGCCTTCGGCGGACTGACCGTCCGCCTGCCGTCCGCCTGCCGCCTGCGCCGCTTCCCCGGGCACCGGGCCCGCCGCACCGGAACCGGCGGCCCCGGACGGAGCGGCACCCGCCGGCCCGCCGCGCCACGCGTGCACCGGCACCGACGCCGTCAGCACCAGCACCACGTCCGCGACGGTGACTCCGGGCCGCAGCTCACCCGCCGCACCCGCGCGCGCCACCAGCGCCGCGAGCAGCTGCAGCAGCAGCCGCGGATCCGCGTCGGCCCCCAGCGCCGCGGCCTCGGCCTCGGCCGCCGCGACCCCGGTGCCCGGGAACCCGCCGGACACGGCCGCCACCTCACCGCCCAGCGGCTCGTACCGGGTGAGGCCGAACCCGCCGACCGGCCCGGCCGGTTCCCCCGAGCGCTGCTCGGGCACCCGCCCGAGCTCCTCGGCGTACCGGAACGCCTCCGGCGGCAGCAGCCGCCCGGCCCCGGTGGACACCGCGCGCGCCAGGTACCCGGCCAGCGCCTCCCACGCCCCCGAGCCGCCGTACAGCGACTCGCGCGCCTGGGCGGTCAGCCAGGCGACCTCCTCGGCCGCGATCCGCTGGACCAGCACCTCCTTGCTCGGAAAACGCCGGTACACCGTGCCCACGCCGACCCCGGCCCGCCGTGCGACCTCCTCCATCGGCGCGCCGTAGCCGAACTCGCCGAACACCTCGCGGGCCGCACGCAGCACGCTCTCCAGGTTCCGGCGGGCGTCGACCCGCAGCCGCGCGCCCGGTGGAGGCCCGCCGGCCTGTGTCATCTCGCCGCCCCGGTACGGGACCGCCGCGTACGCCGTCCCGGTCGTCCCGGGCACGCCCGACGCACCGGTGGCCCCGGGCGGCCCGGCCGCCTCGGCGGGGCCGCGTTGCTCCGGGACCACGCCCTGGCCGGGGTGTGCCGCACCCGCTCGCCCCAACAGTCGCTCCTGTTCCATCATCCCAACTCTCCCCCGCAGGCATCCGATTCCGGACCCTGTCGTCGCCCGCCCCTGCACCCCCCGGTGCAGCTAAGCCTGAAAGAAATGACCGATGACCCATCGCTCGTGCCGTTGGTGGTGCCGCCCGGGTGGCGCCCGACCGTGGGTGCGGCCGCGCGCAGTCCACCCGGACCCCGATCAGGCGGGCGCCGCCGGGTCGATCGGTGCGATCGGACCGGCGTGTCGGCGCCCGTCCGGGGCCTTGTCCGGGAACTACCCTTCCCCGGATCACGGTCCCGCAGTCGGGTTCTCCCGCCAACACTAGAACTGGCCGTAATGGCCGCTCCACGGTGCGTCGCCGCCAGTTGACATGGCAGTGGCCGCGCCGCCACACAATCCGACCATAGTTCACCGCCGTTCGAGGCCGAAAGTGCGTCAGAAACTCACCCCGGCAGCACATCCGTCCCCGCCAGGTCCCGGCGGCCCCATCCGTCACGGCACGGATGGTGGACAAGACGGCGCCGACGGTCCTTTATTGGTGGGCGTGATGGGGGCATGCCCGGTCGAAGGCGGGCGCGGGGCCCCATCGACAGGAGGTGCGCCATCAGGATCCTGATCGTCGGCGGCGGGTGCGCGGGGATGTCCGCGGCGCTGCACCTCCAGCGCGGCCTGCGCGAGCGGCTGCGGCGCGGGGAGGTCCAGCTCACCGTGGTCGAACCGCAGGCCTACCTCACCTACCACCCGCTGCTCGCGGAGGTCGCGGCCGGCACCATCGACCCCCGGCACGTGGTCGTGCCGCTGCGCCGCGAACTCACCGGGTGCCGGGTGCTCACCGCCCGGATCACCCGGATCGAGCACGCCACCCGCCGGGCCTGGGCCGACGCCGCGGGACCGGGCGAGCCGCCCGCACCCGTCGAACTCGACTACGACGTCCTGGTGCTCGCCCCCGGCGCGGTCTCCCGCACCGCGCCCGTCCCGGGCCTGGCCGAGCGCGGCCGGGGCTTCTCCACCGTCGGCGAGGCGGTCGGCCTGCGCGACCACGTCCTGGAACAGCTCGACCTGGCCGCCACCACCCGCGACCCGGCGCTCCGCCAGGCCGCGCTCACCTTCGTCTTCGTCGGGGCCGGCTACGCGGGCGTCGGCGCGCTCGCCGAACTGGAGGACATGGCCAGGTACGCCGTCCGCGGCCACCACAACATCACCCCGGAGGACCTGCGGTGGGTGCTGGTCGAGGCCACCGACCGGATCCTCGCCGAGGAGTCGCCCGAACTCGCCGACCACACCCTCGCCCAGCTGCGCGAGCGCAGCGTCGACGTCCGTCTGCGCACCACCCTGGAGTCGGCCGCCGACGGGGTCATGGCGCTCTCCGACGGCAGCCGGTTCGCGGCCCGCACCCTGGTCTGGACGGCCGGGATCCGTCCGAACCCGCTGCTGCGCGACACCGACCTGCCGCTGGACACCGCCGGCCGGGTCCGCTGCCTGCCCACCCTCCAGGTGCTCGGCCCGGACGGCCGCGCGCTGCCGGGGGCCTGGGCGGCCGGGGACGGCGCCGCCGTGCCCGACCCGGGGGCGGACGGGGCGCCGTGCGCGCCGAACGCCCAGCACGCCTTCGCCCAGGCCGCCCTGCTGGCCGCCAACGTGCTGGTGGCGCTGGACGGCGGACCGCACGCGCCCGGCATCGCCGAGTACCGGCCGGAGGCCCCGGCCTGTTCCACCTCGCTGGGCCTCGGCCGGGCGGTCGCCCACACCAGGCGCGGCGGGCGGCTCACCGGACGGCGGGCCTGGTGGCTGCACCGGGCCCGGCACCTGCGCCGGCTGCCGAGCGCCGAGCGCCGGGTGCGGGTCCTCACGGACTGGGTGCTGGCGGGGCTGTTCTCCCGCGAGGTCGTCCCGCTCGGCCGGCCGGACCGGCGGGCCCCGGCCGGGCGGGCCCCGGCCGACGAGCGGCCCGTGTGAGCCGCGCCGGTGGTGCGCCCGCCACCGCCCGGTCGGAGTACGGACACGGCCCTGTGGCCGATCGAAGGGCCACGCGTGGCGCGGGCGACTTCCGGAATCGGGCCTCCGCCTGACAGGATCTGCCCGACCGAGTCATTACCCCGTGTGCTGACGAGTGCACAAGAAGTGATGATATGTCTGGAACCCGAGGAAGCGGCCGTCGTTTGAACCTCATGCGCTGGAGCGCCCGGCTCACCGGAGTCCCGTGGCGTGCCACCCCGCCGTCCGGGGCCGGCACCGACCGCGCCGCGCCGTCCGGCGACGCCGTCGTGGTGCCCGGCCCCCGCGACCCCACCGGTACCGCCGGACCGCCCGACGCCCTCGACCCCACCGGCGTGCTCGACCCCCACCGGCCCCAGGACCTCCGTGAGGTCCTCAACCGCATCCCGGCCCCGGTGGCCGTCACCTACGGCCCGCTGCACCAGCTCGGCTACGCCAACCGCGCCTACCGCGAACTCTTCGGCGAGCGCCCCACCGGTCTGCCCGCCTGCGACGCGCTGCCCGAACTCGGCACCCTCGGCGTCCTGCCCCTCATGGACCAGGTCATCCGCGGCGGCAGCCCCCGCAGCGTCAAGGCCCGCTGCATCCTCGGCCTCACCGGCAACCGCTACTACAACGTCTCCTGCGTCCCCCTGACCCGCGACCCGGGCCGCACCGGTCCCGGCGGTGCGCCCGTCCTTTCCACTCCAACGAGCGACGACCCGACCTCCGGAGTCCTCGTCTTCGCCGCCGAGGTCACCGACCAGGTCCTCGCCGCCGCCCGGCTGCGCGAGTCCGAGCGCCGCCACCGCGAGGCCGCCGTCACCCTCCAGCGCAGCCTCCTCCCGCAGAAGCTCGACCAGCCGGCCGACCTCCGGGTCGCCGCCACCTACCAGCCCGGCGGAGCGGAGGCGGCCGTCGGCGGCGACTGGTACGACGTCATCGCCATCGGCGGCGGCCGCACCGCCCTGGTCATCGGCGACGTCATGGGACGCGGCCTGCGCGCCGCCGCCGTCATGGGCCAGCTCCGCACCGCCGTCCGCGCCTACGCCCGCCTCGACCTCCCGCCGCACAAGGTGATGAGCCTGCTCGACGGCCTCGCCATGGAGATCGACGCCAACCAGATCGCCACCTGCACCTACGCCGTCTGGGACCCGCCGCGCCGCACTCTCGGCTACGCCTCCGCCGGCCACCTGCCGATCCTGCTGCGCTGCCCCGACGGCACCGTCCTGCGCAGCGAGGAACAGAACGGCCCGCCGCTGGGCACCGGGGGAGGCGTCCACCTCTCCCACACCCTGCGGCTGCTGCCCGGCACCACCGGCGTCCTCTATACGGACGGCCTGGTCGAACGCCGTGACGAGGACATCGACCAGGGCCTCGACCAGCTCGCCCGCACCCTCACCGGCGCGGTCGGCGCCCCCGACGTGGTCTGCGCGCGCCTGCTGCGGGCCATGGGCGTCACCTCCGAGCACGACGACGATGTCGCCGTCCTGGTCTTCCAGCTGCCGGCCGACGAGGAGTCGCCCGAACGGATACGGGCGCTTGACTCGGCCGTCCGAGAGGTCTAGTGTTCTTCGAGCTGCCTGGCTGGGAGCACCGGACACGTATCAACGCGGACGGTCCCGGGGTAGCCAATCCTCTGAAACACCACCTCTTCCCGGTTACGGGCCGAGGCGTATCGTCATCTTTTCGATGCGTTCCGGCTCAGGGTTTATTCGGTGTGCCTGTTTTCAGGGATTGCGGCCGGATTCGCTTTTCGGAGCGGGGATCGGCTAGAGTTTGAAACGTCGGACGGGGCGTCAAGCCGCAGAAGACACCAGCGAGTTGGATGAAGGAAGCGCCGGGAACGGCACGGAAAACATCTGGTAAGCTGGAAACACGAAAGAACGAAGCGCCCGGAGGGCCGGTGTGAAAGCCGCCTGAAGGAAGCGTCCGTTCCTTGAGAACTCAACAGCGTGCCAAAAGTCAACGCCAGATATGTTGACATCCCCGGCCTCAGATTCTCTGGGGTTGGAGATTCCTTTTGAAATAACACTAGCGAGGACGCAGTGCGCGGGATCACCCTATTCCGGTGGTTGCCGTGCCGCTCAACGCGGGTGTGGACCCGATTACGGGTAAACATTCACGGAGAGTTTGATCCTGGCTCAGGACGAACGCTGGCGGCGTGCTTAACACATGCAAGTCGAACGGTGAAGCCCTTCGGGGTGGA